>NZ_JBVVQR010000023.1:0-99315 GCF_055811535.1 Mesorhizobium sp. WSM4816 | reverse complement strand
CCCAGCCAGCATGTTGAATCAAATCCCCGCTGATTTGGGAATCCCCCTTCGATTCAGCCTCTCTTCATCCCGCTCTAATGCATGTCGCGCACATGCATGGAACAGCAACCTAAAGGGCGTCGCAGGAGGCCGGTAAAACGCGGCGCGTTTTAGCCGTCATTCAGCAGGGGTCCTTGCGAGGAGGGCTCGCCGGCTGCGACAGCCAGCCGCCGGAGAACCCGGCCTTGCACAGGCCGCGACGGATATGCGGGCTCGACCGCATCAGCTCCCAGATCAGCCGCGAGCGGTGGTTTTCAATCATCAGCACGACGATGCCTTGGTCCAGTCCATAATGCGCATCCGATATCCAGCCGCTCGGCCCGAACTTCCGCCGGTTCGCCAGCGTCGGGTTGAAGCCGCTCGGCATCCTGAAACCGTCGACCACCTCAGGGTGGCGTTCTCTGAGGTGGCGCAGCGCAGGCAGGCAGATTTCCGGTGCGAAGGGCAGCGATGCGAGATACGACCACGGCGCAATCGTTCCGTCATCGGGGCCGAACGGTGCGCCACGCGCTGCATAGCCGGAAAATTTGCGCGGCCGCCGCTCGATCCGCGCGCGGAATTTGCCGGGTCCGTCACCCGCCGAAAGGCCCCAAAGTGCTTCGCCGTAGCCGTCATAGCCAGAGGGGTTGTGCCGCGCATAGTCCCGGTGAAGGTAGGTCGCGCGGCGGCTGTTTTCGAAATAGTCCGAGTTCTTGTCCCGCATGAACGCATCCCGGATGCCATCGAAGTCGATCCAGGCATGTGAGAACTGGTGCATGAACAGCGGGCCGCCATAGAGAACGTCGTAGCCGTAGATGTTTTCCCACTGATATGTCGCGGTCCAGCCGGCATAGCTGTCGTCCGAGGCTGGCTTGTCGGGGGCGGCCATTGCCAGGACGTAAAGGATCGTCGCTTCGTTGTAGCCTTCCCAGCCATAACGCAGAAAGCCGCTCTTCGGCTTCCAGCCCTGTCGCAAGGTCGGTCTGCTGCCTTGAATCCATCGCCAGTCGACGCGTCGGTAGAGCATTTCCGCCAGCTCGCGGATTTCGGTTTCGTCGTCAGTGTCGCCTGTGAAAAAGGCGCCAGCCGTGAGCACGCCGGCCATCAGCAGCGCCGTGTCAACCACCGACAACTCGCATCGCCAGGCGCGCAGGCCGGTCCGCATGTCAAGGAAATGGTAGTAAAAGCCTTTGTGGCCGGTGACGTCGTCGCCATCGCCTTGCCGGCTGTTCCAGAAGAAACGCAGTGCGGCAAGCGTCAGCTTCACGGCTGCGTCTCGTGCTATCCAGCCGCGCTCGACCCCGACCGGATAGCAGGACAGGGCGAAGCCGACGACCGCGATGCTTGCCGGCCAATTTGGCCGCGACGTGTCGGCAACCAGTCCGTTTTCCGCATTCACGGTTTCCAGAAAATAGCCGAAGGCGGCGCGCTGGAAGCGGTCGAGCAGTTCTTCGTCGGACTGTGGAGGTTCGATCCTAAGCAAACGACGGGAACTCCAGTCTGGCGTCCGTGGTTGCAAATCGTTCCAGTTGCTTCAATAGGTCGCCCGGCCGCCGGAAACGTCGAAAACGGCAGCCGTCGTAAAGGAACATTCCTCGGAAGCGATCCACGAGATCAGCGCCGCCACCTCCTCGACCTCGCCAAACCGCGCCATTGGTATTTTCGACAGCATGAAATCGATGTGCTGCTGGCTCATCTGCTGGAAGATCGCGGTGCGCACCGCTGCCGGCGTGACGCAGTTCACCGTCACCTTGGTCTTCGCCAGTTCCTTGCCCAGCGACTTGGTCAGGCCGATCACCGCCGCCTTCGAGGTGCTGTAGGCAGAGGCATTCGGGTTTCCCTCCTTGCCGGCGATCGAAGCGATGTTGACGATCCTGCCGTAATTGCGCTCGAGCATGTGCGGAACCAGCGCCTTGTTGCAGTAGAAGACGCCGTTGATGTTGATGTCGATGACCCGGTGCCAATCCTCCACCGAATAGTCCCAGGTCGTCATGTTCGGTCCGGTGATGGCCGCGCTGGTGACCAGGATATCGACCGCGCCAAGGGCTTCGATCGTCTGCCGGGCGGCCTGTGCGACCGCTACGGGATCGGCGACGTCGACGGTCACGCCGTGCAAGTCGGCGATGACAGCCTTGGCCTGCTCGATCTGGGTGGAGTTGCGATCCCAGACGCAAACGCGCCCGCCCTCTTCAACGATTCGTTGCGCGACGGCCAGGCCGATGCCTGAGGCGCCACCGGTGACCACGGCCGATCGTCCGGCAAACCGTCCCGCAAAACTCATTGGCATATGGTCTCCCTCATTTGCCCGCCCCGACGGGCGCCTGGCGACACCGCCGGCGGCGAATGTGAAGTCAACAGCGGAGAAGTTCAAGCCGGGGACTGGAGCCTCGAACAGGTTCATGGCGGGCCAGGAGCAGGCGGTTGAGAGCCGCTCTTGGCTACGACCTGACCATTCGATGCTGGGGCTGCCGTCTCTGCAAGGCGACTTCCACGCGCACAGTTCAAACGTTCTTGATCGACTTCCAATGGCTCAGCCGCTCCGCGATCAACTCCACTCGTCGCTGGTTGTCGCGCCCGTCCAGGATGCTCAAGTCCTCCGGTTCGGCGCGCAAGTAGACGCCTGAGGTGCGCGCGTTCAGTTTTGGCTGCGTGTCGGCGCGTGTGGTAAAGTACCCGGACGCGCGATCGGCGGACTCGAGCCGGATCTCCCCCGTCCCGTACAACTGCGACGCGTTCGCATCCAAGGGCCGTTCTCCATTCCAAAAGTAGAAGATGCCGGCAGGCTCCTTTCTCTCCTTTACCGCCTCGCTCCAGTATCTGGCTGACAGACTGCCATTCTCTTGCCATGAGCGGCCGGCCAACTCCAACGCACCATCGCGGTCTCGCGCGATACGCAGGAGGCTCACGGCGGACGGTTCCTTTACGGTCCGCTCCGACAGGGAAAACTGCCACCAAAGGCCCTCTATTCGGGCGACGCGGCCTTCATTTTCAACAGCTTTTCGCAGCTTTTGGTTGACCGCTCTCATCTCCGCGGCGGTCGTCGCTTCGCCATACCTCACGGACGTCAGGCCCAGGAGATCGCTTGGAAGCTTGGAACCGTTGGCATGAAGGATAAACGTTCGGCGCATTCCAAGGACTCCGCCGAAAAGGCCGGCTTCGAAGACGACATTGTCTCGCGGAGAAGCCTGAGCGGATACAGGAGCAGATGATGCTGGCAGGCTTACACTGGTCCAATCGTCCTGGGCGAAGACGAAAGCGGCGAAGTCGACTTCCCGCGTAAGCTCGAGCAGGCGCCCCAGTGTGGTTGTCCCCGGATTGAAGGACGTCGTCCAGGGTTCCACATGCGCGATGTCTTCAAGACCGCGTGTCAGCGCCTGCAGCAGCTTTTTCTGCTTCCCCGACGAGCCCAGGAAGATTCGAGGTTTGTCCATCCGTTTGCTCCAACCCAACAGATCGGGGACGACCAGCGTCTGCCAATTGTTGGTGTGGCCATCGTCTGGTTGTCCCCGAGATAGCGTACGCGGAGGGCCTCATTCATTGCAACGGATGCAACGAATGCCGGCTGCTATTTTTCGGTCCGGTGCTGAAAGCAACTGCAAAAACAGTTCCGCGCGGCGGTCATGCCGACCCTCTCGTTAGATGCGGCGGCGATGGCTTTTGAGGGCGCCGAGAGCGATGCCCCAGCCCTGCGCCGGGATGCTCGGGTTCTTGCCGCACGGCCTGTCGTGGCCTTTTCCCGCCGTCTCGGGGCGCCTTATGGCTGTTTTTGCCTCATTTGGGTGACAGGCTGTGGGGGATGGGTTATATTGCACTGCACAATGAGAGCGTTCGCGCATGGCGCGGCGACGAATCGGCATTGAACTGCATGGACGGGAATTCGCTACCGAGATGAAGATTCCAAAATCTCTGTTGGTCGACCCGGAGAAGAGCACCGTCTACGGCGCATTTGCTGTTGCCATCTCCATTTGGGCGTTCTCCTACTCCTCGGTTTTCGGCCCGATCTTGATCCTGGCCTATTATGCGGTCTGGCTTCCCCTGATCCTGGTAGACTACCGGCGGCTGTTGCGGCATGCCTCCAGCGCGTGGCTGCCGCTGGCGTTTGCATTCTATGTCTGCCTCTCGGTGTTCTGGTCGGATGCCCCCGGCATCACGTTGAGGACGTCAATCCAGTATTGCTCCCATATCGCCTGCGCCTACATCGCCGCGCGCACCGTCAGCGTCCGGACGTTGACGATAGGCTCGCTGATCGGGATTTTTGTCGTCCTGCTCTATTCGCTCAAGGTCGGGGGTTATTCCTATGATATGCTCGACGGGACGTACAATTTCGTCGGCGCATTCAGCTCCAAGAACCAGATCGGCTTTGTCGCCTCCCTTGGCATCTATTTTTGCATTGTCTTCCTGGTTTTTCTCAGGCGCGGCCGGATAAGCTTCATCCTGACGGCGCCCATCCTCGTCCTATCGGCCTATCTTCTGATCATGGCGCATTCCGCCACCTCGACGGCTTCGATACCGGCAGTTCTCGCTCTGGTGGCTCTGCTTGCCATGGCCAAAAAGCTTCCACTCCGCTACCGACGGGTGATTTTCGTGGTCGGCGCATGCGGGCTGGTCGTGGTCACCGCGGTTGCCTTTGCAGGACTTCTGGATTTCGTCCTTGGCGCCTTCGGAAAGGATTCCACGCTCACCGGACGGACCTATCTCTGGGAGCAGGGCTGGGAAGCGGCGCAGCAGGCGCCAGTCCTCGGCGTCGGCTACGCGGCCTATTGGGTGCAGGGGTTCGCCGAGGCCGAGCGGCTCTGGAACGAATTCTACATCACAACCCGAAGCGGCTTCCACTTCCACAACACCTATATCGAAGCCCTCGTCGAGCTCGGTTATGTCGGGGCGACGCTGATTTCGCTGATCATCCTGCGCACGCTATGGGGCCATATATCGGCCCTGATATTCAGGGCATGGCAAGCCGAGTCGGTGATTCTTGCCGGCGTGATGGTGCTTTTGTTCATTCGGTCCTTCGTTGAGATCGACACCTTCAACCCCTACATCACGGGCTCCTTCCTCCTGTATTACAGCTACTTCAAGCTGGTCAGGGTGCATGTCGCCCGTCCCCGATGGACCGCAGCGGACCTCGCGGAACCAGAAACCGCAGGGCGCTAAGCAAGGGCTAAAATATTACCTTGATTTTGGTGGCGCGCACAAAAACGCCGCCTGACAGCGCCAAGGCCAAGCAATCATCTCATCTCACAGGCAGCAGGCGAGCCTCGCCCGAGTTGGGTTTGCTGCCTGTTGATCAGGCCCTGAGGGTCAGGAGCGCGTACCATGCGAACCGCTTCACAAAGGGAAGCGTCAAAACCACTGAATCGACAGCTTTGCCAACCGTGTAGACGGTCTCCGAAATGGTTCGCGGCATGAGCGCGCTTCCTACGGAGCACAGGCCGAAATAGTCCACCTGGACATCGCTGAAATAGCGGCGGGCCAAAGCGAAGTCCGAAATCAGCAAGGGATGTTCATCAGCGGTGCGGATGAGGGGTGTCCGCTTTCTGTAGGCATTCAGGAGCGGATTGTGTCCCATCGGCTCGTAGAAGGACGCCACGCCGTTCGGCTTCAGGACACGGACCACATCGGAAAAACACCGGTCCAGGTCCAGGTGATGGATGATCCCGCGTCCATACACCAGGTCGAACTTGTTGTCCTCGAACGACATGGCTTCCGCATTCATCGCCAGGAATGTAGCGTTCGTGCTTCCAAGCGCGCTCGCCCGTTCGTTCGCCTTGTTTACTGCTACATCCGAAATATCGATCCCCGTCAGAGATCGGCAAAGATCGGGCAGGTGCAGGGAATGCAGGGACCACCCGCCATTGGAGCAACCGTACTCGAGCACGTCTGCGTTTTTCGAAAGCCGTTTTATCTGCTCGTCTTGACGTTCAGCGCCATGTCGAATCGTTCGATACCACTTGTCCAGGCTTCCTCTTGGATCCTCCTCCTGACTAAACCTGAGATTGTGAAATTCTCTTTCTCGACTGACGATTTCGTCCCTTGCACTGTGCATGACGAAGTCCTCCTCGGATTTGAGTTGCAACTAAAGCACAACATCTCCTTGCGCTGTAATTACTCACGTCCCGAGTTGGCGGCAGGCTGGCTTGTCGGGCAGCGAGCATAGTGTCGACGAGTTCATGGTCGAACTCGTCCGGGTCGAACTCTTTGCCGATCGAATCTTGTTCGGCTTGATCGGATCGGCCGATCGCTCGAAGGCTTACTGGCTTGCCATTGGCACCAGCTTCACCTTGATCACGTCCCCAGGCAGCACGGGTGTATCTTCGCTGGCGGCGATTTCGCTGGTCTTGCCGTCGACCATCCGGACCAGGCCAAACGACATCGTTGGCTCTTCGCCGTCGCGATAGCCTTGTAGCGCCGGGTTCCCCGACATGGCTTCGGCCATCAGGCCGGTGTGCATGTTCATCTTGAGCATTGTTTCGGCGAGATCGGCTTCTGCCTGTTGCCGGCCAGTGGCGAGGTCGGCATTCTGGGTGTTCTCCAGGTCGATGGCGTCCTGGTTGGCCTTGCTGATCGACTGCCTGGCGGTGAGGATAGCCGTTTCGTAATCCAGGATCTGTCCTTCCAGGTCGGCGATCGTTTGCTGCGAACCCAGAACCCGAGTGTTGACCACAAGGCCCTTTTGCGCCAGCGAACCGATGCCGCTGAGCTGTTCCTTTGCCAGGTCGACCTGCCGCTGCTGGTTGACGATCTTTTTCTGCAGCGAATCGATCTCGCTCTGCAGCAGCTTCTTCAAATCGTCGAGCGCCTGAAGGCGCAGTTTGAGATTCTTTTGATCGGCCGTCAGGATCGCCATCTCGTCGGCAACGATGCTTGCCAGCTTCGGATCCTCGGCCAGCTCTTTCGGCACGTCGAATGTCGGCTTGTCGGCGATCTGTGCTTCGATGCGCGCGCGCCGAACGATCAGTCGGACCCGTTGGTCCTGGAGAACGTCAAACTCGCCCTTGGCGTTGATCATGTCGCGGTCGTACCGCTGTCCTTCGGGGGCCCGCCGGACACCGCCGGCGATGCTCATCGCCCTCAGGACGGTCAGGTCGGGCACGTAGGGATACTGGCCCGGCGTCTGCACCTCCCCGGAAATGTAGAACGGCCTGTACTGCGCCATTTCGACGGAGGCTTCCGGCCGGTCCGCCAGAGCGAGCTTGCGCTGGAGCGCCTGGCTGATCGCCGCCGCGATCTCGGATGTGGTCTTGCCGGATGCCGGCATTTCGCCGACGAACGGCACCGACAATGTTCCAGACGGGCCGACCGTGTATTCTCCGTTGACGGCTGTCCAGTCGCGGAACGTGCCTTCAACGGTCTGCCATTCGGCCACGCGGATGGTCAGCTTGTCCTGGGATCCAAGCCGGTACTCGTCGGCCGCGGCGAGTTGCGGAACGGCGAGCGCCAGCGCGAGGCAGGTGGTCATAAGCCGCATCGGACGCATGCGATTGCTAACCGTGCCGGCCCAGGAGATTTCGAAGATGTCTGTTTTCAACTGTATGTTTTCCGATTCGCTTTGGGCCGGTCCGATGAAGCTTGCTGCAGAATGCCTGGCGTCTGGACAGTCACTCCGCGCACAACCGGCTGCCGGCCGGTCAATAGCAGCCCCGCGACATCCAGACGGCAGGCACGGTCTTGATGATGATGCGAATGTCCTCGAACAGCGACCAGTTTTCGACATAGTGGCGATCGAACGCGACACGGCTGTCATAGGAAACGTCATTGCGGCCGCTGACCTGCCAGAGCCCGGTCAGGCCAGGGCGCGATTTCAGGTAATAGACGGCCGAACTGCCGTAGATTTCGAGCTCGTCGCGCACCACCGGGCGAGGACCGACAAGGCTCATGTCACCCTGAAGGATGTTGATGATCTGCGGCAGTTCATCGAGGCTGAGCTTCCTCAGCACGGCCCCGACACGCGTGACGCGCGGATCGTTCTTTAGCTTGCGGGTAGCTATCCATTCGGCCTTGGCGTCCGGGTTCGCGGCAAGGTATGCCGCCAGCACCTGTTCGCCATTCTGCACCATAGTGCGAAACTTGAGGCACGGGAAAATCCGTCCGCCCCGCCCGATCCGCCTGTGACCGTAGAAAATCGGCCCGCCGTCGGAAAACTTGACAAGCAGCGCGACCATCACAAACAGCGGACTGAGAGCAACCAGCCCAATCAGTGAACCGGCGATATCGAAGCTGCGTTTGAGCAGGCCGCCGATTGGTGGAAAGTCGATACCGGCCTGTGGAAAATCCGCGTCGGCCGGCTTGGCTACGTCCCTCATGCATAAACTCCATACGTTGAACGGATGGTTTGCCGCACGATATCAAAAAAATGCTGCATCGCAACACACAATTCCTTGAGCGCCTGAAATAATCGCGTCATGCATTGATTAAATAATAAACCGATCCTGCGCAAATTTTGGCCTTTTATGGCGCGTTCGTGACAAATTATGGGCAACCTTGAAAAAGTTAGTGCCTTTTTGAGGCTGATTTTGGGCGTATCGCTCTTCGTGCCGCGTAGTTGAGAATTATCGTGCTGTAGCTTTTTAAAATATAAAGCGCTCCTAAAGTAAAATACTGATTAATATTGCGGCTCTTACTGACGTGAGTCCATACCGGGCGATTGGTTGTGATGCCGGGGTGTGCGTCGCAACATGGCAGAGTCGATCCCCCGAACTTATGCAAAATAATTTGCGGCTGGCCTTGCCCGCTATTGCACACCTTAATAGAGTTGCAAATTGTTTCTGTCAGAGTATGGACAGCGTGGGAAGGCCGGAAGCAACCGGCCAAAAAAGCGGGTGGCCTCAACAAGCTCGCATGGCGAAGGGAGGCTCGGGGTGGTCAATCATCGATTTTTGCCCGAGCAGGTTGACGGGCTGTCGGGTATGTCGCTACCAAAATTCATTATTGGCATGATTTTCGCGCTGGCGATCGTGGTCGCCTGGTCTTATCTCGACGGCGCTTCGCTAGGCACAACGCTTTTTCGCGCTATAGCCTGCGCCATTGTCATTCAACTGGGCTACTTTCTGCTTGTTTTCGCCATGGTTGCCAGAAATACCCCGACGTCGGCCGACAAGATTCGCGACGTCGAACGAAAGCTGAGTTCGACCGAAGCGGCCGATGGCGAGAAGTTCAGTGCCAGGAGAAGCCTCCACTGACCTGACGGCAGGTAGCGTCGGCCGGGTCCCTGGCGGACTGCTCGCCCGACAGCATCCTGGGCAACCGACTTGCGGATTTCCCCATCAGCCTCCTCTGACTCAGCCACCACTGCCTAAACTCTGTCGATCGACCTGGTGATCAGCCACTCGAGTGCGCCGACGCCCCATCCAGAATGGGCAGGGATGGTGTGCGAAGCGGCCCGCCTATCCGCTGGCATTTCACCGCCCGTCGATTTGCGCCATGACGACCCCGAAAGGAAAGACTGGACGGAGCGAGTGATTTTAACGATGCTTCGCACTCGCAGCATAAGTGCCGGCTGATGTTTCGTACAGCCGGGCAGTCAGTGAGAACGAGAGCTGCATTGGGGGAGAAATTCGGAGCTACCTGTGCAGTCGAGAGGCGAATTGATGACAGAACCGGAAGTCTGCGTGATCATTGCCGCTCGCAACGCGGCGCGGACAATCGCGGTTGCCATCGCATCGGCCTTGCGCGAGCCGGAGGTGGCCGAAGTCGTCGTCGTCGATGACGCCTCCACTGACGATACCGCGAAAGTCGTTCGGGCGGCCGACGATGGCAGCGGCAGGCTTTCCGTCATCCGGCTCGACGTCAACGGCGGTCCTTCCGTGGCCCGCAACGCCGCGATCGCCAGCTCCAAATCGCCATTCATCAGCATTCTGGACGCCGACGATTTTTTTCTCGAGGGCAGATTTCGCGAGTTGTTCGCCAGCGCCGATTGGGATTTCGCTGCCGACAACATCATGATGATCAGGGACGATGCGGCGACCGACGTTTCGAAAATCACCGCTCCGCGGTTTGCGGCCGATCCGGAATTTCTCGATTTCGAGCGCTTCATCGAAGGCAACATCTCCAGTCGTCTTGTGCAGAGAGGTGAGTTGGGTTTCCTCAAGCCAGTGATCAGCCGCGCTTTTCTGGACCGGCATGGGCTGCGCTATGACGAAAACCTGCGGCTGGGCGAAGACTATGAACTCTACGCGCGCGCAGTTGCTTGCGGGGCGCGCTTCAAGGTCATCAGGTCCTGCGGCTACGGAGCGATCGTTCGCGCGGATTCGCTGAGCGGCCAGCACAAGACGCAGGATCTCAAGCGTCTGGCCGACGCGGATCTGGCGCTGCTGGCGATCGACAGTTTGCCGGAAGGCTCCAAGGCCGTGCTCAGAAAGCACGAACGGCAGGTACGCGACAAATATCGGTTGCGAAACTTCCTCGACGTGAAGAACGAGAAAGGGCTGACAGCGGCTGCGGCCTACGCCCTGGCCAGCCAATCCAATCTCATCCCCATCGTTCGCGGCGTGGCCGCCGACAAGCTGGATGCGCTGTTTCGCCGCGCCGGCTTTGGCTCGAAACAGCCTGTGCCGTCGCGACGCTTTCTCATGGCCGCAACCAGCCCGGTCGGCGAGGCTTGAGCTGGTCCGCCGGCGCGCCACACCGATCATGTCAACAGGTCCTTACCCTGCCTCAAAGCGATGCGAATTTCCGATTCGCCGCACTAGGTGGTTGCCTACTCGCTTTGGGAATGGCATGTATGTTGCGGTGCAGCAATTCTGATTGGCTGTTTGAATCGGCCGAAAATGTCCGCCTGTCAGAGGAGCTGGACGATGCGACAAGAACTTTTTTGGCCCGGCCGGGCACAAGGGACAGCTTGGGCCGGCTATGACAGGAAACTGAGCGCATGGCCTCGATATTTGGCTTCAGATCAAGGGATCCGGCTCGAGACAGGCAGACCGATATCTCGCGCCTTGACCGCCTGGCAAAGCTGCTTGACCAGATCGCAGCCGAGATCGAGGCGGAGAAAAACGGGCTTGAGAATCGCTACCGGACAAAGGCCACCAACGCCGCCTTCCTGGTCGAGGCGATGGAAAATGGCGCGGCCTCCTCCAGCAGATCCTCCGAGGTCAGCGAACTGACGAAGTCGATTTTGAATTACGAGCGGCGCATCGCGGCGCTCGCCCGCCAGAACGAATTGATGAAGGGTCTCCGGCATTCGCTGGATGCTATCTTCCATGAAAGCGCCCAACCTGACTCGGCCACCAAGGCCGATTTCGCCAACCCTGCCGCCGGCGCGGGGTGAAATTTCAAAGAGCCTGGCTGCCGCCACTGGGCAAGAAGGAGTCAACCGGGAACGCTACCGGCAGAAGGTCAAGATCAACTCGTTTCGTCATGGTTTTGAACATCGACTTGGGTTGGGGGGGCGCACAGCACAAGGTGAGTTTGGTATGAACGCGGATTCAAAAAGCACGTCCACCCCAGCAACCGGCGACCGGCCGTTCACGCACATGATGAGGCAAGGGAAACTGAGGCAGCTATGTTCGGGCGGAGCGTTTCTGCTGGTCGCACTCGGCAGCCTGGTTGCGGGCCCGACCCCTTCCCGTTCGCAGGACATCCCGACTGCGCCATCGTTCGTCGATGATTTCACCAGCTTCGACCGGGCGCGTTGGTACATTGCCGACGGCTGGGCGAACGGCAAGTATCAGAACTGCATCTGGTCCAAAAGACAGGTCAAGCTTTACAATGGCATGCTGACGCTCGGTTTCGAAAAGCAGAAGGTGAAGGATCGCGACTTTGCCTGCGGCGAGGTCCAATCCAAGCAGCGCTTCGGCTATGGCACCTATGAGGCGCGGATGAAAACCGATTCGGGCTCTGGCATCAACGCCTCCTTCTTCACCTACATCGGCCCAACCGACAAGCAGCCGTGGGATGAAATCGACTTCGAGGTGCTGACCAAGGACACCTCCAAAGTGCAGGTCAACGCCTACATCGCCGGCAAGGGCAATAACGAGAAAGTGGTGGATGTAGCTGGCGGCACCGACAAGGCTTTTAACGATTACGCCTTCGTCTGGGAGAAGGACCGGCTGCGCTGGTACGTCAATGGCGAGCTGGTGAACACGATCACCGATCCGGCAAAGCTGCCCAGCCATGCGCAAAAGATATTTTTTAGCCTCTGGGGCAGCGACACGATGAAGGAATGGCTGGGGCCGTTTTCGGATCCGGGTCGCAAGCTTACCTTGCAAGTGGATCGCATCGCATTCACGGCGCTCGGCCAGCCATGCCAGTTTCCTGAATCGCTGGCATGCAGCATTAAGTAAAGACCAATCTGAACCGGCCGGGCCGAAAGCGCTCCGAAGTCTTGAACAGGAATGAAATCAAATGAATTTGACGGTCTTTGGAATCGGCTATGTCGGTCTGGTGCAGGCGGCGGTGCTTGCCGAAGTCGGCCATCAGGTACTATGCGTCGACATCGACGTGAAAAAGGTGGAGCGGCTCAATCAGGGCCTCATTCCGATTTTCGAGCCCGGGCTCGAAAACCTCGTCAAGGAGAACCATGCGGCCGGCCGCATCAAGTTCACCACCGACGCCGCGGCCGCCGTCAAGCATGGCCAGATCCAGATGATCGCTGTCGGCACGCCTCCGGGCGAGGATGGTTCGGCCGACCTCAAATACGTGCTGGCCGTTGCCGAGGCCATCGGCCGGGAGATGGATGCGCCCAAGATCGTCGTCGGCAAGTCGACCGTGCCGGTCGGCACCTGCGAAAAGATTAAGGCCAGGATCGCCGTGACGCTGAAGGCACGGGGCCGCGAGGATCTTGCTTTCGACGTCGCCTCCAATCCGGAATTCCTCAAGGAAGGCTCCGCGGTGGCCGACTGCATGAAGCCCGACCGCATTATCGTCGGCACCGGCAGCGAGGACACCGAGGCGGTGATGCGTGAGCTTTACGCCCCATTCAACCGCAACCACGAGAAGATGATCGTGATGGATGTGCGCAGCGCCGAGTTCACCAAATACGCGGCCAATTGCATGCTGGCGACCAAGATCAGCTTCATGAACGAAATGGCCAATCTGGCCGAGGAACTCGGCGCCGACATCGAGGAGGTCCGCAAGGGCATCGGCAGCGATCCCCGCATTGGCTACCACTTCATCTATCCGGGCCTCGGTTATGGCGGCTCGTGCTTCCCCAAGGATGTGCGCGCCCTGATCAAGACCGCCGAAGGCGTCAAATTCGATGCAAAGCTGCTGCGCGCCGTCGAGGAACGCAACAACGAACAGAAATCGGTCCTGTTCGATAAGGTGAACCGCTGTTTCAACGGCAATCTGAAGGGCAAGACTTTTGCGCTGTGGGGCCTGGCGTTCAAGCCCAATACCGACGACATGCGTGAGGCGCCGGCTCGGGTCTTGATGGAAGCGCTCTGGAAGGCCGGCGCCAAAGTGCAGGCTTACGATCCCGAGGCGATGCAGGAATGCCAGGCCGTCTACGGACTGCGCGAGGATCTGCTCTTGTGCGGGACCAAGGAGGCAGCGCTGCGTGGCGCCGATGCGCTCATGATCGCCACCGAGTGGAAGAATTTTAAGGCACCGTCGTTCGACGCGATCAAGGATGCGCTGTCCACGCCGATCATCTTCGACGGTCGAAACCTCTACGACCCCAAGGTCATCGCTCGCTACGGCATCGAATATCACTCGATCGGCAGGATGGCGGCGTGAGATCAGGCGGGACAGGCCGGGGGCTAGGACATCAAGGACGATCGCGAAGGCTTCGATGAACGCGCTCGTGTCAACAAGGGGTCTTCTCTGATGGTGCTGGGCATCAGGCCGGAACAGATCGCCAACGAGCATTTCGATCTTGTCGCAGTCGGTTCCGGTTTCGGTTCGGCCTTCTTCCTGCATGCGTTCGCCAAGCAGCGAAAGGCACGCATTCTGGTTCTGGAATGGGGCGGGCACAACACGCATGAATGGCAGCTCGAGCAAAACGTCAACACCGACATCGAGGACAAGACCACCTACAAGACCAACTCTGACAAGCCGTGGAATTACACCATCGGATTGGGTGGCGGAACGAATTGCTGGTTCGCCCAGACGCCGCGCTTTCACCCGAACGACTTCAGGCTGAAAAGCCTCTATGGCGTCGGTAACGACTGGCCGATCAGCTATGACGAGCTCGAGCCGTTTTACTGCGATGCAGAGGACGTCATGTCGATTTCAGGCGACCCCGACATGGCGGCGATGATGCCGCGTTCCAGGCCATTTCCCCAGCCACCGCATCACATGTCGACGCCGGACCGGATGATGAAAGCGGCGCAGCCGGACCAGCATTTTGTCATGCCGACAGCCCGCGCGCGCGTGCCGACCGCGCAACGGTCTTCTTGCTGCGCCAACTTGCGATGCGGATTATGCCCGGTCGATGCCAAATTCACCGCCAACAATGGCCTGATGCACCTCTTCGAGCATCCCGACGTTTCGGTCTGCCTTGGCGCTGAAGTGCGCCGGCTCGACCATATCGGCGGTTCGGTCCGTTCGGTCGCATTCGTGCATGAGGGCAAGGAATATTCGGTCAGCGGCGATCTTTTCATACTGGGCGCCAATGCCATCCAGAGCCCGGCGATCATGTTGCGGTCCGGCCTGTCGGGCGAATTCGTCGGGCGCGGCCTGCACGAATCCTACGGATGGAATTTCGAAGCCTATCTCGACGGTGTCGACAATTTCGACGGAAGCACCATCACCACCGGCTTGAATTTCGGCCTTTATGACGGCGCTCACAGATCGGACCATGCGGCGGCGCTGGTCTATTTCGAAAACCGCTGGCAGCACGGGATGCGCCCTGAAAAGGGACGTGTCCGTCAGACGCTTCCCATCATCATTGTTACCGAAGACCTGCTCGACCCGGAAAATCTCGTGATTCTCGACGAGGATGAAAACGCCTTCGTCAGTTTCGCGGGAGCATCCGACTATGCGGTCAACGGCATGGCGCGGGCAAAGGAGAAATTGGCGGCGCTTCTGGCGCCGCTGCCGGTCGAAGAGATCTTCGATCGCGGCATCCGGCGCACCGAGTCGCATGTCCAGGGCACGTTGCGGATGGGCTCGAGCCCGGCGGATTCGGTGGTCGATCGGGACATGATCCACCATCAGCTCAGGAACCTGGTTGTCGTCGGCTCGAGCACATATCCAAGCTGTTCCTGCGCCAACCCGAGCCTGACGGCGGCAGCCCTCTCCCTGCGGGCGGCGAGCCGGATAGCAGGAAAGGAAATGGCCGGATGACCAAGGTTTCGCGACGCGCGGCACTGGCCATCATGGCTGGCGGAGTTGCTTCGACCGGCATCGCCTACGCCACCGTTTCCTCGCTTTCGGACGAAGACCTGGTGCGCGTCACGCTCGAAAGATATTTCGGCAGGCTGAACATGCGCATCGAACATTTGCAGCAGTTCGTCCTGGAATTCCAGAAGCGGAACCCCTGGATATTTCCAAACACAAAGCTGGGCGATGCTGTCACTGTGCTTGAGGCGCTGAAATTGAGCGCCGCACGCCGGTTTCTGCCCGAACAGAAAAAAGAGGACCTCAGGCATTTCGACCGCTGGGTCATTGCCGAGTTCCATATGCTGACCGACTACGCCCGGCGCAGTTCGCCAGCCGACCCGGTCCGGTTCACCGGATGGCAGCCGTGTACCAATCCGTTCGCCAATTTGGAGACGCAGCAGGATGCTTGAAGCGGGTCGCAAGCCAGCATCCGTAAATAAGCCGTGCGTCATTGCCCGTAAACTTGAGAATGCGACAAGGAGCCGAAACCATGAAAGTGCTTTTTGCAGGCGGTAACGGTTACACGCCCCAGTTCAGCGGCGGTGTCCAGTCCAGCACCCATCACCTTGCCGAACAGTTGCGCGAGCACGGGCATGAGGCTTCGGTGCTCGCCGCCCTGTTCGGCCAGGGCGTCTTCGGCTACAAGGCGCGCGCCAAGATGAAACTTTTGAGGCAGCGCGCTGTCATCGACAGCTTTCCGGGCTATCCGGTCGTGCGCGCCTGGTTTCCCTGGGAGGCGGCGGGTTTCGCCGTCGAAAAGCTGAGGCCGGATGTCGCCGTGGTCCAGTGCCACAAGTCGGTTCCGATCGGCAAGGCGCTGCAGGCCGAAGGCGTGCCGCTGGTCGTCTATCTCAGGAATGTCGAGTTCCACGAATTGGGCGGCGATCTGCGCGAGTTGCATTCGGCGCTCTACATAGCCAATTCCGAGTTCACGGCGCGCACCTACAAGGCAAAATTCGATATCGATTCGACGGTTATACCGCCGACCATCAATCCCGCGCTCTACCGCACGCCGACGACAGGCGAGTTTGTCACGCTGATCAACCCCTATGAGGAAAAAGGTTTCGAGCTTGCGGTGCGCATCGCCGCCGCCTGCTCTGAAATCCCGTTCCTGTTCGTCGAAAGCTGGAAGCTTGACGATGATCATCGGGCCCGGATCGAGCAGACGATCGCGCCGCTCGGCAACGTCACCCTGGAGAGCCGGACCAACGACATGAAGACGGTCTACGGCCGCACGAAAATCCTGCTGGCTCCCAGCAAATGGGAAGAGGCCTGGGGTCGGGTGGCGTCGGAAGCCCATTGCAGCGGCATTCCAGTCGTCGGCTCGCGTCGTGGCGGCCTGCCCGAAGCGATCGGCTCCGGTGGCGTGGTGCTGGATTACGATGCCCCACTCGCCGACTGGGTGGCAGTGGTCAGGCGTCTGTGGACCGACAGCCTGGAATATGGGCGGCTTTCAGCGGCGGCGCGTGCATTCTCCGAGCGCCCGGAACTCGATCCGGCGGGTCAATTCGCGACCTTCTTCTCGATGCTGGAGAGGGCGACACAACAGCCTTCGCGGCAAGCCGCCTAACCCATGTCGCGCAAAAGCATGCGCTCGGGCCTGACCCTGGGCGGCCTGACCCGAGGGTGCGTAGCGGTTTGTCGCGTGACGCGCTTTAAGTCCCGAAACCCGGGTTCAAGCCGGTCGTTTGACCCGGCTTTTGAGCGTCTCGTAACCGCGTTCGCCAAGCAGCGTGCGCGCGACGGTCTTGATTGCCGTCTTGCGCCCGTCAGGCGAACTGATCTGCCTTAACCTGCCCGGAAGGTTACGCGCCGCCTGTCCAAGTGCCGGAAGTGACAGCGTGTCAGGATAAATTGCCAGATGCGTTTCAACGCACAGCACCGGCTTGCCGGAAAGCTCGGCGATCTTGAGGGCCTGCTGGTGCTCGCTTTCGATGAACAGGATGGCATCGGATTTGCGGTAGAAATCGGCTTTGAAACTGCCATGCACGCCAAGCCGTTGCCGTTCAGCCTTGCTCGGCAGGTCAAGCATGATCAGCTTGTCGTATTCTATGCCGTGCTTTGCCAGCCATGCTTCGGTAAGCGTGCGGTATTTCTCGAGCCGGCTGGTGACGAGCCAGCCGATCTTGCGGGTCGGGCCAAACAGAGGCAGCGCTTCGCCCAGGAATTTCTCATAGGCGGGGCCGTCGTCATTCTCTGCTTCGGTCGGGTCCAGGCAAAGCACGCCGTCAATGTCGACGCAGCTTTGCGCGAGGAATTTGTGGTGCATGAAGTTCCATTGGAACATCCTTGGATGCGGCACGACCTCGAGGACGATGTCGGTTTCCTCGTGTTGGGGCAGCAGGCCGAACACCGCGGCAAAGGTGAAGTCCGCCTTGATGCCGGCAGCCCCTACCCGGCTGCGCGCCTCTCTCATGGCAGCGCCGCCGCTGACGCTGTCGTCGATCACCAGGACCTTGCGCATATCGGTCGCCTGGCGGTCGAGCGCGGCGCGCCGTTTGGTGACGCCCGAAGTATAGATCTTTCCGGCCAGGAAACTGTCCAGGTCGGTCATCGGAATGTTCGCCGTCAGGCTGAGCAGGGTGGCGGCGAGAATGCCGCTTCGCGGGACCCCGACCACCAGGTCGATGTCGCGCGGCAACCGGTGAAGGTTTCTGACAATCGCATCATTCATGTCGGAGATCGATCGGTAGTGCATGGGATCAGACCTGGTCCTCGTATGGATGTCCGTGCAAAGTTACTTCGCCTCGCTTGGTGCGGCCTTAGGCGCCCGCGCCGGCAGCAGTTTTAGGGCCTCCCGCAACGCCTCGCGGCCGGAAGCAAACGCCAGCGCGGTCATGACCGTGATCATGTAGGACAGCGCCACGGCGCTCGCCATCGCGAAGATGTGCTGTTGCGGCAGCAACGGCTTGGCGAACCAGATCGCGGCAAGCGCCAGATGCGCGCCAAGCACGAAGGGCGTTGCCGCGCGAAGCATATGGCTTGCCCGCAGCGGCCCGGTCTTTCCGATATACAGCCACAGAAAAGGCGTTCTGAGATACTCGCTGACCGCATAGGCGATCGCCACGCCTAGCGCGCCATAGGGCAGGCCGATCAGGAAGGCCAGCACCGACGTCAAAGCTGTTATGATGCCCCAGCGCATGAAATCGCCCGAGCGGCCCTGGCTGATGAAAAGCCATCCCGCCGGGTTGTTGAGCGGCTGCAGCAGACCGGCAAAACCGAGCGCCAGGAAGATGCTGGAACTCTGCCGCCACTGCTCGCCGAGCACGAACGGTATCAGCACGTCGGCCATGGCGATGGCGAAGGCGACACCCGGAAGTGCGACCAGCAATATCAGCGGCATGACGCGAAGATAAGCGCTGCGGTAGCGATCCGGCTCGTCCTTCAGCCTGGAAAGAGCCGGCACCATGACCTTCGACAGCGGATTGGTGATCTGGCTCAACGGAAACAGAAGCAGCTTGTAGGCGCGGTCATAGAGTCCAAGCTGCGCTTCGCCCCAGTATTTTCCGATCAGCACATTGTCGAGATTTCGGGCAAAGAAGTTGGCGAAGTTGAACCCGGTGATGCCGGCGCCGAAATTGATCAGCTCGCTAATGCCGTTGACCTTGCGCGGCAGGCTGGGGCGCCATCGCGAGTTTGCCCAGTAGCAAAGCGTGGGCAGTACGGCTGCTGTCAGGGTGCCGGCAAAAAGCGCCCAGTAGGAACGGTCGATGAAAGTCCAGGCGATCGATACGGCAAGGCCGGCAATGGCACTTGCGACGTCGATGATGGCCAAGCGGGCGAACTGCATTCGGCGTGTCAACAGCGCCAGATGCTGGGCGCCCAGCCCATAGGCTATGATCTGCAACCCGAGTGCTGCCACCAGACCAGACACCCGCGGTTCGCCATAGAAGGCGGCGACCAGAGGCGCCGCGCCGGCAAGCACGCAGGCGAGCAATGCGCTAACCGCGACATTGACCCAGAAGAGGTAATTGACCTCTTCATGCTTGATTCCGCTTTTCTGAACCGTCGCCTGGGTCAGGCCGAAATCCTGGAACAGCGCGATGAACGCCAGCACAGGCGCGCACATCGCCACGACGCCGAAGTCCTGCGGCGAGAGCAGGCGCGACAGCACGATGACGGAGACGATCTGCGTCGCAACCCGCACCGATTGCGCCAAAGCCGTAATGATAGCGCCGCGTCCGACCGATCTGCGGAGAGAGCCCTCTGGCGGGTCGAATGCATTGGCTTGCAAATTCAGGGTCCCTGATTTTCGTGCCGGTCCCGGAGTCCCGACCCATGCCCGATGCCACCATCAAACTACGGCAATAATATTGCAGCGCAACAAAAAACATTGATTTTTGCTACGCTGCACCAAAAATGTTGCGATGCAGCACGAGCTGTACTAGGATTCTTTCGGGTGGGCCAACAGCGGTCGAGTTTTTCATGCTGCATGTCTTGTACTTGGTGCACGACGTCTCCGATCCGGCAGTGCGCCGGCGGATCATAATGCTCAAGGCAGGCGGCGCCCAGGTCACACTGGCAGGCTTTCGCCGGTCAGCAAGCCCGATCGCCGAGGTCGAGGGCTTGCATCCGATCGATCTTGGCGCAACGCGCGATGGGCGATTCGCCCAGCGGCTGGCAGCGGTCACCAAGGCGGCGGTTTCGATCGGGTCGAAACTCGGTTCGATGCCCAGACCCGACCTCATCATCGCGCGCAATCTGGAAATGCTCGCGCTTGCCCGGCGTGCCAAATCGGCATTCCAGGCAACCGTGCCGATCGTCTATGAGTGTCTCGACATCCATCGCTTGATGCTTCGCGACGATTTTCTGGGCAAGGCGATGCGCGGCGCGGAGCGCTATCTGGCCAGGGATGTAAAGCTGCTGGTCACCAGTTCGCCGGCCTTCATCGCAAACTATTTCAAGCCGTTCGGGCAGATTGCCGCGCCGGTCGAACTGCTCGAAAACAAATATTTCGAGCCTGCCGCGGTTTCGCTGAATGAGCGCACGGCGGCGGAGCCCGTCGCTCCGCCTTGGCGGATCGGCTGGTTCGGCGCGCTCCGATGCCGCCGCTCCCTGGAACTGCTGGCCGAATTTTCCCGACGACTCGAGGGCCGCTTCGAAATCATCCTCAGGGGCCGTCCGGCGCTTTCCGAATTTCCGGATTTCCACGGTTTCGTCGAATCTGAGCCCTGGCTCTCGTTTGGCGGACCCTATCGGAATCCCGAAGATATGGCGACGATCTACCGTGAGGTTCATTTTTCCTGGGCCATCGATTTTTTCGAGCAGGGGCTGAATTCTGAATGGCTGCTGCCCAACCGCCTCTACGAGGGCTGCCGCTTCGGCGCCGTGCCGATCTCGATGGGCCACACCGAAACCGGCCGGTTCCTCGACCAGCAGGGAATCGGTGTTCTCTTGCCTCAAGCCACTCCCGAGGCACTCGAGGCTGCCTTGGGCGAGTTGGAGGAGCATCGTTTCGGGAAATTGCGGGCGCGTGTTCTTGCCCGCAATCCGCGAACCTGGAGCCACGATCGCAGCGATTGCCGGGCGCTCGTCGAGAAGCTTCGCGGGTTGACGGTCGCGCCCGGTTCATATGCTGCCGAGGCACTGGCTTAGGATGGCTAGGGAAGGACATGGGCCGATGATGCAGACCGAAATGCCGTCCAACCTGATCGTGATTCCGTGCCTGAACGAAGCGGCTCACATCGGTGCGCTTGTTCATGAACTTCGACCGGCCGCCGAAAGGCTCGGCGCCCGGATCATCGTTGCCGATGGCGGTAGCACGGACGGCACCAGGGCGATCGTCGAGGAGATCGCCAGGAAGGATCCGAGGGTCATCCTTCTTGACAATGAAAAGCGCCTCCAGAGCGCGGCGATCAATCTCGCCATCGCCAGGTACGGCGATGGGGCTGAATATTTCATTCGCGTCGACGCGCATGGCGGCTACCCACCGGATTATTGCGACCGGCTGATCGAAGAGGCGCTGACCACCGGCGCCGATTCGGTCGTCGTCTCGATGCTGACCAGCGGCAGCGGCACAGTGCAGAACGCGGTTGCGGCTGCACAGAATTCCAAGCTCGGCACGGGCGGCTCCAAGCACCGGCATCTCTCGGCGGGAGAGTGGGTCGACCACGGTCACCATGCTCTGATGCGGATTTCGGCGTTCAAGGCGGTGGGCGGCTATGACGAGACGTTCAGCCACAACGAGGATGCGGAGCTCGACTACCGGCTGCGCAAGGCCGGCTACCGGATCTGGATGAGTGGCAAGACGCAAATGATCTATTACCCGCGCTCGTCGCTCGCCGGCCTCTATTTCCAGTATCTCGGCTATGGCCGCGGCCGAGCAAAGAACGTTCTCAAGCACCGCATGATACCGAAGGTCCGGCAGATGGTGCCGCTCCTGGTGTTCCCTGTCGTCCTTCTCTCTGCCTTTTTCTTCGTGCATTGGCTGGCAGTCATGCCGATTCTGGTGTGGGCGTCGGTTTGTCTCGGCTATGGCGTGCGGATTGCGATCAGCCAGCGCAATCCGGACAGCGCCCTTGCCGGGATTTCGGCAATGGTCATGCATTTCGGCTGGTCCGTCGGTTTCTGGCTGCAACTGCTTGGACCGCGATCGCAGCGTAGGAGGGTGGCATAGTGGGTGTGGCCGAAAAAAACCGCAGCGTCGACGTCTGCGTCTGCACGTTTCGGCGGCCGGAGCTTGCCGACACGCTTCGCTCAGTTGCCGCCCTGGACGTGCCTTTGGGATTCGACATCCGCGTCATCGTCGCCGACAATGATGACGGGCCGACGGCCGAACTGCTGGTGGCGACGCTGGCGGAGACGCTGAAGCTGCCGATCAGCTATCGTCATTGCCCGGCACGCAACATCTCGATCGCCCGCAATGCCTGCCTCGACGCCAGCACGGCGGATTTCGTCGCCTTCCTCGACGATGACGAAACGGCATCGTCCAGATGGCTCGTCGAACTGGTTGCGACGGCGGACTTGAGTGGCGCTGCCGCCGTGCTCGGGCCAGTGCGGGCGCGCTATCGGCCGGATGCGCCCTACTGGATGCGCCGCGGCGATTTTCACTCCACCTTGCCCGTCTGGGTGGGTGGCGAGATCCGCACTGGCTACACCTGCAACGTCCTGCTCAGGATGGGCGCCGACAGCCTCCGCGGCCGGCGATTCAGCCTGGCGCGTGGTCAGACCGGTGGCGAGGACACCGAATTCTTCGACCATATGGTCAAGGCCGGCGGTCGCATCGCCTTTTCGCCGCAGGCCTGGGTCGATGAAGTGGTGCCGCGCGCCAGGGCGGCTTTCGACTGGCTCCGTCGCCGCCGGTTCCGCGTCGGGCAGACGCATGGGCACCTGCTGGGGCGCGACGCGCATGGCCTCGCGTTGGTCAGGCAAGTCGGCCTCGCCTCGGCAAAGGCGGTTTTTTGTTTCGCATCGGCAATCCCGGTCGCCATCAGTCCCGTGCGCAGGAACCGCAGCGTGCTTCGCGGCATCATGCATGTCGGCGTCGTGAGCGGTCTTGTCGGCGTGCGTGAAATCCGCCAATACGGCCTGCCCTCGCCGCAGGAAGGGGGCAAGCGTGCAGCCTGACGTCACCTTTGTCATTGCCGCCTACAATTCGGAGCTGACCATCGAGCGGGCGATCGCCAGCGCCATCGCCCAGCGCGATGTGAGCGTGGAGGTGATCGTTGTCGACGACCAGTCGCGCGACCGGACGCTCGATCTGGCGCGATCCTACCCCGAAGGCATCGTCCGCGTCGTCGCACTTGAGCAAAACCGCGGTCCAGGCGGCGCCAGGAATGTCGGCCTTGAGCTTGCCCGCGGCAGGTGGGTGGCGGTCCTCGATTCCGACGACGCGGTCTATCCCGGGCGGATCTGCACCATGATTGACCGCGCCGAGAAAGCGGGCGCCGCGATCGCAGTCGACAATCTCCAGGTGGTTCGCGAGGACGGTGTTGCCGAAGAGACGATGTTCCCGGCCGACTATCTCGAGGGTTTGAGTGAAATCTCGCTGGCGGACTATATTGCTGGCAATGTGGTCTTCGAATCCAGGTTCAATCTCGGCTATCTCAAACCGATCTTCCAGCGCCGGTTTCTGAACGAAAACGGGCTTCGCTATGACGAAAGCCTGATCATCGGCGAGGACTACATCTTGCTGGCCAGTGCTCTGGCCAAGGGCGGCAAGTGCGTGGTCGAGCCGACGACCGGCTATGTCTACCATATCCGGACCGGCTCCATTTCCCGCGTGCTCGAACCTCATCACGTCGAGGCGATGCGTAAGGCCGACCTCGTTTTCGCCAGAGCCCATTCGATGGACGCAAAGGCCGCAGCCGCTTTCGCAAGGCGCACGCGCAGCCTGCGCAAGGCGGCGTCGTTCCTTTCTCTGGTCCAGCACATCAAGGCGCGATCCCCACTCAAGGCGGTGTGGACGGCGCTCAGCGATCCGGCGGCGGTTTGGCATATGGGCATGCCGATCGCCGTTCGGCTGCGAAGGTTGGCGGCGCAATTTGCCGTGGGTGCGGGGGAGGTGAAGGGTGCAGGCAGCTGAAAAATGGTTTTCGCGGCCTGCGACAGGTTGAAGTCGATCTCCTCAGAAGGAATATGCAATGAAGAAAGTCAGGAAGGCAGTCATACCGGTAGCGGGGCTTGGAACGCGATTCCTGCCGGCGACCAAGTCGATGCCGAAGGAAATGCTGCCGGTCGTCGACAGGCCTGTCGTGCAATATGCGGTGGACGAGGCGTTCGAAGCCGGCATCGAGCACATTGTCTTCGTGACGGGCCGAAACAAGGCGATCATCGAGGATTATTTCGACCTGCATCCAGAATTGATCGGAACTTTGGAGCAGACCGGCAAGACGGCGCAGCTTCAGGCGCTGGAAAGCCTGCTTCCCGTGGCTGGTGCGACGAGCTTCATCCGGCAGCAGTCACCGCAAGGTCTCGGCCATGCGGTATGGTGCGCCCGGGAAGTCATCGGCGATGAGCCCTTCGCATTGCTGTTACCGGACATGGTGTCCTTCGGCGGTCGCGGATGTCTCGCTGAAATTGCGGACCTCTATGCGCAGACCGGCGGAAACGTCATCGCCGTCGAGCGCTGCGACCCGACCGAGACCAGCAAATACGGCATCGTCGGCTGCGGCGCCGATGTCGGCTCGGGCTTCGAGGTCACCGCCATGGTCGAAAAGCCGGCTCCGGCGAATGCGCCGTCGAACTACTACATCAACGGCCGCTATATCCTGCAGCCTGAAATATTCGGGCTGCTCGGCAATCAGCAGCGCGGCGCCGGCAATGAGATCCAACTGACCGACGCCATGGTCCGCCTTGCGCAAAGCCAGGCTTTCTTCGCGCAGCCCTTCAACGGCCGGATGTTCGATTGTGGCTCGAAGGAAGGGTTCATCCAGGCCAATGTCGCCTTCGCGCTGGCGCGCGACGACATGAAGGGACCGATCTTCGAGATGCTTCAGGAGTTCGTCCGGTTGCATGAGCGCCGGGTGGAAGCCGCATAAAGCCCATTTTTTGGGAGCAAGCATATGAATGGTGACGCAAGACATGCCGATATGTTTGACTGCCCAGGTCTCGCGGTGGTGGAATGAAGCTTGCGCTGGGCATATGCTGATGCTCCCGGTCTAGCGCGTGCAAACGAGAGCAGCGGACCCGAGTGGAGACAGGGTTTGGGAAAATCCGCGGCTCAAACAAAAATAGAGCGGCGGCGCGTTCGACTTGAGAGACCGCCGCTCTAGATGCAAACTTGAATTGGACCGAAGATGAATTATGCCAATTTTCCTCTCGACAAGAGGAAACCATTGCCGAGTTCGGACCCAGTCAGCGCCGACGATTTCATCGATGTCGAGCGCCTGCTCGGCATGGCAGCAAGGCAGGCAAAGGTGGTTGCGGCATGCGCTGCCATCGGACTTTTTCTGGGCGTGCTCTATTTGCAGACCACGCCTCCCACCTACATGGCGACGAGCCGTGTGCTGATCGACGAAGGATTGAACAAGGTCGTTGACGAGGTCTCGGCGGCGTCGGTCAGCATGCAGACCGACTCCGCCATTCTGAGCCAGATCGAAATACTCCACTCGGCGAGACTGGCGGCGGTGGTCGTCGACAAGCAGAAGCTCGATCAGAACGACGCTTTCATGAACCCTCCGACGTCGGCCGTGTCGAAGGCTGCCGGTCTTGTGCGCGGCGTGGTCCGGTATTTCCGTCCCAATCCCGCCGTGGGTACGGCCGACGTTACTCAGCTTGACCCGGCGACGCGTGACGCGATGATTGCCTCGTCGCGGCGCGATTACGCAATCCTCAAACTGCAGGACGAGGTGCAAGCCGAGCGCATCGGTCGCAGCTATGTGATCTCCATCGCCTACCAGGCCACGGACCCCGCACTTGCGACCGCGGTTACCAAAGCCTATGCCGACGCCTATCTCGCCGATCAGCTCGATGCGAGCTTCGATGCGACCGAGCGGGCGGCGGTCTGGCTCCAAGGTCGGCTGACGGAGCTTCGCGAAAGCTCCCAGGCAGCGGCGCTCGCCGTCGAGAAGTTCAGGGCCGAACATGGGCTGGCCGTCGATGACGGCCAGTTGATCAGTGACAAGCAACTGTCGGACCTCAATGGCCAGCTCATTGAGGCGCAGGCCGACACCGCCCGCGCCAGCGCCCGCTACCAGCAATACAAGTCGATCGTCGAAAGCGGTTCGGATAACGCATTCAGGGACGCCGCGATATCCGCCGACCAGCCGAGCAACTCGATCATTTCAACGCTCAAGACCCGCTATCTCACTGTCGCCAAGCGGCAGCAGGATATCGAAGCCAATTTCGGGGCTGAGCATCCCCAGGCGGTCGCACTTGCCAAGGAAAGGGCCGACATATCGGCGCAGATATTCGGCGAGCTGAAGCAATTGACCGAAAGCTACCGCAACGAATACGAAGTCGCCCTCGCGCGCGAGACGGCGCTCCGTGCAAATGTCGCGTTAGCTGCTGGCAAGAGTTCCATCGACAACCAGTCGCAGGTCAAGCTGCGCGAACTGGAGCAGAAGGCAACGGCGCTCTCGACGCTCTATCAAACGTTCCTTGGCCGCTACGAGGAAGCCTCCCAGCAGCAATCCTTCCCGGTCGGCAAGATCCGCGTCATCTCGGACGCGACGCTGCCGAAGTCCGCGGCAACCCCGCGCACGTCCATAGTGCTGGGACTTTCGCTCGTGCTTGGCGTGATGTTGGGAGCCGGGGTTGGTGGCCTGAATGAGTTCAGGGAGCGGTTCTTCAGGACCGGCGAAGACGTTCGCGATCGCGTCGGCCTCAAATTCCTCGGCTACCTGCCGATCATTGGCAGCAAGGTCGCCAAGGACGATAAGCGCGATGACGGTCAGGCGGATATCAAAACCGCCTCATCACCATCGGCGGCTGAAAGACGAGCGCGCATGCGGGTGAGCATCGACGCCCCGGCATCGATGTTTTCCGAGACGCTGCGCAGCGCCAAGATAGCCTTCGACGTGGTGATGGAAGGGCAAGGCAGCCGGGTCATTGGCGTGATCTCGGTCCTTCCCGGCGAGGGCAAGTCGACCGTGGCGGCGAATCTGGCCGGATTGCTTGCCGCCAACGGGTCGAAAACGCTGCTGGTGGACGGCGACCTGCGTAACCCCGGCCTCAGCCGCAGTCTTGGCATGGAGGCCGAGCAAGGCCTGATGGAAGCGGTGGTGAGCGGGCAGACCTGGCAGTCCGTCGGCAAGATCGACCGGCAGACCAAGCTGGCGATCGTCCCCGCCGTGCCGCGCGGTCATTTCTCGCACACAAGCGAGCTTCTGTCGTCGGCCGGGATGCGGCGTTTCATCGACAATGCCAAGGAGACCTTCCAGTACATCGTCGTCGATCTGCCGCCGCTCGGCCCCGTGGTCGATGCCAAGGCCTTTGCGCCGCTTGCCGACGGCTTCGTGCTCGTGACCGAGTGGGGGCGCACGCCGCGTGCGATGGTGCAATCCATATTGAGTTCGGAATCCTATATCGCCAACAAGATCGTCGGCGTCGTCCTCAACAAGGTCGATTTGAAGAAGCTGGCGAAGTATGGATCGATCGGCGGCTCGGAAAAATTCTTCGACAGATATTCGTCATACTATCTGGAGAAGTCTGAAGCGCGGACGAAGGTGAACAGCTGAGGCCGGTCTGTAGGACCGGCAGATCGTCGTCTTGCGCCGTCAGGCCGATACCGGGCCGGGGCCGTCGTGAGCGAAGACGTATGCCCCTCGAACAGACCATGACCGGCAGCCTGTGCACGAGCCGGTAGGGTCGGGAATGACGTTCCCGAGGGTGCCGGTCGATTTCCTCGCTTGATCAGTAGAGGTCGCCGAGCCGCGACGGGTCGTGCAAAAGCGTGCGCCGTGCTTTGTGCCGGACATTTCACCGTAGGACGTTTGCAGCCAGGAACCGGCGTGACAACGCTGGCGCGTTACGCCGCCTTGAGACGGTAGCGGAAGATGGTGTGGTCGAGCAGAAGCCGGATGCGCGGTTCGGCCTCGATCGCAATCAGCCAGCTCGCGGCGATCATGGTCGCCCCGACGATGATCACCGAAAGCAGGTATGGCACTCCCGCACGCATCAAGGCGCCGAGAATGGCTGCGCCGACGACATTATGGATCAGATAGAGAGGGTAGGTCATCAGGCCGATCCGGCGCCAGCCGCGCCAGGACAGGTCGAGCCGTAACGACCACGCCATCAGCGCCATGGCAGCGAGGAACAGGACGATCGGCGGCCCGTAGGGCATCGCGGCTTCGACCTTGATGCTGCGGACGTCGACAGCACTTATGATCTGCAGCACGCCGCCGGCCAGGAACAAGGCGCAGAAGACAAGGCGGGCGGGCGTCACTGCCTTGAAACGCATCAGCCAGAACAGCACACCTGTCGCGAAAAAACATCCGTGATGCACCAGGAGCAGGTCGAGCCAGCGCGCCTCGGCAAGGTCCGTCCAGTCGAATGGATAGTACAGGCACCAGAAAAGCGTGCTGATCGCGCCGAGCGCAACTGCCACCGCTTCCATCAGGTCGAAGCGGCCGAGCCGCAGCAGGATCCAGACGATGGCATAAAAGGCGATCTCGATGCCGAGCGTCCAGTAGACGCTGTCGACCCAGGGGTTGAACGGAACGAACAGGGCGGTGCGTATGAGCGTGGTGACAGCGTCCGTCGGCCAACTGAGATCGACCAGAAGCAGCACCATCGCGGTGACTGGTGCGCAGATCCAGACGGCCGGCGCCAATCGTTTCACCCTTGCCTCGAAAAACCGCAGCGGTGTCGAATGCTCGGCGCTGAAGGCGATGACGAAGCCGCTGATGACGAAGAATATCTGGACGCCGACCCATCCGAATTGGACCAGTCCGCCTATTTCCGGATGCGGCGGGATGCCGCCCGTCGCACGCGCCGAAACGCCCTCGGGGAACGCCCACACCCAGAAGCCGTAGTGGTAGACCATCACGAGTACAGCGGCGACAAAACGCAGGATGTCGACGCCGCCGAATGTTGTTTTTTGCTGAGCCATGCCGTGCCTTCGGAATGGCCCCCCACGCAAAGGTTTACGGGCTATTGCTGCATTGCACAACAGACGATTGCAGTGCAGGATGAATTCGTGAATTCGTCCGAAGCCGCGATCCGCCTGCCGCGCTCCGAAAGCAGCTAAAGCCCGATTCCGCGTCCCTTCAGCGCCGCGGTGATTTCGTCGAGAATGACCGGATCGTCGATGGTCGCCGGCATTGTCCAGACTTCCTTGTCGGCAATCTTCTGCATGGTACCGCGCAGGATTTTGCCGGAGCGCGTCTTGGGCAGGCGCTTGATCGTGACCACCGTCTTGAAGGCGGCGACCGGGCCGATCCGCTCGCGCACCAGCGTGACCACCTCGGTCTCAATAGTGGCGCTGTCACGCGTGACACCGGCATTCAGCACGACGAAGCCGAGCGGAACCTGGCCCTTCATCGCATCTGCGACGCCGACGACAGCGCACTCGGCAACGTCCGGATGCGCGGCCAGCACCTCCTCCATGGCGCCGGTCGACAGCCGGTGGCCGGCGACATTGATGATGTCGTCGGTGCGGGCCATCACGAACAAATAACCATCCTCGTCCATCATGCCGGCATCCGCCGTCTTGTAGAAGCCGGGGAATTCCTCGAGATAGGCTTGGCGAAACCGGTCATCGGCATTCCATAGCGTCGGCAGGCAGCCGGCCGGCAGCGGCAGCTTGACCACGACATTGCCCAACGTACCGCGCGGCACTTCGTGGCCGGCATCGTCGAGCACACGGATGTCGTAGCCGGGCATCGGCACCCCGGGCGAGCCGTATTTCACCGGCAGTAGCCCTAATCCGGCTGGGTTGATCGTCATCGGCGAGCCCGTCTCGGTCTGCCACCAATGGTCGATTACCGGCACGTTCAATTTCTGCTCCGCCCATTTGATGGTTTCCGGATCGGCGCGCTCGCCGGCGAGGAACAGCGTGCGGAATTTCGACAGGTCGTATTTCGGGACGAATTCGCCCTTGGGGTCCTGTCCCTTGATGGCGCGGAATGCGGTCGGCGCGGTGAACAGCGCGACCACGCCATGCTCTGATATCACCCGCCAGTAGGTTCCGGCGTCGGGCGTGCCGACCGGCTTGCCCTCGAACAGGACGGTCGTGCAGCCATGCAGCAGCGGGCCGTAGACGATGTAGGAATGGCCGACCACCCAGCCGACGTCGGAAGCCGCCCAGAACACCTCGCCCGGCTTGACGCCGAACTCGTTCTCCATCGACCATTTCAGCGCAACCATGTGGCCGCCATTGTCGCGCACGATGCCCTTGGGCTGGCCGGTCGTTCCGGACGTGTAAATGATGTAGAGCGGATCGGTGGCGAGCACCGGAACGCAGTCGACATTGGCGCCCGCGGCCCGCTCGCGGGCGACGGCGTCGGCATAGTCGATGTCGTGGTTCTCCTTTAGCTCGCAGCGCAGCTGATCGCGCTGCAGGATGAGGCAGGCTTCGGGCTTGTGCCGCGACATCTCGATCGCCTTGTCGAGCAGCGGCTTGTAGGCGACGACGCGCCCGGGCTCCAGGCCGCAAGAGGCGGAAATGATCAGCTTCGGCCGGGCGTCGTCGATGCGCGTGGCGAGCTCGTGCGAAGCAAAGCCGCCGAAGACGACCGAATGCACGGCGCCGATACGGGCGCAGGCAAGCATGGCAAACGCAGCTTCCGCCACCATCGGCATGTAGATGATGACCCGATCGCCTTTTTGGACGCCGCGGTTCTTCAGCACCGACGTCAGCGCGACCACCTCGCGTTTCAATTCGGCATAGGTGAATTTCCTGACCGTGCCGGAAATCGCGCTGTCATGGATCAGCGCGATCTGATCGGCGCGGCCACCCGCCACGTGGCGGTCGACGGCGTTGAAGCAGGTGTTGCAGGAGGCGCCGCCAAACCAGCGCCCATAGACGTCGGCATTCGCATCGAAGACCGTTTCGAAAGGCGAGAACCAGTCGATGGCCTTGGCCGCATCCGCCCAGAATTTTTCCGGATCGCGTTTCCAGCCGTCATAGACCTCGTGGTAGCGTGACGCCATCCAGCTTTCTCCCAGGAATGTTTCTGTCCTTGGAAATAGCGTATGCTGTTTTTGCAAGCACGTGCAAATTCGTCTTGGCGACCTTCCTTTGGTCGAAATGGACGTGACCGCCGCTTTTTCGCCGCAACCGGCCAGGTCGTAGAAAGCGCCTGCTTGCTTAATACTGTTCCTATAGCCGTGGCGCGGTGTTGGCCGTGCTACATCCCCCGGCGCAGCGCAGCCGTATGCACCGGTGCGTCCCACATTGCGGTCGTCTCGTCGTCGAGCATGGTCAGCGTGATCGAGCAGCCGGCCATGTCGAGCGATGTCACATAGGACCCGACCAGCGAACGGGCGACCGTCACGCCGTTTTTCTCGAAGATTTTCCGGGCGCTGTTGTACATCAGGTAGAGCTCCATCAGCGGCGTGCCGCCGAAGCCGTTGACGAAAAGCAGCGCCGGGCCTTTTGCCCTGTCACCCAGATCGCCAGATATAGCCGCGCAGATCTCCTCGGCGATGGCGTCGGCGCTCTTCAACGCGTCGCGGCGGCGCCCGGGTTCGCCATGGATGCCGACGCCGAATTCCATCTCGCCGTCGCCGATATCGAAGGTCGGCCTGCCGACGGCCGGTACGGTGCAACTGGTCAGCGCAACGCCCATCGAGCGCGTCGCGCCATTGATGCGTTCGCCAAGCGCCTTCAACGGCTTCAGCGCCATGCCTTGCTCGGCCGCCGCGCCGAGGATCTTCTCGACCACCAGCGTGCCGGCGACGCCGCGTCGGCCAGTGGTGTAGGAGGAGTTCTCGACCGCGACGTCGTCATTGGTCACCACTTGCATCACACCCTCCGACATTTCAGCAGCCATGTCGAAATTCATCACGTCGCCCTCGTAGTTCTTGACGATGAACAGGCAGCCGGCACCGGTGTCGACCGCCTCCGCGGCCGCCATCATCTGGTCCGGCGTCGGCGAGGTGAATACCTGGCCGGGGCAGGCGGCATCCAGCATGCCATGCCCGACCAGCCCGCCATGCAGCGGCTCGTGGCCAGAGCCGCCCCCGGAAATCAGCGCCACCTTGCCGGGCTTGAGTGTCCTGCGGCGCACGAATTTATGCTCGTCGCCAAGCACAAGGATGTCGGCATGGGCGGCAACGAAGCCATCGAGGCTTTCGGTCAGCACCGTGTCCACAGAATTCAGAAACTTCTTCATGGCCGTCTCTCCCGAAATAGCTGAACGCGGCGCGACTATGTCCCGCCCTTGCCGGCGATGCTGGTGATCTTCTGGATGAAATCGTTGACCGCCCTGTCGAGCGCCGCGTTCTGTTTGTCGTCGCCGAAATCGGGAACGATGAGCGAAACATGCCGCGTCTTGCGCATGCCGGATGCCAGCGACATTTTTCCCGGATGCGCCTGATGGTAGGCGGCCAGAAAATGGTCGCGTTCGGCCGGGCTGAAATGGCAGACGGCGAAAATAGCCGGCAAATGTTTTGACGGGATCGGGATCGAGTAGGCCGGACTGGAAATCTGGGTGACGAAGCTGCGATGCTTGCCCAACGCGTCGGCGAGGCGCTGGCGCATGCCGGACGGGCGCTGGTCGAGGACCTGCGACAGGATCGTCTTGTAGGCGCGGATCGCCTCTTCGGAACCGGCTTCAGGCGTCTTCTTGGTTTCGGCCATGCCGGTGCCTAGATCGAGACGTCCGCAATGGCCGCCTTGGCCATTGCGAGCTGGGCGGGAACCACGGAAAGGTCGCGCAGGCCGGCCTCGATCAGCGCCGGGATCGCCGCCGGATCGCCGCCGGCGTCGCCGCACAGGCTGACCGGAATCTTCTGCGCGCGGCCGAACGCCGCAACCGAGGCGATCAGCCGAAGCACGGCCGGGTTCCTGACCGAATTGAGATGCGCGACCGACGCGTTGTCGCGCGCCGCCGCCATCACATACTGGGTCAGGTCGTTCGAGCCGATCGAGAAGAAGGCGACCTCGGCAAACGCCTCAGGAGCGATCGCCACCGACGGCACCTCGACCATGATGCCGAGCGGCGGCATTTTTTGCGCGACGCCGCGCGCCGCAAGCGCGGCCTGCTCTTCGGCGAAGAGCGCAGCTGCTCGCTGATACTCGTCCCACACTGCGATCATCGGGAACATCACCTTGAGATTGCCATGCAAGGCGGCACGCAGCAGCGCCCTGATCTGCACCCGAAAAACCTCCGGTCTCGCCAGCGATAGCCTGATGCCGCGCAGGCCGAGAAACGGATTGCCCTCCTCGACGGTGAAGCCCGGCACCGGCTTGTCGCCGCCGGCGTCGATGGTGCGGATGGTCACCGGTCTGTCGCCGGCCCATTCGAGCACCTTGCGGTAGGCGCGATACTGCGTTTCCTCGTCCGGCGGCGTCTTGCCGAACAGGAACTCGGTCCGCATCAGCCCGACGCCATCGCAGGTCGAGACATCGATACCGTCGACATCGGACGGATCGGCGATGTTGACCTGCACCCGCACCGCAGTGCCGGCTTTCGTCACCGCCGGCCGAGTCAAAAAAGTTTCCGCCCTGTCGCGACGTGCCGCGAAAGACGACGACGATTGCCGGAACGCCTCGACCTCTGCCCTTGTTGGCCTCAACACGATGCCGCCGTGCTCGGCATCGAGCAGGGCGACGCCGGCAAGATCAGCCGGCGAAGCACCGAGCCCCACGATCATAGGCACGCCGCGCGAGCGCGCCAGCATGGCGACGTGGCTGGCGGTACTGCCCGCCTTCAGCGCAATGCCGCCGCCGGCGCTCCAGTCGGTTTCGAGAAAGCGCGTCGGCGCGATGTCCTCGCCGTAGAAGATGGCGCCTGTCGGCGCGGCAGCCGCGCTGTCCGCGGTCAGCGCGCGAAGCACCTGGTCTCTGATGTCGCGCATGTCGGCGGCGCGTGCCCGGAAATATTCCTGATCCGACCTTTCGTAGCCGACAATTTCGGCGTCAAGCGCCTGCCGCCATGCCGCATCGGCCGGCTGGCCGGCGGCAATCGCGGCAAAGGCCGGGCCGGTCAGCGCATCGTCCTCCAGCATGGCGAGCTGGAATTCGAGAATGTCGGCGGCATCGCCCTCGGTTGCCTGGATCAGCTTGGCAAGCCGGCCTGTCGCTGTGCCGATTGCCGTTTCGAGCGCGAGCCTCTCGTCAGCTGCGGTCGCTTTACTTCTATAGCGCGCGACGACCGGGTCGAGGTTGAACAGCGGCCCTTCGGCATAGCCGGCCGAAGCCGGGATCCCCTTCAGCTTAAGCGGTTCGGGCATGGTCCACGCCCTCGTCGAAGTCGCGCCGCACCAGTTCGACAAGCGCGCCGACCGCCTCGCCGGCACCGTCGCCCTGGGCTCTGATATGCAGCACCGTGCCTTTCGGCGCCTTGGCCGCCATCACCTTGACGATGCTCTTGGCGTCGAACCAAGGACCGTTGGCGGCGAGCGCCACTTCGACTTCGGCCGAAAACGTCTTGGCGAGCTTGGTGAATTTCACCGAAGGGCGTGCATGCAGGCCGACCTCATGGGTGATCAGAACGGTGGCTTCTGCGGATGCGGACATTGAGTCAAGATTCCTGTTCATTCACGATGGCGACAATTCGTGTGCCGTCGCCACCACTTCCCTGAGCGAGGCGCCGCCGGACGCCTCCGTCGCCGCCATCACCGCGCCCTCGACGATCGGCGCGTTGCAGACGATGATCTTGTGCGCGCGCGGCTCGCCGATCATCTCGACCGCCATCTCGCTGTTGGTTTCGGCGCCGCCAAGATCGACAAGTATAGCGACACCTGCCTCCGACCAGGCCTTGTCGATCGCGCCCATGATCGCCTCGACATTGGTTCCCAGCCCGCCATGGCCGTTTCCGCCGCACCATGCAAGCGGCACTTCGTCGCCGACCATCTGGCGCACCATGTCGGCCGTGCCCTCGGCGACCAGCGGTGAATGCGATACGATGACGATGCCGACATTGCTCATGCTTGCCCCTCGATGGTCTCGGTGACAGCCCGCACCAGAAGCGCGGTCGAGCGTGCCCCGGCATCCATATGGCCGATGGAGCGGTCGCCGAGAAACGAGGCGCGCCCGCGCAAGGCCTTCATCGGCACGGTGGCATCGGCAGCACTGTCCGCGACATCGGCGATTTCCGATCCGGTCTTTCCCTGCAGCAGGGCGTCATGCACCGGTTGCAGCACGTCGAGCATGGTCTTCTGCCCGACCTGCGACTTGCCCCTGGCTGCCACCGCCTCGATCGCCTTGCCGAACGCCGACATCAGATTGGCGCGATCCGGCTCTACGGAAATTTCCTTGCCGAGCGCCATGAACAGCGTCCCGAACAAGGGGCCCGAAGCCCCGCCGACGGTCATTACCAGCTTGGTGCCGATCGCCTTCAGAGCGTCCGGCAGCGGCTTTGTCGCGAAAATGTCCGCCTCGGCGCGCACCGCCTCGAAGCCGCGCTTCATGTTCAGCCCATGGTCGCCGTCGCCAATCGCCTGGTCGAGCCTGGTCAGCTCTTCGGCGTGAGCGGCAATCGTGTCGGCGGTGACGGATATCAGCGTCTTCAGGTCAAGCTTGTCCATCGTCCCGGTCTTGTCCAGTGTCGCAGTCTTGTCCAGCGTCCCGCTCTTTTCCAGTGTCCCGTTCTTTTCCAATGTCTCGGGGCTCATCGGTTTGCAATCCTGTTTCCGGCCTGGTCGAAGAACAGCGGCGCCCGGTAGCGGATAGTCACCCGGTCGCCCTTTTCCAATTGGATGTCGGGATCGGTCAGCGTCACCAGCTTTCTGCTTCCCACCGTCACATGCAGGTGGTTCTGGTCGCCCAGATGCTCGACCCAGTTAACAACGCCGTCGGCGGGGCCATTCGATGCCTTGCCGATCGACAGATGTTCTGTACGCGCGCCGATCGTTTTGGTTCCCGCCGGCATGTCGCCATCCGGCAGCAGGCCGGTCGGCAACAGATTGATCGCCGGCTGGCCGAGCCTTGCGGCGACATGAAGGTTTGCCGGCTCCGAGTAGATGGTGCGCGGCGTGCCGATCTGCGCCAGCACGCCGTCGGCAAGAATGCCGATGCGATCGGCCATCGTCATCGCTTCGATCTGGTCGTGCGTGACATAAAGCATTGTGGCGCCGACCTCGGCCTGGATGCGCTTCAGTTCGAGCCGGAGGTCTGCGCGCAGCTTGGCATCGAGCGACGACAGCGGCTCGTCCATCAGATAGATCGAGGGCTTGCGCACCAAAGCGCGCCCGATGGCGACGCGCTGCATCTCGCCGCCGGAAAGTTTGGTGGAGCGGTTGTTCAGCTTGTGGTGGATACGCACCATCCTGGCCACATCCTCGACGCGGCGGCGCACCGCGTCCTCGCTCAGCCGCCGCGCCGGCGAGCGCAGCGGAAAGGCCAGATTGTCGTAGACCGACAGATGCGGATAGAGCGAATATTGCTGGAAGACGAAGGCGGTGTCGCGCTCGGCCGGCGACAGCATTGTCGCATCGCGGCCGCCGATACGGATCGAGCCCGTATCCGGCCGTTCCAATCCGGCGATAAGTCTGAGCGTCGTCGTCTTGCCGGCGCCGGTCGGCCCGAGCAGCACGACGAATTCGCCGTCGGCGACGTGCAGATCGAGAGTGTCCACGGCGACATGTTCGCCGAAGCTCTTGGTCACGCCATTGATCTGCACGTCAGCCATGATGCGCTCTTCCCTGGGAAGCCCCATCATGGATTGCGGTTCGCACCGCGCGGCCGGAGCCCTTCTCGAACAGCGACAGCCGTGCGCTGCTCAGCGCCAGGCCGACATGGTCGCCCGCATTGAGCCGGATTTCGGCCGGCACCCGCGCCTTGATGATGCCGCCGGATGTCTCCACCGCAACGATCTGCGTGGTGCCGAGATACTCGGTGCCATAGATGGCGCCGCGCAGCTTCGAAGCGTCGTCGAAGCGGATGTGTTCCGGTCGGATGCCGAGCGCCATGTCGGCCGGCGCGATGTCCTCGCGCACCTCCGGCACTGCCACCTTGGCGCCTTGCACCACAATCTCCCTGGCGCCCTTTGAAAGCCCGCCGCCAAAGCCGAGAAAATTCATCGGCGGCGAGCCGATGAAATCGGCGACAAACATCGTCGCCGGCCGGTCGTAGATTTCGCGTGGACTTCCGAACTGCTCGATGACGCCGTGGTTCATAACCGCGATCTTGTCGGCCATCGACATCGCTTCCATCTGGTCATGCGTGACATAGACCGTGGTGGCGTGGATGCGGTTGTGCAGTTCGCGCAGCTCATGCACCATGAGATCGCGAAATTCGGTGTCGAGCGTGCCGAGCGGCTCGTCCATCAGGAAGCATTTTGGCCGCCGCACGATGGCGCGGCCGAGCGCCACGCGCTGGCGATCGCCGCCGGCAAGACCGGAGACCGACTTGTTGAGCAGATGGTCGATGCGCAACAGCTTCGCCGTCTCTTCGACGCGCCGGCGGATTTCGATGCCTGGCGTGCCTTGCGCCAGCAGCGGGAAGCCGATGTTCTTGCGCACATTCATATGCGGATAGAGCGCGAACAGCTGGAAGACAAAGGCGATGTCGCGCTCGCGGGCACGCCGCATGGTAACGTCCTCGCCACCGAGCAGGATCTTGCCGCCGGTCGGCAACTCCAGGCCGGCGATCATGCGCAGCGTCGTCGTCTTGCCGCAACCCGACGGCCCCAGCATGACGAAGAACTCTCCATCTCTAACGACGAAGTTGGAATCCTGCACGGCGACGAAATCGCCGAATGCCTTGCTCATATGCTCGACCCTGATCTCCGCCATCGTCTACTCCGGAAACTTCGAGACGATGATGAACATCGCCGTGCCGGCCAGCATGGTGATGAAGGAATAGGTGTAGAGCGGCAGCGCGAACGGCTGGAACAGCATCAGGAAGCCAATGGCAATGATCGCTGTGGCGACGTTCTCCATCAGGCCGCGCCGGAACGCACGCGGCCAGCGCGAGCGTTTGGAATGGGTACGACGGGTCATGATGACAAGCTCCGCGACCCCTTCTCCCCGTCACTATACGGGGAGAAGGTGGCCCGAAGGGCCGGATGAGGGGCGGCGCCAAAATCTGGAAAGCTTGCGCTGCCCCTCATCTGCCTGCCGGCATCTTCTCCCCGTAAACGGGGAGAAGGGGCGCTGCCGCGGCGCCGCTTCCATTTCTGCTGCTGAGTCGCCGTGTTGCTCATTTGCGCACCGCGCCGAAGGTGATACCGCGCAGCAACTGCTTGCGGAGCAGGATGGTGAACACCAGGATCGGCACCAGGAAGATCGTCGTGCCCGCGGCGACCGCCGGCCAGTCCTGGCCGCCTTCGCCGATGATGGTCGGGATGAAGGGCGGTGCGGTCTGCGCCGTGCCCGAGGTCAGCAGTGCGGCGAAGGCATATTCGTTCCAGGCGAAGATCAGGCAGAAGATGGCGGTCGCGGCAATGCCGGTGGTCGCCTGCGGCAGCACGGTGCGCCAGAAGGCCTGCAGCCGCGTATATCCGTCGATCATCGCCGCTTCTTCGTACTCGCGCGGGATCTCGTCGATGAAGCCCTTCAGCAGCCACACGGCGAGCGACACATTGACCGCCGTATAGAGCAGGATCATGCCGAGCGCGGTGTCCGACAGGCCAATCTCGCGATACATCAGGTAGATGGGAATAGCGACCGCGATCGGCGGCATCATGCGCGTCGACAGGATGAAGAACAGCAGGTCGTCGGCCAGCGGCACCTTGAAGCGCGAGAAGCCATAGGCCGACAATGTGCCGAGGAACACCGCGCAAAAGGTCGAGCCGAAGGCGATGATCAGCGAATTGACGAAGCGCGGCATGAAATTGGACGGGCCGGCGATCACCATGTTGCGCTTGCGCACCGTCTCATCGCAGATGCCCGTCGCCGGTCCCAGCGCGTTGATGTATTCCGGTGTCTGCCGGGTGCGGGTCGAGAACAGATTGCAGTAGCCCTCGAGGCTCGGCTGGAACAGGATTTTTGGCGGATAGGCGATCGAGTCCGGCGGCGTCTTGAAGCTGGTGGCGAAGATCCACAACAGCGGCACGATCGAGATCAGCGCGTAAAGCACGATAATTGTGCCGGCGACGCGCTTCGAAATCGCGGAGGGTGCGACAACAGAATGGGCTGACGTCAGGCTCATCTCTGCTTCACCTTGTTGAGCGCCTTCACATAGATGTTGGCTAGCCCGAACACCGCAACGAACAGGATTATGGCGAAGGCCGAGGAATAGCCGGTCCGCCAGCTTTCGAAGGCCTGCCGCTTCAGCGTGATCGAGGCGACCTCGGTGGTCGATCCCGGTCCGCCGCCGGTCAGGAGGTTGACCATGTCGAACATCTTGAAGTTCTCGATGCCGCGGAACAGTACCGCCAGCATGATGAAGGGCAGCGCCATCGGCAGCGTGATCGACCAGAACTGCCGCCAGTTGGAGGCGCGGTCGACCTCGGCAGCCTCATAGATGTATTCGGGGATCGAGCGCAGGCCGGCGAGACAGATCAGCATCACGTAAGGCGTCCACATCCAGGTGTCGACGATGACGATCGACCACGGCGCCAGCGACACGTTGGAGAGCATGCCGATCTGCGTTGCCGGAATGCCGGTGGCGAACGAGATGGCATAGGCGAACAGCCCGATCTGCGGCTCGTAGAGGAAGCGCCAGAAATTGCCGACCACTGCCGGCGACAGCATCATCGGCACCAGAATGATGGTCGTCCAGAAGGCGTGGCCGCGAAACTTCCGATCGATCAGCCAGGCCAGGGTAAAGCCGATCAGCGTTTGCAGCAGGATGGTCCAGAACACGAAATGCGCCGTCGTCTGCATGGCGATCCAGATGTCCTGGTCGCCGAGGATGCGCTTGTAGTTGGCAAGGCCGACGTTCCTCACCACCTCGTTGGGACGGTTGGCGCGGTAATTGGTGAAGGACAGATAGATCGCCCAGAACAGCGGGAAGATGTTGACGGCGAGCAGCAACAGGATCGTCGGCGAGATGAACAGCCAGGCGAGGCCCTTGTCGCTGATGCCTCGGACCTTGCGGGCCAACGGCTCAGGCGTAGCCCGGGCGACGCTGTCCGCAGTCCGATTGAGCATGGTCAGTCCCGCTTCGGTCACTTCGTCTTCTCGTCAATGGAATTTATCTGAGCTGTGTCCCGTGCCAAGGGTGGCACGGGACACGCGGTCGTGGCTCGGGAGGAGCCGATTGGATACTGCCCCAACTACATCTTGCCGTCGTCCTGGAAGACCTCGGTCCAGTCCTTGACCAGGCCATCAAGTGCATCCTTGGCCGAACCCTGGCCGGCGACGACGTAATCATGGAAGCGCTTCTGCGACGCCTGCAGCAGTGGCGCATAGCTGGGCTCTGCCCAAAAATCCTTCACGATGGCCATGGAGTCGAGGAAGGTCTGCGCATAAGGCTGGCTGGCCGGGAAGCCTGGATCCTTGACGACCGCGTTGAGGCAGGAAAAGCCGCCGAGCGACCACCATTTGGCCTGCACGTCCTGGTTGGCGAACCACTTGATGTATTTGAGCGCAGCTTCCTGCTTGTCGGAGTAAGAGACCACCGAGATGCCCTGGCCGCCAAGCTGGGCGAATTGATCGCCGTCGGGCCCCTTGGGATTGGCGAAATAACCAATCTTGTCGCCGCCGACATTTTCGTCCTTCTGCAGGCCTGGCCAGGTAAAGGCGAAGTTCATGTGCATCGCCACCTGGCCGGATTTGAAGGCGTCGACGCCTTCGCCCATGTAGCTGTTGGAAGCCCCGGGAGGCGTGCAGCAGTCATAGAGCGCCTTGTAGAACTCAAGACCCTTCACCGATTTCTCGGAGTTGACGAAGCCGTCCATCTCGTATGGCTTGTCGGGATTCTCATATTTGAAACCGAAGCTGTAGAGCCCGTCCATGGCGCCCATGGTGATGCCTTCGGAGCCGCGCTCGGTATAGATCGATGCGCCATAGACCGTCTTGCCGTCGATCTCGCGCTTCTGGAAAAACTCGGCGATCTGCTTCAACTGGTCGAAGGTCGTCGGCGCTGCGAGATCCCAGCCGTACTTTTCCTTAAATTCCTTCTGCAGTTCCGGCTTGGAGAACCAGTCCTTGCGATAGGTCCAGCCGACGACGTCGCCCATGGCCGGCAGCGCCCAGTAATTCGGCGAGTTCTTCGGCCATTCGGAGTAGCCGACGACGGTCGCTGGCACGAAGTCGTCCATGCTGATCTTCTCCTTGTCGAAGAAGTCGTTCAGCTTGACGTAGTGGCCGTTCTCGGCCGAGCCGCCGATCCACTGGCTGTCGCCGATGATCAGGTCGCACAGCTTGCCCTTGGAATTCAGTTCGTTGAGGAAGCGATCGGCATAGTTGGTCCACGGCACGAATTCGAATTTCATGCCGATGCCGGTTTCCTTGGTGAAATCCTTGGACAATTCGACAAGCGCGTTGGCCGGGTCCCAGGCTGCCCAGCAAAGCGTCAGATCTTCAGCCTGCGCGACATTCGAAACGGCGGTCGACGCAAACATCGCCGATGTCAGTCCCAACGTCAGTTTCAAGGTCGATTTCATGCCTTCCTCCCATTTGCGAAACGCGCCCGGATGACGGTTTCAAATAACCTCAAACCCCCTCCTCAGGGGTCTAAACATGACGACGCGGTTAAGCGGCGGATGTTTAGTAATTTGTTTAGTGATGCAATTTTTACTAAACAACGCAAGCGAATTCGTCGCTGCGCTGCAGCATAATTCGCTTGTATCTGGGCGGTGATCCTGGCCGCGCCGTTCTATCAGGAAATATCCCGACTTCCTGTCGCTTCTCGGCCGCGTCATCGTCGGTGGCTTCCGCCTTTGACTATGGCGAGGAGGTGGACCCGCTTTGAGTTGGTCCGTTGCCCGGTTGCGCGGCGACCGCCACCGCTGATATGCGGGGCGCGACTGACCTGCCGCGAGATTGGATGGATGCATCCCTGAAACAATGACCAGAAAACCCTTGCCAGAGCTTCCGGTCTCCGCCGTCCTGCCGGCGCTCGGTGAAGCGCTTGGCCATGGCAACAGTGCCGTGCTGGTGGCGCCGCCCGGCGCCGGCAAGACGACGCTGGTGCCGCTGGCGCTGCTCGATGCAGCATGGCTCGGCACGGGGAAGATCATTCTGCTCGAGCCGCGCCGGCTCGCTGCCCGCACTGCCGCCCGCCGCATGGCCGAACTGCTCGGCGAGGAGCCCGGCGAAACGGTCGGCTATGCCATGCGGATGGAGAACCGCACTTCTGCGAGGACCAGGATCCTTGTCGTCACCGAAGGCGTGCTGTCGCGGATGATCCTCGACGATCCGGAGTTGCCCGGTGTCTCGGCGGTATTCTTCGACGAGTTCCACGAGCGCTCGCTCGACGGCGATTTTGGTCTGGCGCTGGCGCTCGATGTGCAAGGTGCGCTGCGGACCGATTTGCGATTGCTGGTCATGTCGGCGACGCTCGACGACGCGCGCGTCGCTCGGCTGCTTTCCGGCGCCCCGGTGATCGAGAGCGAAGGCCGCGCCTTTCCCGTCGACATCCGCTACGACGAGCGGCTGGCCGGCATCGCCATCGAGGACGCGATGGCCAAGGCGATCCGCGCGGCCCTTGCCGAGGAGAGCGGCAGCGTGCTCGCCTTTCTGCCCGGCCAGCGCGAGATCGAGCGCACCGCCGAGCGGCTGCAAGGCCGCGTCAGTGCCGACACCGACATCGTGCCACTCTATGGCATGCTCGACAACAAGGCGCAGGACGCCGCGATCAAGCCGGCGCCGTCCGGCCGCCGCAAGGTGGTGCTGGCGACCTCGATCGCCGAGACCTCGATTACCATCGAGGGCGTGCGCGTCGTCATCGATTCCGGCTTGTCGCGCCTGCCGCGCTACGAGCCGGCCAGCGGCCTGACGCGGCTGGAGACGGTGAGGGTCAGCAACGCCTCCGCCGACCAGCGCGCCGGCCGCGCCGGCCGCACGCAGCCCGGCGTCGCCGTCCGGTTGTGGCGGACCGAGCAGACCGCGGCACTTCCCGCCTTCACGCCGCCGGAAATCCTCGAGGCGGACCTTTCCGGACTTCTGCTCGATTGCGCCGCCTTCGGTGTCGCCGACCCGTCGAGCCTCTGCTTCCTCGATCCGCCGCCAGCCCCGGCGCTCAGCGAGGCAAGGGCGCTGCTTCGTGCGCTCGACGCCATTGACGAGGCAGGGCGACTGACGCAATCGGGTGCTGCGATGCGCAGGTTGGCACTGCCTGTGCGGCTGGCTCACATGGTCGCCGAGGTGGCAAACACCGGCCGGGCGTTCGAAGCGGCCATGCTCGCCGTGCTGCTCACCGAACGTGGCCTGGGCGGCGACGGCGCCGACCTCGAACGGCGGCTGCTTCGGTTCCGATCCGAAAGATCGCCGCGCGCCACCGCCGCCCGGCAACTCGCCGAGCGGCTGGCGAAACAGGCTTCACCCTCCCCTTCGAGGGGGACCGAAGGACGGGCGAGACCCGTGGTCCGCCCCGGTATGTCGATCCGCGAAGCGGATCGGGGTGGGATTGGGTCGGGCACGCCATCGCCGACCCCACCCCGTCTCCCTCGCCTCGCTGGGCAAGGCTCACTCGCCGACCCTCCCCTCGGGGGGGAGGGCAGCGCCGGCGCTCTCCTCATTCATGCCTGGCCGGACCGCGTCGCCAGGGCGCGCGGAGAGCGCGGCCGTTTCGTGCTGGCCAACGGTTCAGGCGCCATGCTTGACGCCGCCGACCCGCTGGCGGGCGAAACCTGGCTTGTCGTCGCCGATCTGCAGGGCAAGGCGCAGAACGCCCGCATTACGGCAGCGGCGGCGATAGACGAAGCCGACATTCGCGCTTCGCTCGCCGATAAGATCGAGACAAACCGCGAAACCAGTTTCGACTGCGACAGGCGTGCGGTGCGTGTGCGTGAAACCGTTCGCCTCGGCGCCATCACCCTGTCCGAACGGATGCTGCCGGCGCCGGCCGGCATCGCCGCCGATCGCGCCATCCTTGACGCCCTGCGCCAACACGGGCTGTCGCTTTTGCCGTGGGGCAAGGAGGCCGAAACGCTGCGCCAACGGCTCGGCTGGCTGCATCGCGGTCTTGGCGCGCCCTGGCCAGATGTTTCCGATGCGGCGCTCATCGACCGCCTCGACGACTGGCTGCTGCCCTTCCTTTCCGGCGCGGCGTCCTTTGCCGCGATCGATCCGGGCGTGCTTTCGGCCGGCCTCATGGCATTGGTGCCGCACGATCTGCAGCGCCGGATCGAGGCGCTGGCGCCGACCCATTTCGACCCTCCATCCGGCAGCCGCGTGCCGATCCGCTATGACGGTGAATGGCCGGTGCTGGCGATCCGCGTCCAGGAGCTGTTCGGTCTCGACCGGCATCCCGCGATCGCCAACGGCGCGGTGCCGCTGACGCTCGAGCTATTGTCACCGGCGCACCGGCCGATCCAGACGACGCGTGACCTGCCCGGTTTCTGGCGCGGCTCCTGGGCCGATGTGCGAGCCGAGATGCGTGGCCGCTATCCCCGGCATGTCTGGCCGGAGAACCCGCTTCTCGCCACCGCCACCAGCCGCGCCAAACCGCGGGGGACCTAGCCTTTCTTCTTTTCCGGCTATAATCCTTGGCCATGATAAACATCCTGCGGGCGCCCGACTTCCAGCAAAGCCAGCGGCTGCGCCTCAACACGCTGATAAGGCTGCGCTGGCTTGCCATTGTTGGCCAGAGTCTGACGGTCCTTGTCGTTGCCTATGGGCTGAAATTCCCGCTGCCGGTCAGTCTCTGCTTCGCGCTGATCGCCTGTTCGGCCTGGATGAACCTGTTGCTGACCTTCCGTTATCCGGCGGCGCATCGGCTGACCCCGCTGCAGGCTTTCGCCATCCTGACCATCGACAGCCTGCAGCTTGCCGGTCTGCTCTACCTGACTGGCGGGCTCACCAACCCGTTTTCAGTGCTGGTCACCGTGCCCGTGGTCATCTCGGCGACGTCGCTGCCGCTGCGCCTGACCGCCATCCTCGGCGCGCTGGTGATGGTGACGGCGAGCCTGCTGGTGTTCTTCCATCTGCCGCTGCCCTGGTACGAGGGCGCGCCGCTGGAGATGCCGTTCATTTACGTCGCTGGCATGTGGATGGCGGTGTTTTCCTCGATCGCCTTCACCGCGATCTACGCCTTCCGCGTGGCCGAGGAAGCCCGGCTGCTCGCCAACGCGCTTGCCGCCACCGAGCTGGTGCTGCAGCGCGAACAGCATTTGTCGGCGCTGGACGGCCTTGCCGCCGCCGCCGCGCATGAGCTCGGCACGCCGCTCGCCACCATCACGCTTGTTGCCAAGGAGATGGAGAAGGCGCTCCGCAATGACCCGAAATACGGCGAGGACGTGACGCTGCTGCGCTCGCAGAGCGAGCGTTGCCGCGAGATCCTCAAACGCCTGACCAGCCTGTCCTCCGAGGGCGAGGCGCATCTCTCCCGCCTGCCGCTGACCTCGCTGGTCGAGGAGATGACCGCCCCGCACCGCGATTTCGGCATCTCGATCAAGCTTCTCCCCGGCGAGCGCATCGGCCCCGAACCGGTGGGACGGCGCAATCCCGGGGTCATCTACGGCCTCGGCAATCTGGTCGAGAACGCCGTCGATTTTGCCCGCAAGAGCGTCACCGTGCGCTGGAGCTGGAACGAGGCAACGGTCACCTTCTCGATCACCGACGACGGGCCGGGCTTTCCTCCCGAAATCATCGATCGCATCGGCGAGCCCTATATGTCGACACGCCAGGGCACCGAGGCCGGCGGCGGGCTCGGACTGGGGCTGTTCATCGCCAAGACCCTGCTTGAACGCTCGGGCGCCACGCTCGATTTCCGCAATTCAAACGAGCCGGGCGAGGGCGCCGTCGTGCGGATATCGTGGCCGCGCAGCGTCTTCCTCAATCCTGAATCGGCTTCGGCCACCATGTTTGACACGGCTTGAATTGGACAATAGCGCTCCAAAACTATATCTGCGTAAAATTCGGGCAGCAGGAATGTCAAGACGATGAATGGCGACGAGACGATTGGCGCAATGGTTGAGGGCGAGGACACCTCGCTGCTGATCGTCGACGACGACAGGCCATTCCTCACGCGCCTTGCCCGCGCCATGGAGACCAGGGGTTTCGTGGTCGAGACGGCCGAGAGCGTCGAGGAGGCCGTGGCCAAGGCGCGCGCCAATCCGCCAGCCTACGCGGTGGTCGACATGCGGCTCGCCGACGGCAACGGCCTCGACGTCGTTGCCGCCATCCGCGAGAAACGCGACGACGCCCGCGCCGTCATTCTCACCGGCTATGGTAACATCGCCACCGCGGTTACGGCGGTGAAGCTCGGGGCCATCGACTATCTGTCGAAACCGGCAGATGCCGACGAGGTTTTCGCGGCTCTTACCCGCACTGCGGGCGAACGCGCCGCACCGCCTGAAAACCCTATGTCGGCCGACCGCGTGCGCTGGGAGCACATCCAGCGCGTCTACGAAATGTGCGACCGAAACGTCTCCGAGACGGCCCGCCGTCTCAACATGCATCGCCGCACGCTGCAGCGGATACTCGCCAAACGCGCGCCGCGCTAACGCCTGACCGTCCTTTGCGCGCGCCAAGGTCGCGTGGCACTGTAAGAACTGCCCTGCCATCGGCGGTTGCGCATCATCGCACAGGGTGATGTTGTCCCTGCCGGCTGGTAGGCGACACGACGGAGACGACATGCAGGACCAGAAGCCGCGGCCCACTTCCATCTTTCGCGAATTCTTGGCCAGCGAGGCGACAGGCGGCATCGTCCTGATGGCAGCCGCGGCATTGGCGCTGGTCGTCGCCAATTCGCCGCTGGCCAAAACCTATTTCGACGCCCTTCACGCCTATCTGGGACCGCTCAGCGTATCGCATTGGATCAATGACGGTCTGATGGCGGTGTTTTTCCTGCTGGTCGGCCTGGAGATCAAGCGCGAGATGCTGGACGGCCAGCTCTCGACCTGGCCACGCCGCGCTCTGCCCGGCATCGCCGCTGCCGGCGGCATGCTGGTGCCGGCACTTGTCTATGTCGCCATCAACCGCGACAATCCAGCCGCCCTGGCCGGCTGGGCGATCCCGACCGCCACCGACATCGCCTTTGCGCTCGGCGTGCTGTCGCTGCTCGGCAGCCGCGTGCCAGGGTCGCTGAAGGTATTCCTCACCGCGCTCGCCATCATCGACGACCTTGGCGCCGTCATCATCATCGCGATGTTCTACACGAGCGGCCTGTCGCTCGCCTATCTCGGCGCCGCCTTTGCGGTCATCGCTCTGCTCGTCATGCTCAACCGCATGAAGGTGCTGACGCTGCTGCCCTATCTCCTGCTTGGTGTCGTGCTGTGGGTGCTGGTGCTGAAATCGGGCGTCCATGCCACGCTCGCCGGCGTGGCGCTGGCCCTGACCATACCTTTGAAAATCACCCCCGGCATCAGCCAGGATTCAGACCATTCCCCGCTGCACCGGCTCGAACACGGCCTGCACAGAATAGTGCCCTTCGTCGTCGTCCCGATCTTCGGCTTCGCCAATGCCGGCGTCTCGCTCGCCGGCCTCAGTGCTGCCACCCTGGTCGAGCCGCTGACGCTGGGCGTCGCCGCCGGCCTCGTCGCCGGCAAGCTGGTCGGCGTGTTCGGTTCTTCTGCGCTTGCGATCCGGCTCGGCCTCGCCGATCTACCGGTCAATGCCGGCTGGCTGCACATGGTCGGCATTTCGCTGCTCTGCGGCATCGGCTTCACCATGAGCCTGTTCATCGGCCTGCTCGCCTTCGCCAGCAATGTCGAGCTCCAGGACGCGGTGAAAGTCGGCATCCTCGCCGGCTCCTTCATCGCCGCCATCCTCGGCGCCGCCGTGCTGCTGATGGCGCCGGCAGCGAATGGGATGGACCAAGAGGAAGAGTAGCCGACGAACGTCGCGCCGCCCCTCATTGCAATGCCGGGCATTTCTCCCCGTTTAGAGACGGGGAGAAAGACGCCTTCGCAAAGATTTCGCCAATCTCCAGCGTTGCAGAAAGGGTGCAGAGGTTGCGGCCAGCGCCCCTTCTCCCCGTTCACGGGGAGAAGATGCCGGCAGGCAGATGAGGGGCAGCGCAAACGTCGAAGGTTACAGGGGAATCCGAAAACCTTTTACTCGCTCTCGCCCTCCAGCGCCGGCACCGCCACGCCGGCAAGTTCCGCCGCCAGCAGCCGCGCTGCTCCGGCCCGCGCGATCCTCAGCATCAGCGCCTTGCGCGTCGCCGCCGCCATGCGGTGCTCGGGCGCATCGCGCAGGATTTCGGCGCCGTAGCCGTCGGAAAGGATAAAGCCGCATTCCTGCGGAAAGATCTCCGACGGCACACCGGGATGCGTGGCGAAAAAAAATCGGTCGGAGTGCAGCCGGTAGTCCGGCCATTTGCGGTCGCCCCTGAAATCCTCGATCGAGGATTTGATCTCGATGATCCAGATGTCGCCCTGGCGGGTCAGCGCGACGAGGTCGGCGCGGCGCCCGGTCGCCAGCGACAGTTCCGGCAGCACATGCGCGCCCATCTCCCTGAGCAGCCGCTGCACGCCGCGCCGAACCAGCATCGCGCGTTCCGACTGGCGGCCATCGATCAGGGGATTGAGAGGAATCGGCGAGATAATTGGCATGGCGGCATCATGCCAGACTTTGTTCACGGTTTGAACCCGTTTTTTGGGAGGCACCCAAGCGCGCTTGAAATATGGTTTTGCATGAAATCTTGGCACTCGAACGGACACCGCAAGTTCCACACGTTAGCAATATGAGATACTGTGCGAATGCGGGTGGCTCTAAGGAGTGTGGATGATGAACGCGGACGAGATGCAGGCGGTAGCCGACACCCTGATGCGGGTCGTGACGCCTGACATGGCACCCAAGCAATTGATCAAAGCGGCCAGGAAGGAACACCCGAACGCGTCAAAGAAGGACATCGCTCGCGCGGCGTTCTTCTCGATTATCGCCAACGCCGAAGAAGACCACGGCAAGGCAAGGAACCTGCAGGCATTCGCCATAGCCGAGCGTGTCGATGGTAGCTCTTGATCCCTGGAAATCCCAACCTGCAAAACGGCTGGCATCGCCACGCAACCTTCACACCTGTGCGGGAACGACTTTGTCAGATGGCAAAACCGCCCCCGCGATATCGTCCAGGATCGGGCAGTCCGGCCGGTCATCTCCGTGGCAGGCATGGATCAGCTTCTGCAGGGTCGAGCGCATCGACTGCAGTTCGCGCACCTTCTCCTCGATTGCCGTCACATGCGCGGCGGCGATCTCGCGCACGTCATGGCTGGCGCGGCTGCGGTCCTGGTAGAGCGCCATCAGCTGGCGGCAGTCGTCGATGGAAAAGCCGAGATTGCGCGCGCGGCGCAGAAACGTCAGCCGGTGGATGTCGTCGCCCGAATAATCGCGGTAGCCGTTGCCGGCCCGCGCCGGACGGATCAGGCCGATCTCCTCATAGTAGCGAATGGTCTTGGCCGGCAGGCCGGAACGCTGGGCGGCATCTCCGACATTCATGATTGGTTCCCTAACTTCGGGCGGCCTGGCGGACCGCCCCATTGAATTTCCTACATAATCTTATGAGAGCCGTTGCCGAAAAGCCACAGCTGTGGACTTACCGGCATGTAAGCCCCTGCATATAGGCATCGCCCGCTTGGCAAGCAAAGCAAATGCCAGCATGAATGATGGCGACAAGGCGGCCGTCTCGTGCCGCTACCTTTCGGGCGGGGCATCGGACCTTTTCATGCGCATGAAGTCATTCGCAATCGTCGCGGCACTTGCGCTGTCGACGGCAATTGCCGGTTGCAGCACCATCGGCTCGCAGATCTTCACCAACAACTATGGCCCGATGACCGATGCAGGCTATCATCTGCCGCGCATTCCGATCGAAAAGGTGCCGTTCAAGTACCGCCGGCAGATCGTGAGCTACGACACCGGTGAAAAGCCGGGCACCATCGTCGTCGATACCCAGAACAAGTTTCTCTACTACGTCATGGGCGGCGGCGAGGCGATGCGTTACGGCATCGGCGTCGGCCGCGAGGGTTTTGAATGGCGCGGCACCGCCCGCATCGCGGCGAAGCGCGAATGGCCGACCTGGACGCCGCCTTCGGCGATGATCAAGCGTCAGCCGGAACTCGCCAAATTTGCCGGCGGCATGGATCCCGGATTGACCAACCCACTCGGCGCGCGCGCCCTGTATCTGTTCAACAAGGGCGGCGATTCAGGCTACCGCCTGCATGGCAGCCCGGAGTGGAACTCGATCGGCAAGGCGATGTCGTCGGGTTGCATTCGGCTGATGAACCAGGACATCATCGACCTTTATGACCGTACCTCCGTCGGCGCCAAGGTCATCGTTCTCTAGAGCTCATACGCGGACCGTCTAGGCAACAACTGACGTCCCAAAACAAAAAACCGGGCAATTTGGCCCGGTTTTTTGTGTCGCGCGAAGCGCGAATTGACGTCCTTTGATCTTAAGAGACCTGTTCGACCTGCTGCACTTCGGGCACAAAATGCCGGAGCAGGTTCTGGATGCCGTGCTTCAGCGTCGCCGTCGACGACGGGCAGCCGGCGCAGGCGCCCTTCATGTGCAGGAACACGGTGCCGTTCTCGAAGCCACGGAAGGTGATGTCGCCACCGTCCTGGGCGACGGCCGGACGCACCCGCGTGTCGAGCAGTTCCTTGATGGTGATGACCAGTTCCTCGTCGGCCTTGTCGTAGAATTCGCCGGTCTGGCTGGTCTCGGCGGCGGGGCCGGCCCTGGCCATGACCGGCGCGCCGGACATGAAGTGCTCCATGATGGCGCCGAGGATCGCCGGCTTCAGATGCTGCCAGTCGGGGCCGTCCTTGGTCACGGTGACGAAATCATAGCCAAAGAAGACGCCGGTCACGCCGGGGATCTCGAACAGCCGGCCGGCCAGCGGTGAAGCCGCGGCAGCGCTGTCGGCATCGCGGAAATCGGCGGTGCCTTCGACAAGCACTTCCTTGCCGGGCAGGAACTTCAATGTCGCCGGATTTGGCGTCGATTCGGTCTGGATGAACATGGACGTCTCCGAGCCCGTTCGGGCATATAGTTTGGAATAATTCTAAATAGGCCTTATCGGCAGGACATTCAAGCGAAACGCAACGCCGGAACCGCCGCCCGAGAGAATGTTTTTTCTTCTACCGCGCCGGGCATCCTATTTGACATGCAACGGCTGTAGCACTTCGATTTTGCTCCGGGCCAAGTAATTCGCGCTAAGGTGTGTTGAGATTCAGGTTAGGCCGCGCCGAGAATGGTGGATTCCGAGAACCGGAGCGGAGCGTACTTTTGGTACGTGAGCACCGGAAGCGCAGGAAACCGCCGTTCGCAGGCCGGCCTCACCTGAATATCAGCACACCTTAGGCCAGGCTGTCGATTTCCTCGTCCGACAGGTTCTGCGGTACCACTGTCACCGGGATCGGGAAGGCGGCGCCCTTGCCGGCGACCGCGCCGACCAGCGGGCCCGGCCCCTCCTTGCCGGCGCCGGCGGCCAGCACGAGGATGGCGATATCCTGGTCCTCCTCGATCAATTTGTGGATCTCTTCCGTCGGCTTGCCTTCGCGCACCACCAGTTCCGGCTCGATGCCGAGTTTTTGGCGCACCTTGTTGGCATAGCTGTCCAGTGCGGCGCGCGCGGTGGCGGTAGCCTCCTCGCGCATGATCTTCTCGACACCCAGCCAATGCTGGAAATCGTCCGGCTCGATCACATAGAGCAGCACCAGCACGCCGCTGGTGCTCTGCGCGCGCTTCGAGGCGTAGACGACGGCCCGTTCGCATTCGGGCGTGTCGTCGATGATCGCCAAAAACTTGCGGCGATGGCCGGCTTCGCGGCTGAGGCGTTTGGAGACCATATTCTACCTCAAATGGTTTCGATCGCAATCTGCCACCGCCACGGCCCGGCCGCAAGCGACCGGCGGATGTAGCGATATTGGCTGCAGATTAACCCTGCAGCAGGCCGATGATGTCGCGCACGGTCTTCATCGTCGCCTCGGCCAGCAGGCCGGCCCGCTCGCCGCCGTCGCTCAGCACCGCATCGACATAGGCGCGGTCGTCGGAAATGCGGCGCATTTCGCCGGCGACCGGCGCCAGCTTTTCTACGGCAAGGTCGGCCAGCGCCGGCTTGAACACCGAAAACTGCTGGCCGCCGAACTCTTTCAGCACTGCCTCCTTCGATATCTCGGCGAGACCCGCATAGATGCCGACCAGGTTTTCGGCTTCCGGCCGGCCGGCCAGGCCGTCCAATTCGCCAGGCAACGCCTCCGGGTCGGTCTTGGCCTTGCGGATCTTCTTCGAGATGCTGTCGGCATCGTCGGTCAGATTGATGCGCGACAGGTCCGACGGATCCGACTTCGACATCTTCTTCGAGCCGTCGCGCAGCGACATGATACGCGCCGCCGGTCCGCCGATGATCGGTTCGGTCAGCGGGAAATAACCGTTCACGGTCTCCTCGCCGACCTTCATCTCGACGCCGACGCCAAGGCCGGCGATGCGGTCGGAAAAGTCGTTGTTGAATTTTTGCGCGATGTCTCGGGTTAGCTCCAGATGCTGCTTCTGGTCATCGCCGACCGGCACATGGGTGGCGCGGTAGACAAGGATGTCGGCCGCCATCAGGCTCGGATAAGCGAGCAGCCCGAGCGAGGCGTTCTCGCGATCCTTGCCGGCCTTGTCCTTGAACTGCGTCATCCGGTTCATCCAGCCGATGCGGGCCACGCAGTTGAAGATCCAGGCAAGCTCGGCGTGCTGCATGACCCGCGACTGGTTGAAGACGATGTGCTTCGTCGGGTCGATGCCGGAGGCGAGAAACGCCGCGGTGATCGCGCGCGTCTGGTCCTTGAGATCCTCATGGACAAGCTGCGCGGTCAGCGAATGCAGGTCGACGACGCAATAGATGCAATCGGAGGTGTCCTGCAGGGCAACGAATTTCTTGATGGCGCCGAGATAGTTGCCGAGGTGCAGATTGCCGGTCGGCTGGACGCCGGAAAAAACGAGGGGCTTGAAGGCAGGCTGATTGGCGTCGGTCATGGTGCTTCCCTGGCTTGTGGAGGGCCGTTTCGCGCGCGGCGAAAGTCTTGCGACGGCGCGCTTATGGACGAGAGCGAGGTGACGATCAAGGGGCTATAGGCGATCGCAGCAGAGCGATTGCTTCAGGTCGGATTGCTTGTTCGATGTTGTTGGCGCTGCGCCTATTGCGCCTGTCTCGGCTTGCATATTCTGCAAACGATCTGACGAGAAAATGGATGACCATCTCAAACGAGAAAGCTTTGGAGCACCGACATGGCCGCGAGACACCGCTGCAGACAGCGGCGCGGCTTCGGGCCGAATTCGGGATCGAACTTAGCAAGCAGGCACGTAAGCCGCTGCCGCGCCCGGTCTATGACGAATTGTCCGGCGAAGACTGATGCTTGTCGACGGGGTCCTACGGTTAGGTTTACGGATCTGGAGACTATTCCCTGGTCGAAGGGGAGCCCTTCCGCCTGATACTGCGCCGGATCATGCCGAAATCCGCCCCCCCGGTGACGAAGGCGGTGACGAAGTAAAGCAGCGCCCCGCCGGCGACGAGCCCAAGCAGCGTTGCCGCCTTGACCACCAGCGGCGAGCCCGAAGCCAGTTGGGCGGCGAACCAGTGCTCGGCAAAATACAGCGCCGCCGCCATTACCGCCGCCGACAGCACCAGCCGTGGGATGCGTCTGATGAGCGGCACGTCGCGGCCCCAATGGCCGCGCCGGATCAGCACGCCGAGCAGCATCAGCGCATTGGCCCAGCCGGCGACGGCCGAGGCGACGGCAATGCCCGGCGCGCCCATCTGCGGAAACAGCGTCAGCGCGGTGGTGATGTTCACAGCAACCGAGATGGCGGCGAAGATCATCGGCGTGCGCGTGTCCTCGCGGGCGAAATAGCCGGGGGTGAACGCCTTGATCAGCACGAAGCCCGGCAGCCCCAAGCCGAAGATCGCCAGGATCGCCGCCACGATCGGCGTCGAGTTGTTGGCGGCAAATGCCCCGCGTTCGTAGACCAGCCCGACGATCGGCTCCGCCATGACCAGCAGTGCCGCCGCCGCCGGCAAGGTCAGGAACAGCGTGAACTCCACCGACCGGTTCTGCAGATTGGCCGCCTCGACCAGATTGCCCGACTTCAGCGCCCGCGACAGTTCGGGCAGAAGCACTATGGCGACGGCGATGCCGACGACGCCGAGCGGCAGCTGGTAGATGCGGTCGGCATAGGCGAGCGACGACACCGCGCTTTCCTGCGACGAGGCGATTGCGGTGCCGACCAGCTGGTTGATCTGGGTGATGCCGCCGGTGATCGCCGCCGGCAGCGCCAGGATCAGCAGCCGCTTGACATTGGGCGTCATCCTTGGCCGGCGAAAGCCGATCGAGATGCCGGCATGGCGCACCGCCACCCAGACGATCGCCAGTTGCACCAGCCCCGCCGCCAGCACGCCCCAGGCCAGTGCGAAGCCAACGGTGCGCGCGTCCGATCCCTTCTGCCAGGCATAGGCGAGCACGCCGATCAGGATAACGTTTAGGAACACCGGCGCCACCGCGGCGGCGAAATAGCGGCGCAGCGAATTCAGCATGCCGGCCATCATGGCGCCGAGCGACATGCAGATCAGATAGGGAAACATGATGGTCGCGAGCCGGACCGTCATCTCGAACTTTCCCGGCGAGTCGGCAAAGCCCGGTGCAACCAGGTAGCGCACGATCAGCGGCATCGCCAGTTCCATGGCGATGGTCAGCGCCAGCAGCGCCGTGAACAGCACGCCGAAGACCTCTTCGGAAAAGCGCTTGGCGCCGTCGGTTCCGTGGGTTTCGATCTCCTTGGCGAAGAGCGGCACGAAGGCGGCGTTGAAGGCGCCTTCGGCAAACAGCCGGCGGAAGGTGTTGGGAAACTGGAAGGCGGCGTTGAAGGCGTCGGCGATCGGCCCGGTACCGAGCGACGCCGCCATCAGCATCTCGCGGCCGAAGCCGAGAGCGCGGCTCATCAGCGTGCCGGAAGCGACCGTCGCGAACTTTTTGACAAGGCTCATGCGTCTGGAAACTGCCTGCAGGATTGGGACAAATGAGTGGTGGCTGTCACTCGGCGGCGGCCTTGGCCTTGCCGCCGCGCTCGGTGCCTTCGAGGATCGCGATCAGCCTGTTTTGGATGGCGGCCATGCGGGTCGGGCTGTCGATCTTCTGGCCGGTGAGATCGGTGACATAGAAGGTGTCGATGACCTTTTCGCCGAACGTGGTGATGTGTGCCGAGGCGATGTCGAGCGACAGGTCGGACAGCGCCCCGGTGATCTCGGACAGCAGGCCCGGCCGATCCAGCCCCTCGACCTCGATCACCGAGAACCGGTTCGACAGCGTGTTGCGGATTTCGGCGCGCGGCTGGATGCGGAAAACCTTGGCGCCGCGCCGCGGCTTGGTGCGCTTCTCGATCATCTCCGGCAGCCAGCTCTTGCCCGACAGCACGTCCTCGATCAGACGGCCGACGCGCTCGGCGCGGCGGCGCTCGTCCTCGTCGCGGTCGAATTCCCTCGAGATCAGGATGGTGTCCAGCGCGCGGCCGTCGGAGGTGGTGAAGATCTGCGCGTCGACAATGTTGCCGCCGGCCGCCACACAGGCGCCGGCAATGACCGACAGCAGGCGGGGATGGTCCTGCGCCAGCACGGTGATCTCGGTCACCGCCTCGAACTGATGGGTCTTGATCATCGTGGCGAGCTTCTTGCCCGCCGCATCCGCCTCGCGGATGAATTCCGCGTGGCGAAGCTGGTCGGCGAGATCGACCGCCAGCAGATAATTCTCATAGTGCTTGGCGACATAGCGCTTGCGCGCCTTTTCCGGCCAATCGGCGAGCGCCTCGGCCAGCTTTTCGCGGGCAGCCGCGGTGCGCATCGCACGCGACACTTCCGAAAACCCGCCAGTCAACAGCAATTCGGTCTCGTAGTAGAGCGTGCGCAGCAACTGCCCCTTCCAGCCGTTCCAGACGCCAGGCCCGACGCCTCTGATATCGCAGACGGTCAGGACGAGCAGCAGCTTCAGCCGTTCGACCGACTGCACGATCGCGGAAAAGTCCTCGATCGTCTTGCGGTCGTTGAGGTCGCGGGTCTGCGCCGTCATCGACATGGCGAGATGGTTCTCGACCAGCCAGGCGACCGTTTCGGTATCGGCCGCCGACAGCCCCATATGCGGGCAGATGCGCCGAGCGATCCGGGCGCCCGCTTCGGAATGGTCCTCCGGCCGGCCCTTGGCGATATCGTGCAGCAGCACCGCGACATAAAGCGCCTCGCGGCTTTTCTTCAGCCCCGGCATCAGCGAGTGGGCAAGCGGGTGGATCTTTTCACCGTCGCCACGCTCGATCTCGGCCAGCACGCCGATACAGCGGATCAGGTGCTCGTCCACCGTATAGTGGTGGTACATCGAGAACTGCATCATGGCGACGATCTTGCCGAAATCCTGGATCAGTTTTGCCAGCAGTCCCGCCTCGTTCATGCGCCTGAGATTGAGTTCGGCATTGCGGTCCGACGTCAATATGTCGAGGAACAGCCGGTTGGCTTCATCGTCGCGCCTGAGCGCCTTGCCGACGAGGCCGAGCGAACGGGTCAGCAGCTTCAGCGCATCGGGGTGAAATTCCAGCCCGTGCTTGTCGGCGAGCCAGAACAGCCGCAAGAGATTGACCGGATCGCGCTCGAACACCAGGTCGTCGGCGATGTTGATGCGATGGTTGTCGACAATGAAATCTGACGTGCCGGCAAGCTTGCGCTTGCGGCGCGAGAAGGTAAGGAAGATGCGGTTGAAGCCCGGCACATGCTTGGCCTGCTCTTCCTCGAGCGCCGCGCAGAAGATGCGGGTCAGATCGCCGACGTCCTTGGCGACGAGGAAGTAATGCTTCATGAAGCGCTCGACCGCCGACAGGCCCGGATGTGTGGTGTAGCCCAGGCGCTCGGCGATCTCGCGCTGGATGTCGAAATGCAGCCGTTCCTCGGCCTTGCCGGTGAGGAAATGCATGTGGCAGCGCACCGCCCACAGAAAGTCCTCGGCCTTCTGGAATTCCCGGTATTCGGTACTGGTGAAGACGCCCTTGTCGACCAATTCCTCGCCGGTGCGGACCCGGTAGAAATACTTGCCGATCCAGAACAGCGTCTGCAGGTCGCGCAGGCCGCCCTTGCCGTCCTTGACGTTGGGTTCGACCAGATAGCGGCTTTCGCCGGCCTTGGCATGACGCTCGTCGCGTTCGGCAAGCTTGGCCTGCACATATTCGGGTCCGGTCGTGCGCACCACCTCGCGGTCGAAGCGCTGCAAGAGCTCGTCGTAGAGCTTCTGCTCGCCCCACAGGAAACGCGCCTCCAGGATCGAGGTGCGGATGGTGATGTCGGTGCGCGACTGCCGCAGGCATTCGTCGATGTTGCGGGTGGCGTGGCCGACCTTCAGCCCGAGGTCCCATAGCACGTAGAGCATGTATTCGACGATCTGCTCGCCCCATGGCGTCTGCTTGTAGGGCAGCAGGAAGAGGAGATCGATATCGGACCCTGGCGCCAGCGTGCCGCGGCCATAGCCGCCGACCGCGACGACGGCCATGCGTTCGGCCGATGACGGGTTTTTGACGCGATAGACATGGGTGGCGGCGAACTCGTAGAGCGCGCGGATGATCTCGTCCATGAGATGCGACAGCCGGGCGGCGCAGGCGGTGCCGCCGCCGTCGTCCATCAGCATGCGTTCTGCGATGCTGCGGCCGGCGGCCAGCCTGCCCTTGAGAAGCTGGAGAACACCGGTGCGCGCAGCCTTGCCGGAGCCGTCGCCTGCCGTGGCCGCAGTCAGCGCGGTCATCTCGCGGCGCAAGGCTGCGCCGTCGATCAGTTCGTCGAGCTTGAGAGAGATTTTTGCCATAAGTGCCGTTCGGCCTCGCCGTTTGGCGGCGTCTATAGCGCGTTTTCGCGGCGCTGTGTATGGGGCGGGCGGACACGATCTGCACGGGAGTCGAAACCGGAAGATCATCTCCTGCCGCAGTTGCTAGATGGTCTTGCTGGACAAGTTTTCCAAGCCCAAGAGTGGTTTGGGTGCGGGATGTTCCGCCCAGGCCGTGCGGCATGCGCCACGGCACAATTGCCGAAATTCGGCCTTGACCTTCCAGTCACTGGAAGCACTACCCTCCGTTGCAAGTTCGAGACAGAGAGGCCTTCCGCATGACCCATTCCGGCCACGACCATCACGCCCATAGCGGTTGCTGCTCGCCGAAAGCTGCTCCGTCCGTCGCCGACGCAGTCATTCGCGACCCGGTCTGCGGCATGACCGTCGATCCGCTCGCCGGCAAGCCGACCGCCGATCATGGCGGCCATCGCTATCATTTCTGCAGCGAGCGCTGCCGTTCGAAGTTCACGGCCGAGCCGGAAAACTACATTACCGCCACCGATCCGGTCTGCGGCATGCGTGTCGAGCGTGCCGCCGCGAAGCACTTTTCCCGGCATGAAGGCCAGGGCTTCTATTTCTGCTCGGCCGGCTGCAAGGTGAAGTTCGAGGCGGAGCCGGCAAAGTATCTTGGCGACAGGCCGGAGCAGCAGGCGATGCCGAAAGGCACGCAATACACCTGCCCGATGCATCCCGAAATCGTCCGCGACAAGCCAGGCGCCTGCCCGATCTGCGGCATGGCGCTGGAACCGATGGGCGTGCCGACCGGCGACGAGGGCCCGAACCCGGAACTGGTCGATTTCACCAGGCGCTTCTGGGTGAGCGCCGTGTTGTCGGTGCCATTGCTGATCTTCGCCATGGCGCCGATGCTCGGCATGACGTTTAGCGCCTTCATCGACGATTCGACCAAGATCTGGGTGGAATTGGCGCTGGCCAGCCCGGTTGTGCTGTGGGCGGCTTTTCCTTTCTTCCATCGCGGCTGGGAATCGGTTCTCAACCGCAGCCCCAACATGTGGACGCTGATTTCGCTCGGCGTTGGTGCCGCCTATCTCTACAGCGTCGCCGCCGCGCTGTTCCCCGATCTATTTCCGCACCAGTTCCGCGGTCATCAGGGCACGGTGCCGGTCTATTTCGAGGCAGCCGCCGTCATCGTGGCGCTGGTTTTCCTCGGCCAGGTGCTGGAATTGCGCGCCCGTGAAAAAACCGGTTCGGCTATCCGCGCGCTGCTCGACCTCGCGCCGAAGACGGCGCGGCTGATCGGCGAGGACGGTTCTGAAAACGACGTGCCGCTCGACACGGTCAAGGCCGGCGACCGCCTGCGCATCCGCCCCGGCGATGCCGTGCCGGTCGACGGGATCGTGCTGGAAGGCCGCTCTTCGATCGACGAATCGATGCTGTCCGGCGAGCCGCTGCCGGTCGAAAAGACTGGAGGCGATTCCGTCACCGGCGGCACGCTCAACAAGAACGGTTCGCTGATCATGCGCGCCGAGAGGATCGGCGCCGAAACCACGCTGGCGCGCATCGTCGCGCTCGTCGCGAAGGCGCAGCGTTCGCGCGCGCCGATCCAGGGCCTGGCCGACCGCGTCTCCTTCTATTTCGTCCCGGCCGTCGTCGTGATTGCAATCGTTGCGTTCATCGCTTGGGCGATCTTCGGGCCGCAACCCAGCCTGATCTTTGCCATCGTCTCGGCGGTCTCGGTGCTGATCATCGCCTGTCCCTGCGCACTGGGGCTTGCCACGCCGATGTCGATCATGACCGCCACAGGACGCGGCGCGCATGCCGGCGTGCTGATCAAGGACGCCGAGGCGCTCGAGCGCTTTGCCTCGGTCGACACGCTGATCGTCGACAAGACCGGCACTTTGACAGAAGGCCGGCCGAGATTGACCGAAATCGTCGCTGCCGAGGGTAGGGCGGACGATGATCTGCTGGCCCTTGCCGCCGGCCTCGAAAAAGGCTCGGAGCATCCGCTGGCCGAGGCAATCGTCGAAGGCGCCCGGGAACGCGGGGTAAAGATTCCCGACGCCGGCAGTTTCGAGGCGGTCACCGGCAAGGGCGTTTCCGGCACGGTGTCGGGACAGAAGGTGGCGCTCGGCAATGCCGCGATGATGGCTGATCTCGGCATCGATATCGCATCCATCTCGACAAGCGCCGAGGCGCTGCAGGCAGAGGGCAAGACCGCGATGTTCGTCGCCGTCGGCAACAAGCTGGCCGGCATCGTCGCCGTCGCCGACCCGATCAAGGCGACGACGTCAGAGGCGATCAAGGCGCTGCACGAGCGCGGCCTGAAGATCATCATGGCGACCGGCGACAACGAACGCACGGCGAAGGCCATCGCAAGCAAACTCGGCATCGACGAGGTGCGTGCCGGCCTGCTGCCGGAACAGAAGAGCGCGCTGGTCGAAGAGTTGCGCGCCAGCGGCGCCGGCGTCGCCATGGCCGGCGACGGCGTCAACGACGCGCCGGCGCTGGCTGCCGCCGATGTCGGCATCGCCATGGGCACCGGCGCCGATGTCGCGGTCGAAAGCGCCGGGATCACGCTGGTCAAGGGGGATCTCAACGGCATCGTCCGGGCCCGCACGCTCGCCCAGGCGACGATCCGCAACATCCGCCAGAACCTGTTCTTCGCCTTCCTCTACAATTTGCTTGGCGTGCCGGTCGCCGCCGGCGTGCTCTATCCGCTCACCGGCACACTGTTGTCGCCGATGCTGGCGGCAGCGGCGATGAGCCTGTCCTCGGTTTCGGTGATCACCAACGCGTTGCGGCTCAGGACGTTGAAACTCTGAGCCAGGTCCCCAGATAGGAACTCGTTCAAAAAGGAGATCATGAATGACGTTGGCCAAGAAGATCGTGCTGCTGCTGATGGCGGCCGGAATGCTGCTAGCCGTTTTCCTGGAAAGCATTCCGTCGCAAGCCCAGGAGACGAAACACGACATGGGGGCGCACGACATGGGAGCGATGGGCGCGCAGGGCGCCTCGACCGATAGCTACAAGGCGGCGATGGACAAGATGCACAGCGCGATGATGGCGATCGAATATTCCGGCAATGCCGATGTCGATTTCGCCCGCGGGATGATCCCGCATCACCAGGCGGCTATCGACATGGCCAAGGTCGAGCTTGCCAATGGCAAGGATCCGGAAATGCGCAAGCTGGCCGAAACGGTGATCGCGGCGCAGGAAGCCGAGATCAAGCGGATGCAGGATTGGCTGGCCGCCCATCCGGTGAAGTAGCATCAGCCATCGGGCCTCGACTGGAGCACGCCATGCCGTCAACGATAAGAACCACAACATTGCCCTCGGGCGAAGCCGTTCCCGTGCTGGGTCAAGGCACCTGGAAAATGGGCGAGGACGCCCGCCGCCATGCCGATGAGGTCAATGCCCTGAAGCTTGGGCTGGATCTCGGCATGACGCTGATCGACACCGCCGAAATGTATGCCAGCGGCGGCGCCGAGGAAGTGGTGGCGGATGCTATTGCCGGGCGCCGCGACGAGGTGTTCCTGGTCTCCAAGGTGCTGCCGTCCAACGCCTCGCGCACCGGCGTGCCGGCTGCCTGCGAGGCAAGCCTCAGGCATCTGCGCACCGACCGCATCGATCTCTATCTGCTGCACTGGCCCGGCAGCGTGCCGCTGGCGGAAACGGTCGAGGCCTTCGAAGCGTTGAAAAAAGCCGGCAAGATCCGCCATTGGGGCGTTAGCAATTTTGACACTCATGAGATGGAGGAACTGGTCAGCCTGCCGGCCGGCGACGGCGTCCAGACCAACCAGATCCTCTACAATCTGTCCCAGCGCGGCCCCGAATTCGACCTTGCGCCCTGGAGCCGGCAGCGTGGCATTCCGCTGATGGCCTATTCGCCGGTCGACCAGGGCGTATTGGCGCGCAACGCCAGCCTCGAAGCCATCGCTGCCCGCCACGATGCGACGCCGGCTCAGCTGGCGCTGGCCTGGGTGATGGCACAGGACGGCGTCATCGCCATTCCAAAGGCCAGCAAGCAGGAGCATATCCGCCAGAATGTCGCGGCGCTCGACATCGAGCTTACGCGTGAGGATTTCGCCGAAATCGACCGCGCCTTCCCGCCGCCGCGGCGCAAGCAGGGCCTGCAGATGATTTGAGGGATGGGAGCGGACGAGGCCCAGCTATTTCCCCGCCATCCCCTTCAGCCGATACAGCGCCTCCAGCGCCTCCCGCGGCGTCATCTCGTCGGGGTTGATCGCGCCGAGCGCGGCGCCCAGTGCATCGTCCTTCACCGGCTTCGGCGCTTCCCGTTTCACCGCCACCGAAAACAGCGGCAGATCGTCGACCAGCCGGTTGGCCTTGCCCGAAACCTCGCCAGCTTCCAGTTGGTGCAGCACTTCCCTGGCCCGCCCGACCACCGCCTCCGGCAAGCCGGCCAGACGCGCCACCTGCACGCCGTAGGAGCGGTCGGCGGCACCCTTGCCGACCTCGTGCAGGAAGACCACGTCGCCTTCCCATTCCTTGACCCGCATGGTGACATTGTGCAGTCGAGCGAGCTTGCTGGCCAGCGCAGTCATTTCGTGAAAATGGGTGGCGAAAATCGCCCGGCAGCGGTTTTTTTCGTGCAGATACTCGACCGCCGCCCAGGCGATCGACAGGCCGTCGAAGGTGGCGGTGCCGCGGCCGATCTCGTCGAGGATCACCAGCGCGCGTTCGCCGGCCTGGTTGAGGATCGCCGCCGTTTCGACCATCTCGACCATGAAGGTCGAACGGCCGCGCGCCAGGTCGTCGGAGGCGCCGACACGTGAAAACAGCCGGTCGACGACGCCGATATGGGCTGATGCCGCCGGCACGAACGAGCCGGTCTGGGCGAGGATGGCGATCAGCGCGTTCTGCCTGAGGAAGGTCGATTTGCCGCCCATATTCGGGCCGGTCAGCAGCCAGATCGCGCCGTTTCTGGCATTGCCTTCCGGCGACAGATCGCAATCATTGGCGACGAACGGTCCTTCGCCCGAACGCCGCAGCGACTGTTCCACCACCGGATGCCGTCCGCCCGAAATGGCGAAGGCGAGGCTCGCGTCCACGATGGGTCGGCACCATGCCTCGCCTTCGGAAAGCAGCGCCAGTGCCGCCGACACGTCGAGCACGGCGAGTGCTTCGGCGCCGGCGCGGATCGTGTCCGCCTCGCCAACGGCTTCCGCCGTCAGCCTGTCGAAGGCGGCAAGCTCGATCGCCAGCGCCCGGTCGGCGGCATTGGCGATCTTCGATTCCAGCTCGGCCAGTTCGGTCGTGGTGAAGCGCATCGCGTTGGCCATGGTCTGGCGATGGATGAAGCGCGCCTTCGCCCCGTCGCTGCTCGTCATGATCGCATGGTTGTTGGCGGTGACTTCGATGTAGTAGCCAAGCACATTGTTGTGCCGGATTTTCAGCGAGCGGATGCCGGTTTCGTCGATCAGCGAGCGCTCCAGCCCGGCGATCACCTTGCGCGATTCATCGCGCAGCGCCCGCATCTCGTCGAGCTCGGCGTTGTAGCTGGAACGGACGAAGCCGCCGTCGCGCTTGAGCAGCGGCAGCTCGTCGGCGAGCGCCCGTGTCAGATGCTCGGCCAGCGGGCGCGGCAGCGCCTCGATCGCCGCCAGCGCCGCCGCCAATTCTGGCGACAGGGCGGTCGCCCCAAACAGTTCGGCAATAGCGCCGGCGGCCTCGAACCCGGCACGCAGCGCGCCGAGATCGCGCGGGCCACCGCGGTTGAGCGCCAGCCGCGACAGCGCGCGTGGCATGTCGGCGACGCTCTTCAGGCTCGCCCGCACCGCTTGGCACAGCCGTGTCTCGGACCGGAAGAACGACACCGAATCCAGCCTTGCGCCAATTGCCGCCGGATCGGTCAGCGGTGCCATCAGCCGGTCGGCGAGCAGCCGCGCGCCGCCGCCGGTCACCGTGCGGTCGATCGCCTTGAACAGCGAGCCCTCGCGGCTGCCGGACAGCGTGCGCAGCAGTTCCAGATTGGCGCGTGTCGCCGGATCGATGAACAGCGTCGAACCCTGCTCCTCGCGCTCGGGCCGCGACAGCGGCGGTCGCTCGGCCTTCTGCGTCTTCTCGACATAGGCGATGGCGCCCGAGATCGCCGACAGTTCGGCGCGGGAAAACGTGCCGAAACTGTCCGGCGTCGCCACCTCGAAGAAACGGGCGATGCGCCCGGCGGCCGACGCCGAATCGAACAGGCTCGGCGGCTGCGGATTGGCGACGCGGCCGAGCACATCGAACACCGGTTTCAGCTCCGGATCGTAAAACACCGGCTCGGCGACGATCAGCTCGCGTGGGTCGACGCGAAAGACATCGGCGAGCAGCCGGTCGGCGGTCGTCTCGGCAACGCGGAATGCGCCGGTCGAGATCTCGATCCAAGCCAGCGCAAAACGTCCTTGGTTCCGTGTCGCGCTGCCGCGCTCCCCGCCTATTGGATCGGCCCCGCCCTTGACCCGGCCAAGTGCCATCAAGAAACTCGATTCCGACGGCGCCAGCAATTTCTCCTCGGTGATGGTGCCGGGCGTCACCAGCCGCACCACGTCGCGGCGCACCACCGATTTGCCGCCGCGTTTCTTCGCCTCTGCCGGATCCTCGATCTGCTCGCAGACGGCGACGCGGAACCCTTGTCCAATCAGCTTCTGCAGATAATCGTCGGCGGCATGCACCGGCACGCCGCACATCGGGATGTCGAGGCCCTGGTGCTTGCCACGCTTGGTCAGGACGATGCCGAGCGCCCGGCTCGCCTTCTCGGCGTCGTCGAAGAACAGCTCGTAGAAATCGCCCATGCGGTAGAACAGCAGCGAATCCGGGTTCGCCGCCTTGATCTCGATATACTGCTCCATCATCGGCGTTGCTGGCGCAAAGGCCGGCGTAGCGCTGTCGCTGCGAATGGGCGTTTCGTCGTTCAAGAAGTTGCTTCCAAAATTTGCCAAGCCATCTGCTTGGCGGTTTACAGCGGCGAAGTGTAGCCTTAATCCCGAACGTTCCACAAAAGAAAGCATCGCGCCCGTCTCAACGAGGTGCTGCACGGGTGAGGAAATCGAAAGCATCATGGCCAAGAAAACCGAAAGCAACGGCCCCTCCGTCAGCGCGCAGGAGGCGCTGGAATTCCACGCCATGGGCCGCCCGGGCAAGCTGGAGATCGTCGCCACCAAGCCGATGGCCACCCAGCGCGACCTCAGCCTCGCCTATTCGCCGGGCGTCGCGGTTCCGGTGCTTGCCATTGCCGAGGATCCCAGCCGCGCCTTCGACTACACGGCGCGCGGCAACATGGTCGCCGTCATCTCAAACGGCACCGCCATCCTCGGCCTCGGCAATCTCGGCGCGCTGGCCGCCAAGCCGGTGATGGAAGGCAAGGCGGTGCTGTTCAAGCGCTTCGCCGATGTCGATTCGATCGATCTCGAGGTCGACACCGAGGATGCCGAAGAGTTCATCAATTGCGTGCGCTTCCTTGGCCCGTCGTTCGGCGGTATCAATCTGGAAGACATCAAGGCGCCGGAATGCTTCATCATCGAGCAGCGGCTGCGCGAACTTATGGACATACCGGTCTTTCATGACGACCAGCACGGCACCGCCATCATTTCGGCGGCCGGCCTGATCAACGCGCTGGAAATCACCGGCCGCGACATGAAGACCACCAAAATGGTCTGCAACGGCGCCGGTGCCGCCGGCATCGCCTGCATCGAACTGATGAAGGCAATGGGCTTTGCGCCCGAAAACATCATCCTGTGCGACACCAAAGGCGTCGTCTTCCAGGGCCGTACCGAAGGCATGAACCAGTGGAAGTCGGCGCACGCCGTCAAGACCGACGCGCGCTCGCTGGCCGAGGCGCTCGACGGTGCCGACGTGTTCCTCGGCCTCTCAGCCAAGGGCGCGCTGACCACCAAGATGGTGCAGTCCATGGCCGAGAAGCCGATCATCTTCGCCATGGCCAACCCCGATCCGGAGATCACGCCGGAGGAAGTCGCCGAAATCCGCGCCGATGCCATCATGGCCACCGGCCGTTCGGACTATCCGAACCAGGTCAACAACGTGCTCGGCTTCCCTTACATCTTCCGCGGCGCGCTGGACGTGCGGGCGACCACCATCAATGACGACATGAAGATCGCCGCGGCGCGTGCGCTCGCCGAACTGGCGCGCCAGGATGTGCCCGACGACGTCGCCGCCGCCTACCAGGGCATGCGGCCGAAATTCGGCCCCAACTACATCATCCCGGTGCCGTTCGACCCGCGCCTGATCTCGGCCATTCCGATCGCGGTTGCCAAGGCCGCAATGGAATCCGGCGTCGCGCGCAAGCCGATCCTCGACCTCGACCGCTACGCGCAGGAGCTTTCCGCCCGCCGCGATCCGATCGCCTCGACGCTGCAGCGAATCTACGACCGCGTGCGCCGCCAGCCCAAGCGCATCGTTTTCGCCGAGGGCGAGGAGGAGCAGGTGATGCGCGCCGCCGTCTCCTATGTGAACCAGCGGCTCGGCACCGCCATCCTGCTCGGCCGCGACGACATCATCAAGGAGAACGCCAGGAACGCCGGCATCGAACTGAACAAGCAAGGCATCGAGATCATCAATGCCAGGCTGTCGCGCCGCAACGGCGTCTACACCGACTATCTGTACGAGCGCATGCAGCGCAAGGGTTTTCTGTTTCGCGACTGCCAGCGCCTGATCAACAATGACCGCAACCATTTCGCCGCCTGCATGGTGGCGCTGGGCGATGCCGATGGCATCGTCACGGGCGTCACCCGCACTACTCGACGGCGCTCGACGACATCCGCCGCATCATCGACGCCAAGCCCGGCCACCGTGTCATCGGCGCCTCGATCGTGCTGGCGCGGGGCCGAACCGTGATTGTCGCCGACACCGCCGTGCACGATATGCCGAATGCCGAACAGATCGCCGACATCGCCGAGGAGGCCGCCGGCTTTGCCCGCCGCATGGGTTATGAGCCGCGGCTGGCCATGCTTGCCTATTCCACCTTCGGCCATCCGCAGGGCGAGCGCTCCGAACGCATCCAGGAAGCGGTGCGCATCCTCGACAAGCGGCGCGTCGATTTCGAATATGACGGCGAGATGGCCGCCGACGTGGCGCTCAGCGCACGCGCCATGGCGCAATACCCGTTCATCCGGCTGACCGGCCCGGCCAATGTGCTGATCATGCCGGCCTTTCACTCGGCCTCGATCTCGACCAAGATGCTGCAGGAGCTCGGCGGCTCGACCGTTATCGGCCCGCTGCTGGTCGGCCTGGACAAGCCGGTTCAGATCGTCTCGCTCAACGCCAAGGACAGCGACATCGTCAACATGGCGGCGATTGCCGCATATACGGCGGGGGCCTGAGGAGCGAGCGCCTCTTCCTAAATCAGGCCTGCCTGCTCAGCCTCGTGGCGTAAATTCTGCCGCGGCCTTGGCCCGATCTGCTGGATCACCAGCCCGGCCGCCAGCGAGCCGAGATCGCCGCAATGCTTCAGGCTGCGGCCTTGCGTGTAGCCGTAGAGGAAGCCGGCGGCATAGAGGTCGCCGGCGCCGGTGGTGTCGACCAGCTCGCGGATTTCCGTCGCATTGATGGTGACGGTCTCGTCGCCGCGCACGATGACCGAGCCCTTTTCGGAGCGGGTGACGGCGGCGATCTTGCAATCCTTGCGGATCTGGGCCAGCGCCTCGTCGAAGGAGGCGGTCTGGTAGAGCGACTTGATCTCGTGGCTGTTGGCAAAGACGATGTCGACGGTGCCCGAGCGCATCAGCTCCAGAAACTCGTCGCGGTAGCGGTCGACGCAGAACGAATCCGACAATGTCATCGACACTTCGCGCCCGGCTGCATGGGCGAGCTTCGCCGTCTGCCGGAACGCTTCCTTGGCGCGCGGCGGGTCCCACAGATAGCCCTCGAAATAGGTGACGGCGGCGCCAGACGCCTTGTCCGCTTCGACATCCTCAGGACCGAGCTCGACGCAAGCGCCGAGATAGGTGTTCATCGAGCGCTCGCCGTCCGGCGTGACGAAGATCATCGAGCGCGCCGTTGGCGGTTCGCCTTTGAGCGGCCTGGTGTCGAAGGCGACGCCCTGGGCGTGCATGTCATGGGCGTAGATTTCGCCGAGCGTGTCGTTCGAGACCTTGCCGAAGAAGGCGGCGCGACCGCCGAAGCTGGCGACGCCCGCCGCCGTGTTGCCGGCGCTGCCGCCGGAGGCTTCGATGGCCGGGCCCATGCGGCTGTAGAGCAGCTCGGCGCGCCTCGTGTCGATCAGGTTCATCGCGCCCTTGATGATGCCGTTTGTCTCAAGGAATGCCTCGTCGCACTGGGCGATGATGTCGACAATGGCATTACCGATACAAAGCACGTCATAGTTCGGCATCAATCATGTCTCCGCGAAAAACCACCGGCTTTCTGGCATGCCGGCCGCGGGCGGGTCTAGCGATTTGATGCGGCTTTGCCTAGGTCGTGATTTTAATTGGCGTGACGCCGCACGTGGTTGCGCCCTTGGTTGCGCTTGTGACTTCTCGTGTCTCCGCTTATTTCGCAGATGTTCAACATGGAATTGGAAACGCCGTGATCTCCAGCGCCGCCCGCGCCGCCGCCAGCCAGCTGTTCTCGCCCGAATTCCGCTCGGTGTTCGTAAAAACGCTGGGCCTGACCTTGCTGGCGCTCGCCGCGCTTTGGTTCGCCATCGAGGGCCTGTTCGAATGGCTGGCCTGGCCATGGATCGACGCATGGCTGCCCGCCCTGCCGTCCTGGGCCGGATGGCTGGGCGTCATCGTCGCCGGGATCGGTCTGGCGCTGGGTCTGGCGCTGCTGATCGCGCCGGTGACGGCGATCATCGCCGGCCTGTTCCTCGACGACGCCGCCGAACTGGTCGAGCGCACCGACTATCCCAATGACCCGCCCGGCCGCGCCATGCCGGCGCTGCCTCGCTGGTGCTGGCGATAAGATTCTTCGGCGTCGTCATCCTCGGCAACATCGTGGCCTTGCTGCTGCTGCTGGTGCCGGGCATCAACATCGCTGCCTTCTTCATCGTCAACGGCTATCTGCTGGGACGCGAATTCTTCGAATTCGCCGCCATGCGCTTTCGCCCGGAGGCCGAGGCCCGGGCATTGCGCAAAAAACATGCCGTCACGGTGTTTCTCGCCGGGCTGGTGGTCGCTGCCTTCCTCGCGGCCGCTGCTCAACCTTTTGACGCCGCTGTTCGCCGCCGCCATGATGGTGCACCTGCACAAGGCGATCTCGGCGCGGGAAGCAGCGTAGGAGTGCTGATGCTCAGGTGAGGCCGGCCTGCGAATGCCGATGGCCTGCGCTTCCGGGGCGTACCCAACGGTACGCTCGGTTCCGTTTCTCGGGGCCGGCGCTAACGTAAAAGAAAACCACGTCCCAACTCGTCCTCGGGTTCGACGATGAATTCGGCCCGCCCGCAGTAGAAGGCGCGGCCGCCGACGCGGGCGATGATGGCGTCATGCGGCCCGGCTTTCGCGGTCCTCGCCACGCTGCCGGAAAAGCGCGAGCCTGCAACACTCTCGAACAGCCGCGTCTGACCGGCGATTTCGCCCTTGGCATGCATTGCCGTCAGCCGCGCGGCGACGCCCGATCCGGTTGGCGAACGGTCGACCTCGGCGTCGGCGAAGACGCAGATGTTTTTGGTCGGGCTATCGGCATATGCGTCCTGTCCGTCGGTCAGGATGGTGCCGTAGAGAAAGGCAAGGTCGGCATGGTCCGGATGCGACAGCGGGAATACTTTCTTCAGCCTCTCCGTCAGCGCCGTCGCCGCATCGACGAAATCGCGCACGCGGTTCTTGCCGAACTCCAGCCCGAACTGGCGGCAATCGGCGAGCGCATAGAAGGCGCCGCCATAGGCGATGTCGAAGCTGATTGCCCCGAAGCCCGGCAATTCGATCTGCTGGTTGCGGGCGAACAGAAAGGCCGGCACGCTTTCGAACGATACAGCACCGGCCTTGCCATCTTGCACCTCGACCGAGGCGACGACCAGTCCGCACGGCGCCTCGATTTTGACTGTCGTCAGCGGCTCCTGCCGCGCCACCAGTCCCTCGTCGACGGCGTAGCGGCCGAGCGCGACGATGGCGTGGCCGCACATCGTCGAATAGCCCTCATTGTGCATAAACAGCACGGCCAGGTCGGCGCCGGGCAGATCGGGTTCCACCAGTAGCGCGCCATACATGTCGTGATGGCCGCGCGGCTCGAACATCAGGATCTTCCTGAGATGATCGAGGTGATCGCGCACATAGGCGCGTTTTTCCAGGATCGTGCCTGCAGGAATCCTGGGATAACCACCGGTGACGATCCGCAGCGGCTCGCCGCCGGTGTGCATGTCGACGACGCTGAGCTTCATGCGTTGGGCCAATCTAAGCTGAAGATTTGGCAAACAACGCCTGCAGCTTGCCGAACGGCATGGCGGTGCGGGTGAAGCCGAAGGTGCCGTCCTGCTGGATCTCACGTGCCGCCGTTTCCAGCATGCCGAAGGCGTAATTGGTCAGCCAGGGCCCGAGCGAAATGCGCTTGACCCCTGCCAGGGCAAGATCGGCGACGGTGAAGCCGGGCCTCACCATGACGTTGACCGGCTTGGTCAGCGCCGAGCAGACGGTTTGCACCGTCTCGACATCGCCGAGGCCTGGCGCGTAGAGCACGTCGGCGCCGGCCTTCTCGAAGGCCTGCAGCCGCTTGATCGTGTCGTCGATGTCTGGCCTGCCCCACAGAAAATTCTCGGCCCGCGCGGTGAAGACGAAGTCGTGCTTCAGCGCCCGTGCCGCCTCCGCTGCAGCGGCGACGCGCTCGACGGCATGCGAAAATTCATAAATCGGCTTGTCGGGCTCGCCGGTGTGGTCCTCGATCGAGCAGCCGGCGAGGCCTGCCGCTTCGGCTGCGAAGATAGTTTCCGCGGCACTTGTCGCGCTGTCGCCCTTGCCCTTCTCGAGGTCGGCCGAGACCGGCAGGCCGGTCGCCGCGGTCACGTCGCGGCAGTGGTGGATCATCGCCTCGAAGGTCACCGCGCCATCGGGCAGGCCGCGCGAAAAGGCAAAGCCGGCGCTGGTCGTCGCCAACGCCTTGAAACCGAAGGAGGCCAGCAGTTTCGTCGTGCCGACGTCCCAGGGGTTGGGCATGACGAAGATCGAACTGTGCAGGTCGCGAAAGATTTTGCCCTTGTCCATGGATGCTCCCCAGAGTGCGAAGCGCATTTTATCCCGCCACTGCCCGCCGGGCAAACGAATGCGAATGGGTCAGAAGCGATTGGCGTTCTCTCCTGCCAATTTGTCCAGTGCGTCGGACCCCTTGACGTATGCGGTCCCGTCCCAATGGTAGGTGACGGAGATGTCGCGCGAGGAAGCCTCGGGCGCCGGATCGTCGCAACTTTCGCCATTCGGCACGGTGGCATCGGTCACCGTCGCCTTGATAGCCGCATAGGGCTGGCCTTCCGCAACGGTCTGAAACCCCAACTCCTGCGTGCGCCTGTAGGCACACAGGGACTCGTCGAACGTATAGATCATGTCGATCAGCTCGAACCTGTCGTCGCGGACCAGGATCAGCGGCGTGCTCACATAGCCCTGGCTCGAATTGAAATGCGTGCTCAGGGTGATGATGGCGTCATCGCCGGGCCCGATCGGCAGCTTGCCCGGATCGCGGAGATAGGTGCTCCGGTCGACGGCGACATTGACAGCGTCGAGCAGTCTCGGCTTGCCGGCAAGATCGTAAAGCGCCAGCACCGCAAAGCCCTCAGCGCTGTCGGAGGAACTGCCGAGGTCGAACAGCATGGCCAGCCGCTCCTTGCCGCCGGCCCTGATCTGGAGCACGCCAGCATCGGAAAAGCCCGACGTTTCGGGTGGCACGCCACCGCTATCCCCACCTTCGATATGGCGCATCTCGATCGGCATGGAACCACGGTAGAAGCCGTCCTTGTCCGCCGCCAGATCGGGAATGACCATCCTGGCGAGGTCGAGATAGGTCGTGTCCTCGTGGCCGGGAACGGCGCTGCCAAGGTCCGGGAAGCTGACGCCCTGCGCGCCGGCCGCGGCCCACAGACACGGCAGCAGCAAGCAGGCGAGGGTGAAGCGAAACAGGATCGAGTTCATAGGCTGGGCGCCTCCCACTGTCGAACATTGGCAAGCTAGCATGGGCGCCTGGCGCGTCCAGCCGGATAAAAACCTGAAGACCAGATCAGGGGATCGGCACCAGCCCGGCCAGCTCGCGCATGTCGTCAAACAGGATGCCGCCGGCCTCGGTCAGGCCGTCGCGGTCGGAATGCGGGTCGCCGTAGTAGGAAAATACGCGCATGCCGGCGGCAATGCCGGCTAATGTCCCGGCGACGCTGTCCTCGATGACGATGCAGTCGGCGGGCGCGAAGCCCATCGTGCTTGCGGCATGCAGGAACAGGTCGGGAAACGGCTTGCCGCGCGAAACCATGGTCGAGCTGAACAGTGCATGCTCGAACAGCGGCAGCAGCCCGGTCTGGCCGAGCGTGATGTGCATTTTAATCACCCGCGCCGACGAAGCGACGCAAGTTGCGATCCCGGCAGCGTGCACGGCTTCGATGAACTGCCTGACATAGGGGACGGCTTCGACGCCATGCGCGAACAGGTCCGGCAGTCCGGCATTCCAACGGTCGACGAAATCGGCGCCGAGGCTGGCGCCGGTCGCCTCGACTTCCTTCTGCACCGAGACCATGGCGCGACCGGAGAAGTTCTTGCGGCAATATTCGAAGCTTGCCGGGTATCCGGCGGCGCTGAGCCATTCGGCAAGGCGCCGATTGGCTAGGTTTTCGGTGTCGACCAGAACCCCGTCGCAATCGAAGATGACGAGTTTGGGTAGCAACATCAGGCCGTGCCGGTCGATCCGAAGCCGCCGGAGCCGCGCGTCGTTCCGCCGGCCAAGCTGCGCTCATCGACCATCGCCTGCGTCACCGGGGCGAAGACGATCTGCGCGATCCGCATGCCGCGCGTCACCGCGAAATCCTCGTCGCCAAGATTGATCAGCAGCACCTTGACCTCGCCGCGATAGTCGCTGTCGATGGTGCCCGGCGTGTTGAGGCAGGTAAGCCCGTGCTTGAAGGCGAGGCCCGAGCGTGGCCGGACCTGGCCTTCCACCCCCTCAGGGATCTCCAGGATCAGTCCGGTCGGCACCAGCGCGCGTTTTCCCGGCAGGATCAGCAGCGGCCGGTCGTCCGGCACCGCGGCGCGCAGATCCATGCCGGCGGCGCCCGGGCTTTCATAGGCGGGAAGCGGCAGGCCTTCACCGTGCGGCAGCCTGATGAAGCCGACGGCCGGACCGATGACGGAGGAAGTGTAGAGGGCTGCGCGCATGAGGCTGATCCTATCGCTATCAACGCCGATTCAGTCAACTCGGCGGCCAGACTATCAACGGCTTTCTTTCAGCGCAGTTCCGTTTCAGCGCAGTTCTACGGGGACGATGGTCGTCTCCTTGATCTCCTCCATGACGAAGGAGGCCGAAACATCCGACAGCGCCACCTTGGCGATAAGCCGCTGATAGAGCCGGTCATACGCCTTCACGTCGGCGACGCGGGCGCGCAAGACATAGTCGAGGTCGCCGGACATGCGGTAGACGCCGGTGATCTCGGGAAAGCCGCCCACTGCCGCCCGAAATTTTTGCAGCCAGTCGGGATCATGATTGGAGGTCCGGACCAGGATGAACACCGAAAGGCCAAGGCCAAGCTTGTCGGCATCGACCAGCGCCACCCGGCCGGTGATGACGCCGTCTTCCTCGAGCCGCTTGACCCGGCGCCAGCAGGCGTTGCGCGACAGCGACACCCTTTGCGACAATTGGTCGACCGACAGCGTGCCGTCGCGTTGCAGTTCGGCCAGCAATCTTCGGTCGATCTCATCGATTTCCAGAGCCATGTGGGATGCTTGTCCCATTATTTGGCCAAACACAAGGATGATTTGGGACCGATGAACCAGAAGCTCGTGCCAGAATACTCAGCATCGGGGGCTTACCCAGCCAGGAGGGATCACCATGACGACACGGCTTGCAAGGCTCTTTACCTCTCACCCGGCCAAGGTGGGCGAGACCTATTTCAGCCATATGGCCTTCGCGGCGTGGTTCTGCTCGCGTCTGTTCATGGCAGCGTTCGCCGCACTCATTCACGCTTTCTTGCCATTTCTGTGTGAGACTACGGCCAGCCGAATCGTCCGCGAGCTCTATGAGCGCACGCACAACAGAGGCACACACGCGATCAAGGAGCCTGCGGCTCGCATGGATCGCGCCTGAGGGAAGATTGAGCGATGTGCCGGTGGGCGGCCTACCTTGGCGAAGCGGTTTTCCTGGAAGACATCGTCACGGCGCCCTGCCATTCGCTGATCGCCCAGAGTCATTGCGCCCAGGAAGCCAAGTCGCCGACCAATGGCGATGGCTTTGGTCTCGCCTGGTACGGCGACCGGCCCGAACCGGGCCTGTATCGCGACATCCTGCCGGCCTGGTCCGATCCCAATCTGAAGAGCCTGTGCCGGCAGATCAGGTCCAGCCTGTTCCTGGCCCATGTGCGCGCCTCGACCGGCGGCGCCACCAGCCGCATGAACTGTCATCCCTTCACTGCCGGCCGCTGGTCGTTCATGCACAACGGCCAGATCGGCGGCTTCGAAAGAATCCGCCGCGCACTGGAAAACGCGCTCTCCAACGATGTCTTCGATCGCCGCGAGGGCACCACCGATTCCGAACTTTTCTTTCTCCTGATGATCGACGAGGGTCTGGCGGGCGATCCGCAAGGCGCGGTGTCGCGCGCTACGGCGCGGGTGATCGACGCCTCGCGCCGCGCCGGCTTCGAACCGGCGCTGAGACTTACCGCCGCCTTGTCGGACGGCGAATCGCTCCATGCGGTGCGCTATGCGACCGATGCCCACGCGCCGACGCTCTACACCTCCGTCTTCCGCAACGGCGGGCGATGCCTGATGTCGGAGCCTTTCGACCGTGATGGCGGCGACTGGCAGCCGATCCCGCCCTCTAGCTTCGTCACCATTACCAGAGACGGCATGACCACTCGTCCATTTGCGCCGGAACCGGCAAGACTGGCGCTGGCCGTGTAGCTCCCTCGCTATCGCGGCAACATCGCGGGACAGCGCCCCCTCAACAGACCCTCGCAGCGCAATTCCGATCAAGCACCACCTGTCCTCGAATGCTGAACTCGGCTTGAAGACGCGCCGTAGTCCGCCATTTGGTGAGGCTGGCGCCGCTAGCAAGCCGGAGCATTGGTCATGGACCTCGTCTTTTCCTCCACCAGAGACTTGGCTGCCGGGATCCTCGACCGCAGGATTTCCGCCGTGGAAGCGCTGGACGCGCATTTGGCTGAGATCGACAGGCATAATGAGGCGGTCAACGCGGTCGTCACGCTCGACAGGGAAGGGGCTCGCGCTCGCGCGAAGAAGGCCGACGAAGCGCAGGCGCGCGGCGACGCTCTCGGGCCGCTGCACGGCGTGCCGTTCACGCTGAAGGACACTCACGAAACACTGGGGATGAAGACGACGGTCGGCTTCCCGCCTTTTGCCGACTATGTGGCGAGAAAAGACAGCCCGGTCGTTCTCAGGTTGAAGGCGGCCGGCGGCGTGCTCGTCGGCAAGACAAATGTCGCAACGATGCTGGGCGACTGGCAGTCGAACAACCCGCTGTTCGGCCGCACCAGTAATCCGTGGGATCTATCGCGCACCGTCGGCGGTTCCAGCGGGGGAGCGGCGGCAGCACTTTGCGCGGGCATGACGCCATTCGAACTCGGCACCGACATGCAGGATTCGATCCGCCTGCCGGCAGCCTTCTGCGGCGTCTACGGCCTCAAGCCGACCGAGCATCGCGTCTCCTTGGCCGGCGCCTTTCCCGATCCCGGTGGCGTGCCGCGCGGCGTACGGCTGATGTCCTGCATCGGTCCGCTGGCCCGCAACGTCGAAGATCTGGCGCTGATCCTGAGGATCATTGCAGGACCGGATGGCAGCGACACCGACCTTGCCCCGGTGCTGGTCGAGGACATGCCTGAGGTCAATCTCAAGACCCTGCGCATCGCTTTCGCGCCGGCCTTTCCGGGTTTTCCGGTAGCCGGCGAGATCAGGGCCGCGGTCGAAAGTCTGGCCGAGCAACTCAAGTCTGCGGGGGCAGTCGTCGAGGAAGCAAGACTGCCGACGCTCGGCCTGCATGACGATCTGACGCAAGGCGGCGCGCTGATCAGCATGATGCTGGAGGCTGCGCAGCCGAAGCCGCCAGAAGAACCGACACCGGTCTCGCGCTGGTTCGAAGCGCTCGCCCACCGCGACCAGTCAATCCTTGCCTGGGACCGGTTTTTCGAAGGTTGCGATGTCTTGCTTTGTCCCGTCGCCATGACCACGGCCTTTCCGCATTGCGAGCCGGGAACACCAATCAAGGTCGATGACAGGGAGCAGAGCTACTGGCTGCTGCCAGCCTATGGCGCGGTGTTCAACTACAGCGGCCACCCGGCACTGTCGATGCCCTGCGAGCAGGACCGCGACGGCCTGCCCATCGGCCTGCAGCTGGTCGGCCGTCGCTGGTCAGAATCGCGGCTGCTTGGCATCGCCCGGGCAATAGCGCCGCTGAGCGGCGGTTTTCGCCGTCCGCCCGGCTATTGAGCAAACCGCGTTAGCCTATAGGGCTCAAGTAGCGGATCGCGCGCGTCGTCCAGTATTTCCCGGCCGGCGAACAGGCCGACGGCAGGCGCCAGCGTGATGCCGGAATGCATGACCGCGACATAGAGGCTGCTCACGCTTTGAGCCCGTCCGATGATCGGAAAGCCGTCGATCGGCGTCGGCCGATAGCCGACGGTGTGAAAATCCAGTTCCAGCCGGTCGGCGCCGCGCAGCATGCTCTTCATCGCCGCAAACAGGTCGCGGGCTGTGGCTTCGGCATCCATGCCCGGATCGGCGCCGCCGAAATCCGAGCCGGCGATGATGCGGCCCTCGGCAGTCTGGCGCATGTGCAGCCGGTCGCCGATCACCAGGCCGTTGAGCAGCTTTTCGTACGGGCGTGAATGGACGATCAGGCCGGGCGGCGTCTCAATCGGCAGTTTTAGCCCGGCCGTTGCCGCAATTGCCGCAGAGCCGGCGCCGGCCGCGATCACCAACTCGTCGGCGACAATCCGTCCGCCTGACGTATCGACGCCGCTAATCCTGCCTTTGGTCTGTATCAGCGCGGTGACTGTCGTGCCGGTAATCACCCGCGCGCCAAGTCGCTCGGCGTCGGCCAGCAGCGTCTGCGTGGCCGCGACCGGTTCGGCCACGCCCTCCTCAGCGACGTGAAGGGCGAAGTCGGAAAGCTCGGTCAAATTGGGCTCTATACGTGCGGCTCCCACGCGGTCGACGCGCTCGATCCCGTAGCCCCAGGCGGAATGCTCGGCGGCATAGGCCTCAAGCTCGGCCGGCGGCAGGTCCCAGCACAGGCCGCCGCACCAGGCGAGTGGAATGCCGGGCACGTCATGGGCAAGCCGCGTCCATTCGGCCATCGAACGGGTACGCAGCCGGAAATACGGCTCTGGATTGCCCCAACTGGCATTGATCCAGGCAAAGGAATTCGGCGTGGCGACGCCGCCCGCACCGCTGTCGGCAACGATCGTCACGTTCGCGCCAGCCTTCGCCAGATGCCAGGCGATGGACGCACCGATGATGCCGGCGCCGACGACAATGACGTGCTTGGCTGCGCTCATGGATGGACCTTTATCGAACCGCCTCTGTTGATGCCATTGCGGCGGACCTATCTCAAGGCCGGGCAACCGCCCAAAATTGTTCGACAGGCTGCAAAAGCGCTGCTAGAAGCCCGCGCACCACATGGGATTCCACAAATTGGCTGAAGACATCACGAACGCGGTGGCGCGCCGCCGCACTTTCGCGATCATCGCGCATCCGGACGCCGGCAAGACGACGCTGACCGAAAAGCTGCTTTTGTTCGGCGGTGCCATCCAGCTTGCCGGCGAGGTCAAGGCCAAGAAGGATCGCATCCAGACCCGGTCGGACTGGATGAAGATCGAGCGCGAGCGCGGCATTTCGGTCGTCACCTCGGTGATGACCTTCGAGTATGAGGACAATGTCTTCAACCTGCTCGATACGCCCGGTCACGAGGATTTCGCCGACGATACCTATCGCACGCTGTCGGCGGTCGATGCGGCGGTCATGGTCATCGACGCCGCCAAGGGTATCGAGCCGCGCACGCTAAAACTGTTCGAGGTCTGCCGGCTTCGCGACATCCCGATCATCACCTTCGTCAACAAGATGGACCGCGAAAGCCGCGACCCGTTCGAGATACTCGATGAGATCGAGCAGAAGCTGGCGCTGGACACCGCACCGATCACCTGGCCGATCGGCCGCGGCAAAACCTTTTCCGGCACCTATCATCTGGCGCTGAACGCGGTGCGCAAGGGCGACGCCGAGAAAGAACGCACGCCGGTCAATGGTCCCGACTCCAACCGCGTCGCCGGCCTGTTGCCGGAGAACGAGCGCGAGGCTTTCATCGAGGAGCTGGAGCTGGCGCGCGAAGCCTGCCGCCCGCTCGACATCGGTGCGTTTCGCGAGGGCCATCTGACGCCGGTTTATTTCGGTTCGGCGCTGCGCAATTACGGCGTCCGCGACCTGATCGAGGCGCTTGGTGCCTACGGGCCGCCGCCACGCGCGCAGGAAGCCGATACCCGCAAAGTCGAGGCGACCGAGGATAGGATGACCTCCTTCGTCTTCAAGATCCAGGCCAACATGGATCCCAACCACCGCGACCGCATCGCCTTCGTCCGCGTCTGCTCGGGCAAGCTCGAGCGCGGCATGAAAGCCAAGCTGGTGCGCACGGGAAAACCGATGAGCCTGTCGGCGCCGCAATTTTTCTTCGCCCGCACCCGCGTCACCGCCGACGAGGCCTTTGCCGGCGACGTCGTCGGCATCCCCAACCACGGCACGCTGCGCATCGGCGATACGCTGACCGAGGGCGAGGAGATCCTGTTCCGCGGCGTGCCGAATTTCGCGCCGGAAATCCTGCGCCGCGTCCGGCTCGGCGACGCGATGAAGGCCAAGAAGCTGAAGGAGGCGCTGCACCAGATGGCCGAGGAAGGCGTCGTGCAACTGTTCTCGCCAGAAGACGGCTCGCCGGCAATCGTCGGCGTCGTCGGTGCGCTGCAGCTCGACGTGCTGAAGGAGCGGCTGAATATCGAATACACGCTGCCGGTCGATTTCGAGATGTCGCGCTTTTCCGTCTGCCGCTGGATATCGGCCGACGACAAGGCCGAGGTTCATCGCTTCATCGAGGCGCATCGCGGCGACATTGCCCGCGACCTCGACCACGATCCGGTGTTCCTTGCCCAGCACGCCTTTTCGCTCAACTACGAGGCCGAGCGCTGGAAGGCGATCCGTTTCGCCGCGGTCAAGGATTACCAGGTCCGCGACAAGGCGGCCTGACCGTTGCCGTATGGCCGCCAAGAACACTCGCGCGTCGCGCCGCCCCTCATCCGCCTGCCGGCACCTTCTCCCCGTATAGTGACGGGGAGAAGGGGGGCTGGCCGCAACGCCAACGCCCTTCCTGCAACGTGGTAATTGGCGAAATCATGTATGAGAGCGCCCCTCTCCCCGTCACTATACGGGGAGAGGATGCCGGCAGGCAGGTGAGGGGCGGCGCCGACTTCGGCAGTTGATATTCCCAAAATCGGGCAAAGATCCCCGTCAGGAGCGTCTCACTCACCCCCTGGCTGCCTCTTCGATCTTGGCGATGTCGATCTTGGTCATTTGCATCATCGCCTGCATGACGCGGCCGGCCTTTTCGGTGTCGGGGTCCTGCAGCAGCCTCGGCAATTGCTCCGGCACGACCTGCCAGGAGACGCCGAATTTGTCCTTCAGCCAGCTGCACTGGCTGGGCTCGCCACCGCCCTCGATGAGCCTGTCCCAGAAATAGTCGACCTCCTCCTGCGTCTTGCAGTCGATGGACAGCGAGACTGCCTCGGTGAACTTGAATTGCGGCCCGCCGTTGAGCGCCTGGAACTGCACGCCGTCGAGCTCGAAATAGGTCACCAGCACCTTGCCCTCATTATCGCCGCTGCCCTTGGGCCAGCGCATCACACTCAGCACCTTCGAGTTCTTGAAGATGGAGATGTAATGGTTCATGGCCTCCTCGGCCTGGTCGTCGAACCACAGGCAGGGGGTGATCTTTTGCATTTTCTTGCTCCTCGGGCTGTTTTGGCTTGTTTTCACGCGTCCAACGGCCGGCTGGCGATTGATGCCGGTCGCCGCCGTCTGCCCAAGGACGCTCAAACAAAACACGATCCGACAGCACCTCTGACTTTTTTACTGCCTGGACCGGCTTGCCGTCTTTGGCTCAAGATCCCGGCGCATCGCAAAACCGTGGCCAGACCAGACGGTGGCGTATATAACGCCGCTCAATTCCGGTTTTCCGCGCCTGTTCGGACGCCACGCAGACAGCAAGGACAGTTTAATGCCCGCCTACCGTTCCCGCACCACCACCCATGGCCGTAACATGGCCGGCGCCCGCGGCCTGTGGCGCGCCACCGGCATGAAGGATTCCGATTTCGGCAAGCCCATCATCGCTGTCGTCAATTCCTTCACCCAGTTCGTTCCGGGCCACGTCCATCTCAAGGATCTCGGCCAGCTGGTCGCCCGCGAGATCGAGAAGGCCGGCGGCGTTGCGAAAGAGTTCAACACCATCGCTGTCGACGACGGCATCGCCATGGGTCATGACGGCATGCTCTATTCGCTGCCTTCGCGCGAGCTGATCGCCGACTCGGTCGAATACATGGTCAACGCCCACTGCGCCGACGCCATGGTCTGCATCTCGAATTGCGACAAGATCACGCCGGGCATGCTGATGGCGTCGCTGCGTCTCAATATCCCGACCGTCTTCGTCTCCGGCGGCCCGATGGAAGCCGGCAAGGTGGTGCTTGCCGGCAAGACGCAGGCGCTCGATCTGGTGGACGCCATGGTCGCGGCTGCCGACGACAAGATCTCCGACGAGGACGTCAAGACCATCGAGCGCTCTGCCTGCCCGACCTGCGGCTCCTGCTCGGGCATGTTCACCGCCAATTCGATGAATTGCCTGACCGAGGCGCTCGGCCTTTCGCTGCCCGGCAACGGTTCGACGCTGGCGACGCACGTCGACCGCAGGCGGCTGTTCGTCGAGGCCGGCCACCTGATCGTCGATCTCGCCCAGCGCTACTACGAGCAGGACGACGACACCGCGCTGCCGCGCAGCATCGCTTCGAAGGGTGCCTTCGAGAACGCCATGACGCTCGACATCGCCATGGGCGGCTCGACCAACACCGTGCTGCACATCCTGGCTGCCGCGCATGAGGGCGAGATCGATTTCGGTCAGGACGACATTGACGCGCTGTCACGCAAGGTGCCGGTGCTATGCAAGGTTGCCCCCGCCAAGGCGGATGTGCACATGGAAGACGTCCACCGCGCCGGCGGCATCATGGCGATCCTCGGCCAGCTCGATAGCGCCGGACTGATCAACCGCGACCTGCCGACCGTGCACACCGCAAGCCTCGGCGAAGCGCTCGACCATTGGGATATCTCGCGCACGTCAAGCCAAAACGTCCGCGACTTCTTTCTGGCGGCCCCTGGCGGCGTGCCGACGCAGGTCGCCTTCAGCCAGGATCGCCGCTGGGACGAACTCGATCTCGATCGGGAGAAGGGTGTCATCCGCTCAGCCCAATATCCTTTTTCCAAGGATGGTGGCCTTGCCGTGCTGAAAGGCAACCTGGCGCTCGACGGCTGTATCGTGAAGACCGCAGGCGTCGATGAATCGATCCTGAAATTCACCGGCCCGGCCAGGGTGTTCGAAAGCCAGGACGCCAGCGTCAAGGCGATCCTGTCCAACGAGATCAAGGCCGGCGATGTCGTCGTCATCCGCTACGAAGGGCCGCGCGGCGGCCCCGGCATGCAGGAAATGCTCTATCCGACCAGCTATTTGAAGTCGAAGGGCCTCGGCAAGGCCTGCGCGCTGGTCACCGATGGCCGCTTCTCCGGCGGCACCTCCGGCCTGTCGATAGGCCATGCTTCTCCCGAGGCGGCGGAAGGCGGGCTGATCGGGCTGGTGCATGAGGGCGATACGATCGAGATCGATATCCCGAACCGCACCATCCGGCTTGCCGTCGACGATGCCGAACTGGCCGCCCGCCGCGCCGCGATGGAGGCCAAGGGAGCCGCCGCCTGGAAGCCCGAGGAAAAGCGCAAGCGCAAGGTGACGATGGCCTTGCGCGCCTACGCCTCGATGGCGACCAGTGCTGCAAAGGGTGCGGTAAGGTATGTGCCGGAATAGGTTCGCTTCTTCAAAGGGATGACGGTAGATGGATTTCGACCTTATCGTCCGCGGCGGCACGCTGCCCGACGGCAGGATCGCCGATATCGGCATCATCGGCGAGACGATCGCGGCCATCGAGCCGGAGCTGAACGCTGGCGCGGGCACGGCGATTGATGCCCATGGCAATCTGATCTCGCCGCCCTTCGTCGATCCGCATTTTCACATGGACGCCACGCTCTCGCTAGGCATCCCGCGCATCAACGTGTCGGGCACGCTGCTCGAAGGCATCTCGCTGTGGGGCGAACTGAAGCCGCTGTTGACGCACGAAGCGGTGCGCGACCGCGCGCTCGCCTATTGCGACTGGGCGGTGTCCATGGGCCTGCTCGCCATCCGCAGCCATGTCGATGTCTGCGATACCAGGCTGCTGGCGGTCGAAGCCCTGCTCGATGTGAAGAAGACCGTCGCGCCCTATGTCGACCTGCAACTGGTCGCCTTCCCGCAGGATGGGTTTTATCGCTCGCCGACGGCGCGCGATAACACCATCCGCGCGCTCGACATGGGTGTCGACATCGTCGGCGGTATTCCGCATTTCGAGCGCACCGTGGCCGACGGCACGCGTTCGGTGACGGAACTGTGCGAAATCGCGGCAGAACGCGGCCTCATGGTCGACCTGCATTGCGACGAGACCGATGATCCGCTGTCGCGCCATATCGAACAACTGGCCTATGAGACGCAACGCCTCGGCCTGCAGGGCAGGGTCGCCGGCTCGCATCTTACGTCGATGCACTCGATGGACAATTACTATGTCTCGAAGCTGTTGCCGCTGATATCAGAGGCAGGCGTCTCGGCGATCCCCAATCCGCTGATCAACATCATGCTGCAGGGCCGCCACGACACATTCCCCAAACGCCGCGGCCTGACGCGGGTCAAGGAAATGCTTGCCCACGGTATCCGCGTCGGCTGGGGTCAGGATTGCGTGCTCGACCCCTGGTATTCGCTGGGCACCGCCGACATGCTCGACGTCGCCTTCATGGGCCTTCACGTCGCCCAGATGTCGAGCCCGGCCGACATGGCGCGCTGCTTCGACATGGTCACCAACGTCAACGCCGCCATCATGGGCCTCGACCATTTCGGCCTGTCGGTCGGCAAGCGCGCCAGCCTCGTCGTCCTCGATGCCGGCGATCCGGTCGAGGCCTTGCGCCTGCGTCCCGAGCGACTCTGTGTCATCGCCAGGGGCAAGGTGGTGGCCGAGCGGGCCAGGCAGGAAACACGGCTCTCGATCGCCGGACGGCCGGCAACAGTGAACCGCAGGCATCGCCGGTCTCAAAACTCCATCGATCAGATTGATAGGTCCTGACCGCAAGTCTACAATCAACCTCCAGTTTTATGCCGAGGAGGATGTCATGTGGCACAAGGCGGCGATGGTGGTCGTGTTGGCGGCGACCTGTGCAGGCTGCATGACGGCCGAAGACCGTCGTGCCGCTGACGAGGCGAAATGCCGTTCCTACGGTTTCGTCAGGAAGAATGATGCCTTCGCCGAATGTCTGCAGCGCATCGATCTGGCGCGCCGCGCCGAACTCAGAAGTGCGTCGGTCTTCGATCCCTGGGATCGGCCGGTGATCTATCGTCCGGTTATCATTCGGCCACGGCCAAAGTAGGCCGTTGCGATCATCCGTACAGGCCCAGCCGTTTTCCGGTCCCTGGTCTGGCCGGCTTCCCGATTTCCGCTCGTCAAAGCGGCTGCTTGCGTCTACGACGCTGCTCACCGGGCTTTCATGCAGGAGGAAGCGACATCGGCATGGCAGAGCCAACAGCCCAGAATTCGACGATCAGGAACGTGCTTTTGGCTGGCATTCTGCTGATGCTGGCCGGCGATTTCCTGTTTGCGTTGAATGATGCGATGGGTAAATGGCTGGTCGCCAGCTTTTCCGTCGGTCAGGTCGTGCTGATCCGTTCCATCGGCGCCTTTTTCGTGCTCGGTCCGATGATCGCGCGTCAAGGCGCGGCCAGGCTGTTCCGCATGGAGCGCCTGGAACTGCAGGTCGTGCGCGTCGTCATGACGACGCTTGACACGGCGCTGTTCTACGCCGCCGTCGTCTATCTGCCGCTCGCCGACGTCATGAGCTTCTACATGGCAGGGCCGATCTACGTGGCGGCGCTGTCCCACCTGTTGCTTGGTGAAAAGGTCGGCTGGCGCCGCTGGATGGCGATTCTGGTCGGGTTCTGCGGTGTGCTGATCATGCTCGAACCGTCCTCGGCCGCGTTTTCGCTGTCGTCGACCTTCGCGCTGGCCGGAAGCATTTCATTCGCCTTCGCGATCATTCTCAACCGGCGGTTGCGTGGCACCAGCGACACCTCGCTCGTTACCTGGCAAACCATCGGCACGCTGCTGGTCGGCGGGTTTCTCACCATCGGCAACTGGCAGACGCCGTCCTCGCTCGATTTCGGCGCCATGCTGCTTCTTGGCATCGTCTCCTGCGGCGCGCATCTGATGATCACCAGGGCGCTGAAGCTGGCGCCGGCGTCGACGCTGGCGCCGCTGCATTACAGCCTGCTGCTGTGGGCCGTCATCTTCGGGCTGGCCTTCTTCGGCGACATGCCCGGCCCGCGCATCCTGATCGGCTCGGGCATCATCGTGCTGGCCGGCCTGTTCATCTTCCATCGCCAGAAAGTGGTCGACACGGTGCCGCCCGAAAACGTGCCGAAAGGTGTCAACTAGGGTCCAGATTTCTGGTGCCTTAAGGTTCAGAGTTTTGGCACTTAACCGGCGCGCACCGCCGCCAGATGCGTTGAGAAGTCGGCCGTCTCCATCAGCGCCCTGCAGCGTGAAAAGCGACCGTCGGCATAGGCGCGGAAATCGTCGGCCGGATTGCTGTTGGCAAGCTGGATCAGTCCCCACAGCGTCCACAACAGATCGCACATCGCCTTGTAGATGACGATGCGGCCGCGCTCCGCCGGCGTCGGCTCGCCACCGAAATAGGCGCCCATCATCTCGTCCTCCTGCGCCGTATCAAACTGGCCTTCGACGCTGAGGTCGCCGAGATCCCAAAGCGGGTCGTTCATGCCGGAATATTCCCAGTCGACGATCCACATCCTGTCGCCCGTATCGAGAAAATTTTCGCACAGCGGATCGCAGTGGCAGGCGACGAGAGGCAGGGGATGCGCGGCAAGCGCCGAGCGCACGGTTTCCGCCTCGAAAACGACGTCGTGGTAACCGGCAGGCAGGGCGACGTCCTTGGTCGACAGCACCTTCAGGTAGTCGTCGATCATCGCAAACAGCTCGAAGCGGAAGGGAAACACCGCGCCGGATGTATGCAATCTGCGGAAGGCTTTGCCGGCACGCGCCGGACTGCCCGGCCGGGTCTTGAATTTATCCGGCGACATCGTCTCGGCGCCCGCGATGAAGCGCGTCACCATCACGCCTGTCTCGCCGTCGACATGCAGCAGCTCGGGGCTGACGCCGGCCATCGCTGCCTCCCGCGCCGCCACCGCCTCGTTGGCGCGGTTGATATACTCCTGCGTGCCCTTGCCGGGAATCCGCAGGCAGGCATCTCCAGCCCTGAAGACGAGGTTGGTGAGGCCACCCAGCCGCTCCAGCGGTCCCTCGTAGCCGGCCAGCGCCGGAATGGCTGCAAGCGCCGCGCGTGCTTCCTCGTCCACCATCGCTTCTGCCCTCTTTTCGCGTCTGTTTGTGGTGACGACGGTTCCACAAATTTCGCCGTTTGGCTATCATCGCTTGCATGCGGTTCACTCCAGCGCCGTGCGTTCCCGTAGGACGCGCTAAGAACGCTGCGGCGCTGTGATTTGCGGACGAGACTGTAATGGCGGACAGGAAAAACAAAGGCGCGCTCGCCGCGGCCTATGCAGCGAAGCGGCCAGAGGAGGTGGCGGCGCTCTACGACCGCTGGTCCGACACCTACGACGCCGACATGTCGGCGGCCGGTTATCGCCATCCGACCATCTGCCTTGCCCTGCTTGCCCGCCAGCTGCCGCGCGGCGCGGCACCGCTCCTCGATGCCGGTGCCGGCACCGGGCTCATCGGCGAATGGCTGAAGATCACGGGCTATCCGCAGGTCGAGGCGCTCGACATTTCCGAAGGCATGCTGGCCCAGGCAGCGCGCAAGGGCGTCTATTCGGCGCTTCACTGCCTGGCTCTCGGCGGCCCGCTGCCCTTCGCGGATGATGCCTATGCCGGCATCATATCGGCCGGCGTCTTCACCTCGGGCCATGTCGGGGCTGAGGGGCTGGACGAACTGATCCGCATCTGCCGGCCGGGCGGGATAATCGTGCTGACGGTCAAGAACACCCTGTGGGACGCCGGTTTTTCCGCAGGGATAGCCGACCTCGAGGCGAAGGGCGTCGTCATGCGCGCCGAGGAGACATCGCCCTATGTCTCCATGCCGGGCGAGGCCGACACCGTGCCCAGCCGCGGTCTCGTTCTGCGCGTGAACTGACCATCCCCGCTCTTATGCATGTCGCGCAAAAGTGCGCAGCGGTTTTGCGATAACGACATGCATAGAAACAAGAACTTAAAGCGCCTCGCATGAATCCGTTCAGACGCGACGCGCTTTAGGCTCTGATCCTTTCTCCGGCCGGGTCGTAAAGCGGCTCGAGATGGATTTTTGCCGGCGTCCGCTCCATAGCCACCACCAGCTCGTAGTCGCCGCAGGTGAGGAAATCGTCGCTGACGCCGTCGGCGTTGCGCACATAGCCGTAGCCGATGTTCTTTCCGACCGTGTAGCCATAGCCGCCGCTGGTCAGGTAGCCGACCGGCTCGCTGTTGCGCAGGATCGTTTCGCGCCCGAGCAGCACGATCTCGCAATCGTCGACGGTGAAGCCGGCAAAGCGTTTTTTCAGAACCGCGCCGCCGATCTCTTCCAGCGCCCGCCGCCCGAGAAAATCTGTGTTCTTGCGAAGCTTCACCGCCCAGCCAAGGCCGGCCTCCTGCGGCGTGTCGTTGGGCGTGATGTCGGAGCCCCAGGCGCGGTAGCCTTTTTCCAGCCGCAGCGATTCCAGCGCCCTGTAGCCGACCGGGCGGATGCTGTGCTCGTCGCCCGCCGCCATCAGAGCGTCGAAGATTTCGCCCGTCGCCGCGATCGGCACATGCAGCTCCCAGCCGAGCTCGCCGACATAGGTGACGCGCAGCGCCCTAACAGTGGTGCCGGCGATGGAGATTTCCCGCACGTGTCCGAACGGGAAAGCGGTGTTCGACACGTCCGCATCGGTCACCGCAGCCAGCACGTCGCGGGCCCGCGGTCCCATCAGCGACAGCGTGCCGAAATCCTCGGTGACATCGGTGAGCGTCACGTCGAGCTCGTTGCCGACATGGTCGCCGATCCACGAGAAGTCATGCGTCCTAAAGCCGGTGCCGGTGACGACGTAGAATCGGTCTTCGCCGAGCCGCGCCACGGTCAGGTCGGCCTCGATGCCGCCGCGCGTGTTGAGAAGCTGCGTGTAGGTCAGCCGGCCGACCGGCTTGGCGACGTCGTTGGCGCAGATCCAGTCGAGCGCCTTCAGCGCATCCGCACCGGTCATTTCGTATTTGGCGAAGGACGACTGGTCGAAGATGCCGACGTTCTCGCGCACGTGCCGGTGCTCGTCGCCGACCGGCGAAAACCAGTTCTGCCGGCCCATCGAATAGATGTCCTTCGGCTCGACGCCTTCGGGCGCAAACCAGTTCGGCCGCTCCCAACCGAGCTTGGAGCCGAACACGGCGCGGTGCTTTTGCAGCCGTTCATAGAGTGGCGACACGATCCGTGGCCGGCCCGTGGCATACTCTTCATACGGGAAGCCGATCGTATAGTGCTTGTCATAGGCTTCCAGCGTGCGGTCGCGGACCCATTGCCGGTCGCGGTGCAGGTCGGAAAAGCGCCTGATATCGACCACCCACAGGTCGAGTGGCGCCTCGCCGTCGACGACCCACTGCGCCAGCACCCAGCCGGCGCCGCCGCCTGCCGCGATGCCGAAGGCGTTGAAGCCGGCGCCGACGAACATGTTGGCGCATTCGGGTGCCACGCCGAGAATGAAATTGCCGTCCGGCGTGAAGCTCTCCGGCCCGTTGATCATCTGCTTGACGCCGACGCTTTCGAGCGCCGGAACCCGCGTGATCGCCTGGTTCATATGCTGCTCGAAATGATCGTAATCGTCGTCGAACAGCCGGAACTGCCAGTCGTCAGGGACATCGCCGCCGGGAAGATCGGTCGTCCAGGCTTGCGGGTTCGGCTCATAGCCGCCCATCACCAGCCCGCCGACCTCCTCCTTGAAATAAATGCGGCGGTCGGGGTCGCGGATCGTCGGCGCATCGCTCGCCAACCCGTCTATTCTTTCGGTGACGATGTACTGGTGCTTGACCGGCTGCAGCGGCACGTTGATGCCGGCTAGCGCCCCCACCTGCCGCGCCCATTGCCCGGCACAGTTCACCACCTTGTCGCAGGCGATATCGCCCCTGTTGGTCTTTACCGTTGTGATGCGGCCCTCCTGCATGTCGAAGCCGGTGACGCGGACATCCTCGAACAGCCTGGCGCCATGCATGCGCGCGCCTTTGGCCAGCGACTGCGTGATGTCGGAAGGGTTTGCCTGGCCGTCGGTCGGCAGCCAGCTGGCGCCGACGAGATCGCCGGTTGCCAGCAGCGGCCACATCGCCTTGACCTCGGCCGGTGACAGCAACTGCATGTCCATGCCGAAGCTCTTCGCCGTCGTCGCCAGCCTCTTGTACTCGATCCAGCGGTCGGCATTGGTGGCGAGCCTGAGGCATCCGGTCATCTTCCAGCCGGTGGCCAGCCCGGTTTCGGCTTCCAGTCCCTTGTAGAGATCGACCGAATATTTGAGCACGCGGGTGATCGAGGCCGAAGACCGCAATTGACCGACCAGCCCCGCCGCGTGCCATGTCGAGCCCGAAGTCAGTTTGCCCTGTTCCAGGAGCACGACATCGGCCTTGTGGTCACGCGCCAGATGATAAGCCGTCGAACAGCCGATTATGCCGCCGCCGATGACGACGATCTCGGCGTGGGCGGGCAAGGTCATGATATCTGTCCGTACTTTGTTCTGTAGTTTTCCAGCGCGGCATCGAGCCGCGTCAGGTTTTCGTCGGTATAGGCAACGTAGTCGATGCCGGGCGCGTCGAGATAAAGTTCGGAAACCATGCTCCACATCGCCTCGCGCAGCAGCGATGCGCATTGCATGGCCGCATGCGAGCGGCGGATCGCCTCGTCCGGCTCCTTCATGAAATAGGCGGTCAGGAAGGCGAAGGACTCCTCGTCGTTCATGGTGGCGTTCGAGGCGACGCCGGCGAGGTCGAACATCGCCGTGTTGAAGCCGGCATATTCGAAATCGATCAGCCACAGCCTGTGGCCGTCATCGAGAATATTAGCCGGCAGAAGGTCATTATGACCGAAGACGATCGGCAGCAATTTCTGCGCCCGTTCGAGCTCGTCTGCAAGCGTCAGCAGCCGCGGCAACTCGCTTCGCATGCGGCTGTCGGCTTCCTCCAGCGTGCGCGCATAGTCGCGGATGACATGGAATACCCAGAACATGAAGCCGGCGCCGGAGACATGATTGGGCATCTCGCGATGGAAGCCGCGCATCAGGGCAGCGACGCGGTCGATATTGGCGCGGACGTCCTCGGCGACAAAAGTCTTGGCGCCGAGAAATTCCGTTACCAGGATGCCGGGCTCGGAATGGCGGACCGCAGGCGCGAAGCCGGCGGCGTGCGCCGCGCGCGCGGTCATCACCTCGCGCTCGCGAAAGACATGATGGAATGGAAAGTCCTGGCCAAAGCGCACGACATGCCGCCCGGCGGCGTCCTTGACCAGATAGTTGGCGTTGCTCAGGCCGCCTGGCAGCGGCGCGATCTCGATGCTGCCGGTCCAGCAGGGCAGGGCGCGGATGCGGTCCTCGGCGGTCACGGGTGAATCCCTCGTTGCGCGGGGTTCAAGGCGTCGCGGGCGACGCAAAGATGGCGGCCGGCAGGAGGGAGCAATGCGAAGTCCTCGTCGGTGCGGGATCCCGGGATCGGTATCCCGCACCGCACCGACGAGCCCCAGTGCCGGGTTCTTTGACTCCGGCATCCGCCCCCGCGGATTCAAAAAAGTCCTTTTCCCTTACGTCAGACGATTTCCCGGACGTTCGGGCAGGCGAATTTTGGTGCGGCTCTGCCATCGTTCTCCCGTGGCAGTTCCGAAGCCTGTCACAAGCCAGTGTCGCGCCATGTGATCCGGCTTGTCAACGACAACTTGTGGCTTTTTGCCCGAAATCACAAGGATTTCTTGTAAACTGTGGCCGATTTGCCTTAGAAGCGGTCAGTAGCGCAACAAATCGATTGGGTGAGACCGATGCCCTCGAAGCGGCATGGCGAGATCCTGCGTCTCCTCCATGAGGAAGGCACCGTCACCATCGCCAGCCTGGCCGACCGGCTGGGCGTCTCGCTGGAGACCGTGCGCCGCGACGTCAAGCCGCTGACCAGTGACGGTTCGATCCTGAAGATGCATGGCGCCGTCGGCCTGCCGTCGATGGCCGGCGAGGCGCCGTTCGAGCGGCGTATGCGCGAGAATGCCGATGCCAAGCGCGCCATCGCCCGCATGGTTGCCGCCACCATCCGCGACGGCGAAGCGATCATGCTCGACACCGGCACCACGACCTCTTTCCTGGCCCGCGAACTGCTCGGTCACCGGCGGTTGACGGTGGTCACCAACTCCTCCGACATCGCCCGCACGCTGGCCACGGTCAACGGCAACAAGGTCTACATGGCCGGCGGCGAACTGCGTAGCGATTCGGGCGCTGCCTTCGGCGTCTCGGCCATTGCATTCGTCAGCCGCTTTTCCGTCAGCCACGCTGTGATCTCCACCGGCGCGGTCGATGCCGTCACCGGCGTGATGGACTATGATCTGGATGAGGCGGAATTCGCCCGCATGGTGCTGTCGCGCGGCCAGCGCTCGCTCGTCATCACCGACCACACCAAGTTCGGCCGCCAGGGTCTGGTCCAGGTCTGCGGCCTCGACGGTTTTTCCGAACTCGTCACCGATCGGCCGCCGCCGCACGCCATCGCCGCAGCGCTTGCCCAGGCTGGCGCACGGCTCAGCATTGCCGGCAGCGAAAGCGGGATCTGACCTGGCCAGAGCAGTAATGCGGTGAGCCTGGGATCGGCAGCTTTTCTTCCTTGCCGTCCCGGTGTTTAGTCCGGCCATGGCCTTCACCATCCGCCAATTGCAGTTCTTCATCGCCGTCGCCGAGCAAGGCACAGTGTCTGGCGCCGCCCAAAACCTGTCCATCTCGCAATCGTCGGTCACCGAGGCGATCAAGGAGCTCGAAGGCGATCTCGGCGTCGAACTGTTCGAGCGCCATCCGCGCGGCCTCAACATCACCCACAAGGGCCACCAGTTCCTGCGCCACGCGACAAAGATCCTTGCCGATGTTTCCGATGCGCGCCGCGCCTTCTCCGGCGAGCAAGCGGCGGCTGGCGGCCGGCTGCAACTCGGCGTCACCTCGCTGGTCGCCGGCTATGTGCTGTCCGACCTTCTCGCCCGCTATCGCCGCGCCTATCCGGGCGTCGAGATCTCGGCCATCGAGGACAATGGCGACTACCTCGAACATCTGCTGGTCGGCGGCAAGCTCGACATCGCCGTCATGGTCACCTCGAACCTGCGCGACCGCACCGCCCTGCAATCGGAAATTCTCGAAGTCTCGCCCTACCGGCTATGGCTGCCGCTTGGCCATCCGCTGTCCAGCGCCGACATCATCGGCATCAGCGATATCGCGTCGGAGCCGCTGATCATGCTGACCGTCGACGAGATCGAAGAGAATACCGGAAAATTGCTGGCGGCGATCGCCGCCAAGCCGCATGTCGCCTTCCGCACCCGCTCGGTCGAAGCGGTGCGCAGCCTCGTCGCCACCGGCGCCGGCGTGGCGCTGCTGCCCGACCTCGTCTACCGGCCATGGTCGCTTGAAGGCGACCGCATCGAATCGCGCGATATTTCGGGCTCGTTGCCGGTTGTCCAGGTCGGCACGGTCTGGCGGCGCGGCTCCGGCCTGCCGCAGGCCGCGCGCGACTTCATCGGGCTTGCCCAGTCGCAGCGCATGGTTCGTCAGCGGCCGGACAAGAACGGCCGCTGATCTATCGGAAAAACCGATATCGCCTTTCTGACAAATGAATTTGCGAAACCGGAAATTTCACAGCACTTTGCCAATCAGGGGCCAAGCCGCCGCGAGAGTGCGGCCCCTCAAATGGGAGATCGACGATGAATTCATTCCTGAAGTCATGCACTGCATTGACGGTCGCGCTGGCCTTCTCCGGCCAGGCGATCGCTCAGGTTAAGGAACTTGGCAAGGGCGAAGGCCAGGTCAACATTGTTGCCTGGCCCGGCTACATCGAACGCGGCGAAACCGACAAGAACTATGATTGGGTCACGTCTTTCGAGAAGAACACAGGCTGCAAGGTCAACATCAAGACCGCCAACACCTCCGACGAGATGGTCGCGCTGATGAACGAGGGCGGTTTTGACCTCGTTACCGCCTCGGGCGACGCTTCGCTGCGCCTTGTCGCCGGCAAGCGGGTCCAGCCGATCAACACCGATCTGATCCCGAGCTGGAGCACGGTCGACGACCGGCTGAAGGATGCGCCGTGGTTCACGGTCGACGGCATCCACTACGGCGCCCCTTACCAGTGGGGGCCGAACGTGCTGATGTACAACACCGAGGTGTTCAAGGAAGCGCCGAAGAGCTGGAACGTTGTCTTCGAGGAGATGACCTTGCCCGACGGCAAGCCGAACAAGGGCCGCGTCCAGGCCTATGACGGGCCGATCCACATCGCCGATGCCGCCAACTATCTGATGTCCCACAAGCCGGAGCTCGGCATCAAGGATCCCTACGAACTGACCGAGGACCAGTACAAGGCCGCCCTCGATCTGCTGCGCGTCCAGCGCACGCTGGTCGGACGCTACTGGCATGACGCCGCCATCCAGGTCGACGACTTCCAGAACGAAGGCGTCGTTGCCTCCGGTTCATGGCCTTATCAGGTCAACACGCTGGTTGCTGCCAAGAAGCCGGTCGCTTCGACCATCCCCCAGGAAGGCGTCACCGGCTGGGCCGACACGACCATGCTGGCAACCGACGCAGCCCACCCGAACTGCGCTTATATGTGGATGGAGCACTCGCTGTCGCCGAAAGTGCAGGGCGATGTCTCCGCCTGGTTCGGTTCGCTGCCGGTGGTGCCGGCTGCCTGCAAGGGCAACGAATTGCTCGGCGAGGAAGGCTGCAAGACCAACGGCTACGACAATTTCGAAAAGATCAAGTTCTGGAAGACGCCGGTGTCGAAATGCGCCACCCAGGACCAGTGCGTGCCTTACTATCGCTGGGTGTCGGACTATATCGGCGTCATCGGCGGACGGTGAGTTCGTTTCGCATTGCTCGCAAGTTGGCGCTGCCCCTTACCCTCTCCCCGTGAACAACGGGAAGAGGGGATCGCGAGCGTTGCGGCTAGCCCCTTCTCCCGTCTCTATACGGGGAGAAGGCCGGCAGGCGAATGAGGGGCAGCGCTGTCGCCTGAATTGACGAGCCTGGCAGATCAGGACAGCTCCATGACATCAGCCGTTTCCTTCCAAAAAGTCTCGCGCCATTTCGGCAGCGTGCGCGCCGTCGACATGGTCGATCTCGACATCGTGCCGGGCGAGTTCTTCGCCATGCTTGGACCTTCGGGTTCCGGCAAGACGACCTGCCTGCGCTTGATCGCCGGCTTTGAGCAGCCGACATCGGGCTCGATCTCCATCTTCGGCGAACGCGCCGAAGGCGTTCCGCCCTATCGCCGCAACGTCAACACCGTGTTTCAGGACTACGCGCTGTTCCCGCATCTGAACGTGCTCGAAAACGTCGCCTACGGGCTGATGGTCAAGGGTGTCGGCAAGCCCGAACGGCAGAAGGCGGCCGAGGAAGCATTGTCGCTGGTCCGGCTTCCCGGCTACGCCGCCCGCCGCCCGAGCCAGCTTTCCGGCGGACAGCGCCAGCGCGTCGCGCTCGCCCGCGCGCTGGTCAACCAGCCGAAGGTGCTTCTGCTCGACGAGCCGCTTGGCGCGCTCGACCTCAAGCTCCGCGAAAACATGCAGGAGGAGCTGAAGTCGCTGCAGAAGGCGCTCGGCATCACCTTCATCTTCGTCACCCACGACCAGGGCGAGGCGCTATCGATGGCCGACCGCGTCGCCGTCTTCAACGACGGCAAGATCATGCAGATCGGCACGCCGGAGGACATCTACCAGCGGCCGAGGACGCGCTTCGTCGCCGATTTCGTCGGCTCGTCCAATGTGCTGCCGCCGGATTTCGTCCAGCGCTATTCCGGCCAGCATCGCTGGGGCAGCCTGCGCCCTGAATCCATTCGCATAGGCCGGGCGGCGAAGGGCGACGGCGTTGCCGCCCATCTCGTCTCGACCAATTATCTCGGCGCCACGACCAGACTGGCGCTCGACGCCGACGGGTTGAGATTGCATGCCATTGTGCCGGCCGGTGCGAAATTGCCCAGGGAAGGCGCGGCGGTCGTGCTCACCTTCAACCGCGAGCATTTGCACCTGATGGACGAGCCGGGATGATGGCGCTGTCGGCAACTGTCGCTAATAGCCGCGGCAAGGCGCTTCACGGCAGGACAGAGGGGGGCGCGAAGGATCGCGGCCTGTCGAAGACACCATGACTCTGACCGCGACCCACGCAAAACCCGCTCCCGCCATCCTGCCGGGAAGCGGCGGCGTGCGCGGCACCCTGTCCGACCTGTTCTGGCGCAAGCCGAAGCTGCTGCTGCTGTTGATGCTGCTGCCGCCGGTGCTGTGGCTTGGCATCGTCTATGTCGGCTCGCTGTTCGCGCTGCTCTTGCAGAGTTTTTTCTCGATCGACGAATTCTCCGGCCTCATCAACCGGCAGTTCACGCTGAAGACCTATGGCGACCTGTTGCAGGCCGCCAATCTCGACATCATCCTGCGCACGGTGACGATGGCGGCCCTGGTCACGTTCGCCTCGGCGATCATCGCCTTTCCCATCGCCTTTTACGCGGCGCGCTATGCGCGCGGCCGCTGGAAGGCGCTGTTCTATCTCGGCATCATGCTGCCGCTGTGGTCGAGCTATCTGGTCAAGATCTACGCCTGGAAGCTCATTCTCGCCAAGGAAGGCATCCTCACCTGGCTGCTCGCCAAGCTGCATCTGCTATGGCTGCTCGATGGCTGGCTGTCGCTGCCGGTCGTCGGTGGCAACTCGCTGTCGGTGTCGTCCACCGGCACCTTCATCGTCTTCGTCTATGTCTGGCTGCCGTTCATGATCCTGCCGGTGCAGGCGGCGCTCGAGCGCGTGCCGGGCAATCTGGTCGAAGCCTCGTCCGATCTCGGCGCCTCGCCCGGCCAGACCTTCCGCAACGTGCTGTTCCCGCTGGCGCTGCCGGGCATCGTCGCCGGCTCGATCTTCACCTTCTCGCTGACGCTCGGCGACTACATCATCCCGCAGATCATCGGCACCTCGCGGCTGTTCATCGGCCAGGCCGTCTATTCACAGCAGGGCACCGCCGGCAACATTCCGCTCGCAGCCGCCTTCACCGTGGTACCGATCGTCATCATGGGTTTCTACCTCTGGGGCGCCAAGCGCATGGGGGCCTTCGATGCGCTCTGATGGCTCACCAACCGCCCCTCTCGGCCTGAAGGTCGCCGCCGCCTGCGGCCTGCTGTTCCTGCATCTGCCGATCTTCCTGATCTTCGTCTATGCCTTCACGACCGAGGAAAAGAGCTTCGCCTGGCCGCCGCCGGGGCTGACCATGCAATGGTTCGCCGTCACCTGGAACCGGCCGGACGTGTGGGAAGCGCTGTCGCTATCGGTCCGTGTCGCCGCTATCTCGACACTCCTCGCCCTGGTGCTCGGCACGCTCTGCGCGGCCGCCGTTTCGCGAACACGGTTCTTTGGCCGCGAAACCATCTCGCTGCTGGTCATCCTGCCGATCGCGCTGCCCGGCATCATCACCGGCATCGCGCTGCGTTCGGCGTTTTCGCTGGCCGAGGTTCCGTTCTCGTTCTGGACGATCGTGCTCGGCCACGCCACCTTCTGTGTCGTCGTCGTCTACAACAACGCCGTCGCCCGCTTTCGCCGCACCTCCGGCTCGATCATCGAGGCGTCGATGGACCTCGGCGCCGACGGCTTCCAGACGTTTCGGCATGTCGTGCTGCCCAACATCGCCACCGCGCTGCTGGCCGGCGGCATGCTTGCCTTTGCGCTGTCGTTTGACGAGGTCATCGTCACCACCTTCACCGCCGGCCAGCAGCAGACGCTGCCGATCTGGATGCTGGAGGAATTGATCCGTCCGCGCCAGCGCCCGGTCACCAATGTCGTGGCCATGGTCGTCGTGCTGGTGACGCTGCTGCCCATCCTCGTCGCCTATTACCTGACCCGCGACGGCGACCAGATCGCCGGTTCGGGCAAATGACGTCAAGAATCCATAAGGGAGAGACTGCCATGGACACAAAGATGCTGATCGGCTCGAAATTCGAGAAGGGCACCGAGACCGAGGAGCCGATCCTCAATCCGAAGACCGGGGCGACTATCCTCAACCTGCCTGAAGCCAGCCAGGCGCAGATCGAGGCGGCGGTGCTGGCGGCCGAAAAAGCCTTCGTCACCTGGTCGCGCACCACGCCCGCGCAGCGCTCCGGTTATCTCCTGAAGATCGCCGATCGCATCGAGGCCGCGGCACAAGATTTCGCCGCCCTCGAGGCGCTCAATTGCGGCAAGCCGATCAATGCCGTGCTCAACGACGAAATCCCGGCGATCGTCGACTGCTACCGTTTCTTTGCCGGCGCTGTCCGCTCGATGCCCGGCCAGGTCGCCGGTGAATACATTCCCGGCCACACTTCGATGGTCCGCCGCGACGCCATCGGCGTCGTCGCCTCGATCGCGCCGTGGAACTACCCACTGATGATGATGGCCTGGAAGCTGGCGCCGGCGATTGCCGGCGGCAACACGGTCGTCTTCAAGCCGTCCGAGCAGACGCCGCTGACGGCGCTGAAGCTGGCAAAAATCCTTGCCGAGATACTGCCCGAGGGCGTCGTCAACGTCGTGCTCGGCAGAGGCGACAGCGTCGGCAACACGCTGATCAACCACCCGAAAATCAATATGATCTCGATCACCGGCGATGTCGCCACCGGCAAGAAGGTGCTGCAGGCCGCCGCCAAATCGGTCAAGCGCACGCATCTCGAACTAGGCGGCAAGGCTCCGGTCATCGTCTTCGACGACGCCGATCTCGGCGCGGTGGTCAATGGCCTGCGCGCCTTCGGCTATTACAATGCCGGCCAGGACTGCACCGCCGCCTGCCGCATCTATGCCGGCAAGAAGATCTACGACAAGCTCGTCGCCGATCTTTCCTCCGCCGTCTCGACCATCAAATACAACCGCCCCGACGACACCGAAAACGAGATCGGGCCGTTGATCTCACGCCGCCAGCGCGACCGCGTCTCGAGCTTCGTCGAGCGCGCCTCGGAGCTTAAGCACATCGAGATCACCACCGGCGGCAAGCCGGGCGAGGGCACCGGCTTCTTCTATCAGCCGACCGTCGTCGCCGGCGCGCTGCAGGAGGACGAGATCGTGCGCCGCGAAGTGTTCGGGCCGGTTGTCTCCGTCACCCGCTTTGCCGAGGTCGACGAGGCGGTGAGCTGGGCCAATGACAGCGACTATGGCCTTGCGTCCTCGGTGTGGACCAAGGATGTCTCGCGCGCCATGGCGACGGCCGCCCGGCTGCAATATGGCTGCACCTGGATCAACACCCACTTCATGCTGACCAACGAGATGCCGCATGGCGGGCTGAAGCAGTCCGGATACGGCAAGGACATGTCGCTCTATGCCCTGGAGGATTATACCGCTGTCCGCCACGTGATGATTGCGCACGGGTAGCGCTTCTAACCTCTCCCCTTGTGGGAGAGGTCGGATTGCCCCGATTTGTCGTTCACAAATCGGTTGGCAATCCGGGTGAGGGGTAGGCAAGCGCCAAGCTGGAACACCCCTCATCCGTCTCGCCGCTGCGCGCCGATCCACCTTCTCCCACAAGGGGAGAAGGAAGATTGAGCGCCTGCCACTACTCGACGATGCGATGGATGTTCCGCTCAAACTAAGCCCGCTGCTTCAGGTGCGGCCGGCCGCTTGATCCTTGCCGAGGCGGCCACGACGAGCTCGTTGAAGCCTTCGCCACCATTGTCCAGCATTTCGAACAATTGCCGCCGCATCCTCGGCTCCCAGAACTTGTTGATGTGCTCGGCGACGCCGGCAATGCCTTCCTCGCGCGGCTTGGAGTGAAAAAAGGCGGCAATCTGGTTGGCCATGCGGACCAGCTTTTCGCTGGTGCTCATGATGTGGCCTTCGTCATGCGACATGCTTGGCAACTCCGGAAGCCACCCGCTCGGGGTGGGTGAAAATATCGAAATCATCGCCGCGCACCAAAGCCACCAGCGTCATGCCGGCGTCCTCGGCGGTACGGATGGCAAGTGCCGTCGGCGCCGAAACGGCAATGATGAACGCAGCGCCGATCGCCGCCGTCTTCTGCACCATCTCGACCGAAACGCGCGATGTCACCACGACGGCACCCAAGGAGCCATCGATGCCGGCTTTGGCGAGCGCCCCGGCCAGCTTGTCGAGCGCATTGTGACGGCCGACATCCTCGCGCGCCATGACGATGCCCTTGCCTGGGATATAAAAACCGGCGGCATGGACCGCACCGGTCTCGGCATGCAGCGGCTGCGCTTTCGACAAAAGCCTGACCGAACGGACGATGTCGTCGCTGTCAAGTGTAAGTCGTGACGAACCGACCGCCTCGACCGAGCGCATCGCCTCCTCGATCGACTCGATGCCGCACAGCCCGCAGCCGACCGGGCCGGCCAGCCGTCGGCGCCGCGCCTCGAAGCGCGTATTGGCCTGGTCCTTCAGCCTGATCTGGATGTCGATGCCGGCGCCGTGATCCTCGACTTCGATCGCCTCGATTTCCCGGCCGTCTGCGATGATGCCTTCGGTCAGCGAGAAGCCGAGCGCGAAATCCTCGAAATCGGCCGGACTTGCCATCATCACCGCGTGGGTGGTGCCGGCGAAGGAGAACGCCACCGGCGTCTCTTCCGGCACCATCCGGTTGGCGGCCGCACTGCCGCCGGCGCGGTGGGCGAGGCGGGAGATCTGGGTGACAGCGAAACGTTTGGGCATCACGCGGCACCCCCCTCTGGCCTGCCGGCCATTTTACTTAGGAAGCGTCGAAGGTTTCTTGCTTCAATTGGCAGTTGCTCTCCCAGGCCATCCCCCACTCCGTCGCTGCTTCGCAGCGCCACCTCTCCCCCCTCCGGAGGGAGAGGAAGGGAGCCTGGAGTTCGCGCGCTTTCCTCTCCCCCGTCGATCGGGGGAGAGGTGGGGGGGGGGGGGGGGGGGGGGGGGGGGGGGGGGGGGGGGAAAAAAAAAAAAAAAAAAAAAAAAAAAAAACAAAAAAAAAAAAAAAAAAAAGAAGAGACC
>NZ_JBVVQR010000022.1:0-99705 GCF_055811535.1 Mesorhizobium sp. WSM4816 | reverse complement strand
CCCAGCCAGCATGTTGAATCAAATCCCCGCTGATTTGGGAATCCCCCTTCGATTCAGCCTCTCTTCATCCCGCTCTAGCTCCGAAAACGGGAGCGACGGCTGGCGCAGATCAACTCACCACCGTAGCATGCACCACATTTGCGAGCGTGAATTTGGATGATGTCGAGGCTGCGCCGATCGACGGCGCAGCCTGGATATTGAAGACTCAGGTGAGGCTTCTGGACCAATCATCCACCTGGCGCTCTGCCTCTTCCTTGGCGATTCCATAGCGCTCCTGGATACGGCCTGCGAGTTGGTCACGATTGCCCTCGATGCGATCAAGGTCATCGTCGGTGAGGTCACCCCATTGCTCCTTGGCCCTACCCTTGAACTGCATCCATTTTCCGTTGATTTGATCCCAGTTCATGAATTCCTCCTTTGCTGCTCAAAGGGAAATGCAAACGGACACCACACGTTCCCGACGGCGGACCGCCAGGACGATTATTTATTGGAACGATTATTATTGGCGACGCAGCAAAAGCCGCCGGCCGAAGCCAGCGGGGCGAATTCGAGCAGACGATCCGCGTCTTGAAATCACACTCGACGGGAAGCTTCCCCTGCCGATCAGGTGGCGCGCGCCAAGGCTATCGAGATGACGTTGTCCGTATCCGCGCCCGGTAGATCGAACAGCATCGGGAGTTGGCGGGTCATGGCCATTTCAACGATCAACTCTTCGATGGACGCTGTCGGCAAGTCGGTCTCGACACTATTCGAGATCATTGAGGCAAGCTTGTGGACTGGCACTGGTGCCGACTTCGCACGGTCGTCGAGCAACCTGCTGATTTCGATGACAACGTCTGCGTCAATGCTCTTTGGCAATTCCCGCATGGCTTTTTCCTCCCTGCCCATATTTTCTCCCCGCCCATATCATGCGCGCGCCAGAGGACTGAGTCTCGAAAAATCGACGTCTGGATTAAACCAAAGGCGTGCTTCGGTCTGATTGCTTTGGCGATGCGTCCGGGCTGCGGCGAAAAGGCGCTTTGGTGTCACATGCGGCAACGAAATCGCCCCTTTCGCGTTGGCCAATCATACATTGTCAGCAAACGCGACAAAGGAGAGTAAAACATGGCAGCCGACGCGGCGAAGCTCTATCCTCGCCACCGGGATCGGATTTCTGGCAGCGAGGATTACGTGGTAAGGCATTTTGCCCGGCAAAACGGCATCACCCCGGCGCAAGTCCATCAGTTGATCAGGAGATATGGAAGCGACCGCGCCAAGCTGGTAGCTGCGGCGAAGGAACTTCGCGCGTCGCTGCGACCGGCCAAAGCCATGCTCGCCTCAGGGCGCCGCGGCGGGCGTTTTAGCGCCGGCGTTGATGGAGGAAGTGGCTTGGGGAGGCAGTGAGCAACCGGCTGAAAAAATTCCAGACTTCGTTTTCAGACTTTTCGATCATGGCCGCCGTGGCCGGCTTCTGCTCGCGATTTGCTTGCTTCAATGGTCGCCTCCAGATCGGATCGGCTGCCGTGTCGAACCGAGTAAGCTCGTGTAAATTCGGCGCCCAACAGAAAGATCTCGGATGAATAAAAGACCCACAGCAGCACGACGAGCAGTGCGCCGGCTGCCCCGTATGACGATGCGAGGGCGCTGGTGCCGATATACCAGCCGATCAGCGACTTGCCGATCGTGAAGAGAAACGCCGTTGCTACGGCGCCGACGCCGACGTCGCGCCATTGCAGCGCGCGGTCGGGCAGGACCTTGTAGATTGCCGCAAACAACAGCGCGATAAGCGCAAACGAAACGATGCCGTTGATCGCGCTGAGGATGAGGGTGCCAAAGGGCAGATATGCGTTGATGATATTTGCAAGCGCCGATATTGCCGCGCTTACGACCAGGGACACCAGCAGCAGAAAGCCAAGCGCCGCGACCAGACCCAGGCTGGCAGCTCGTGCCCGCACGAGACGTGAAATCGATGTGCCGCCCGGTTGGACTTTCCAGATCTCGTTCAGGGCAACCTGCATTTCGCCGAACACGCCGGATGCGGTAACCAGCAGCGTGACGAGCCCCAAAATGCTCGCCAGAGTTCCCGCCTCCTTGTGTGCTGCGTTCTCGATTGTCGCTTGCAGGAGCTCGGCGCTCTGCGGACCCATCAGGCCCGCCATCTGGGCCGAAAGCGCCAGCTGTGCCGCATCGTTTCCGAAGGCCATGCCTGCGATGGCGACGACGATGAGCAGGATCGGCGGAAGCGAGGTCGTGGCATAGAACGCCATCGCCGCCCCGTGGCTCAAGGCATTGTCATTGATGAAGCCGACGATGCTCTCCCTAAGGAGTGTCCAAGCCTCTTTCGCCACATCCCACATGTTTGCCTCGCCTGCTTCTCAAGCAAATAGAGGCAGCACCGCGGCGGACCAGAGCGTGGCAGGTCGCAAACCTAGGAGATTGGCTGAAACACCCCTCCACTTCGTCATCCTGGGGCGGAGTAAGGAGCGAAGCGACGCGGCGCAGACCCTAGGATGACGAAGGCGTGGCAGAGCAATCAGGTGACGAATCCTGGCTTGTTTGCGCGACCTGTCCGGCGGCTCTTTTTGTGAGACCGTCCTGCGTCGGGAAGGCCGCGAATGCCGCGATGGCCAGATAGATCGGAATCCCCAATTCGAGGATTTCCTCGAAAACTGCCGAGGTATCGTTCCGGGCAAGATGGATGCCGAGAAATGTGAGATTTGACGGCGCCCCGTCGATGACCTTCGAAAGGACGGCGCAACCGATAGCGGCGGCAATGGCAACGGCAGTCGCCTCGCCGTGGCGAAGCCCTTGCACAAAGCTGCGGAGGCCGTCTTTGAGGAGAAAATAGAAGGCAATGGCGAGGGCGATAACGACCGTCGCGCCGATCAGCTTTTCCAACAGCGAAACGTCAGGCGAAATGTAGAGGGTGGTCTTGGTGATGTTGTGGGTGGTGAAATGCGCATGGAAGTCCAACTCGCGCAGGCACATCGCGATCGCTATGGCGACGAGATACCAGCGCTTGAGCAACTCCCGATAGGGCATTTCCCGCACAAGCGTCGCCACGACGATCAGGTAACCGGCGGCCGAGAAGACTTCGATGGGACCGCCCTCGCTGAGGTAGAACTTCCTGATATCTTCGGGAAGAAAGGCGAGCGGCAGGGCGATGAGAAAGACGAGCACCAGCAGCGCAAGGCCCATTTGAATGAAATAGTGGCCCTTGCCGTAACCGATCTTTCTTTCGTCCCATGCCATATGTGTCTCGCCCATCTGTCTTGTGCCAGTTCTCTATTAATCGTGATTTCACTCAATTTGAAAGGCTGGACCGTTGTCAAGTTGCCGCTTCGTAATGCCCGTCCACCTGCCGGTGCCCTGACGGCGTAAGCGCGGCCAACCTGACGGGGCAAAGTGCGGCGTTGGCTGTACTGTCCAGACGTGTCTTTGCAGCCATCAGCGAGACGACCCATTCGCTCACGCCACTGACCAGCCGCCATCGACCAGTACATTCGCGCCAGTGATCATTGACGCGGCGGGCGAGGCCAGGAACACCACCGTGCCGGCGACATCGATCGGATCACCGATGCGGCCGAGCGGGATGTGCCCAAGCACATGTGCATGAACGTCCGGATCGGCGAGCGAGGGCCGTGTTCCGTCGGTCCAGATGAAGGTCGGCGCGACGCTGTTGACGGTGATCTTGTGCTGCGCCCATTCGGCCGCGAGGCAGCGGGTGAGGTGGTTTATCGCCGCCTTGGTCATGCAGTAGATCGCTTCGCCCTTCAGCGTCACTGTGCCGGCCTGCGAACTGATGTTGATGATGCGTCCGGATTTCTGCTTGATCATCAGCCGTCCGACCGCCTGGGTGGTGAAGAACGTGCCCTTGAGGTTGACGTTCACGGTGAGGTCGAAATCCGCTTCGGTCACGTTCTCCGCGAGGTTTTCAGGCCCGAGCCCGACATTGTTGACCAGAACGTCTATGCGGCCGAAGGCGGCGTGGGCGTCGGCGACCGCTTTTCGCACCGTCGCCAGATCGGTGAGGTCCATCTGTACCGCCAGCGCGCGCCGGCCGATGCGCTCGATCTCGGCGGTGATATCCGCGCCGTCGGCAGCGCTGCGAACGCCAACGGTCATGTCGGCGCCAGAGCCGGCGCAGGCGAGCGCGCAAGCGCGCCCGATGCCGCGCGAGGCGCCGGTGACCAGCGCCACCTTGTCAGCCAGATCGAATTTCGGCGTGAACTCGTTTGTCATCTCAACCTCCCTGAGAGCCCTGTCGGGGCGCCGCCCGACAGGGCGGTCTCCTCATCTCTGAACAGTAACTGGGAAGACTATCCGCTCGCGGCGCGAAAGCCAGCCGCAAGAAATTGACGACGGCGGCCGGTTTCGTTGGCAAAAGGCTGCCGTTCCCTGCTATTCCCCTTCAGATCAAAAGCAGTGGACTTGCGCATGACCAATGTCGCCTTGACCGGGCTTGCCCGCGATCTCGCCAAGCGTGCCGCGGAAGGCCGACCGGTGCGCATCGGCGTCATCGGCTCAGGCGAGATGGGCACCGACCTGGTGACGCAAGGCATGCTGATGCCGGGCATTTCGGTGTGCGCCGTCTCGACCCGCCGCCCGCACACGGCGCTGGATGCCATCCGCATCGCCTATGGCGATGAGGCGATGGCGCGCGAGGCCGATACGCCGTCGAAGCTCAGCGAGGCGATAGAGAGCGGAAAAATAGCCATCACCTCGAACGAGATGCTGGTCACCAATCCGCTGATCGAAATCGTCATCGACGCTACCGGCAAGCCCGGCGTCGCCGCCGATTTCGACCTGATGGCGATGCAGCACGGCAAGCATCTGGTGATGATGAATGTCGAGGCCGACGTAACCATCGGCTGTTATCTGAAGCAGCAGGCCGACCGCCTCGGCGTCGTCTATTCGGTCGGCGCCGGTGACGAGCCGTCGAGTTGCATGGAACTGATCGAGTTCGCCTCCGCGCTCGGCTACACCATCGTCTCAGCCGGCAAGGGCAAGAACAACCCGCTCAACCACGACGCCGTCCCTGACGACTATCGCGCGGAAGCGCTGCGCCGCAACATGAACCCGCGCATGCTGGTCGAGTTCGTCGACGGCTCGAAGACCATGGTCGAGATGTGCGCCATCGCCAACGCCACCGGGCTGGTGCCCGACATTGCCGGCATGCACGGTCCCAAGGCCGACCGCGATGAATTGGCCAAGGTGCTCATCCCGCGCGCCGACGGCGGCATCCTGTCGAGGAAGGGCGTCGTCGACTACACCATCGGCAAAGGCGTGGCGCCCGGCGTGTTCGTCATCGTCGAGGCCACGCATCCGCGCATCATCGAGCGCATGGACGATCTGCATATCGGCCATGGACCCTATTACAGCTTCTTCCGGCCCTATCATCTGACCTCGCTGGAAGTGCCGCTCACCGCCGCGCGCATCGCGCTCTATGGCAAACCGGACATGGTGCCGCTGCCGAGGCCAGTTGCCGAGGTCTGCGCCGTGGCCAAGCGCGATCTGGCGGCGGGAGAGAAATTCGACGCGATCGGCGAGACCTGCTACCGCTCCTGGACGATGACTGTCGAGGAGGCCCGCGCCAACCGCGCCGTGCCGGTCGGCCTGCTCGAAGGCGGCAAGGTGCTGAGGCCGGTCAGCAAGGGCGAGCTGCTGACATCAGCCAATGCCGCGCCCGACCCGACCACCAGGCTGTTCGCCTTGCGCCGGCTGCAGGACGAGATGCTGTACGGGGCGGGGTAGTGCGCAGAATTTTGATGCCGGCGGGACAGCGCCCCCCTCTGTCCTGCCGGACATCTCCCCACTTGGGGGGAGATCGGGCGTCACGCCGGCTTTCGCCTATCTCCAACATCGCAGTGGTGAGTGGACCGCCGAAGCTGCCAATCTCCCCCCTTGTGGGGGAGATGTCCGGCAGGACAGAGGGGGGCGCCGTAGAGCGCTGTATCCCGCACCTTGGGTGCGACGTCGGACAAGCCACTACTTTCCCAGCTCGATCGACCGCAGCCGTGCCGCCTCCACCGCTTCGGTGAGCAGGTGGATCAGCCGGTCCTCGCCCATCAGCACGGCAAGTGCGGCGGCCGTGGTGCCGTTGGGGCTGGTCACCTGCTGGCGCAGCACGCCCGCATCTTCGCCGCTTTCGGCGGCGAGCGAGGCGGCGCCATAGACCGTCTGCACGGCCAGCAGCCTGGCGGTTTTGGCTGGCAATCCGGCCGTCTCGGCAGCCACCGCCAGTGCTTCGATGAAATGGAAGACATAGGCCGGGCCAGACCCTGACACCGCCGTCACCGCGTCCATCAGGCCTTCGTCCTCGATATCAGTCACTTCGCCGCTCGCCGAGAGCAGATCTGAAACGAAACGTTTCGTATCGATGGTCACCAGCCGGTTGGAAAACACCACCATCATGCCCTTGCCGATCGCCGCCGGCGTGTTGGGCATGCAGCGCACGATCGGCGCGCGATCGCCCAGAATGGACTCGAAAGTGGCGACCGGCGTTCCGGCGGCGATGCTGAGGAAGGTGGTGCGGCCATCGTTGAAGCGCTTGTAGGCGGCGGTCACCTCGCGGATCACTTGCGGCTTCACCGCAATGACCGCGAGGGCCGGCACCGCGTCTGCCGGAATGCCGCCGGCATCCGAGGCAGCATTGCAACCCAGCGCTTCAGCGCGCTTGCGCAGATCGGCATTGGGCTCGACCACGAAGACCGCCGCCGGGGGGAGCTTGCCCGATTTCAGCCAGCCGGAGAGCATGGCGTAGCCCATATTGCCGCAGCCGGCGAGAACAAGCCTGATCGTCATGGAAAACCTCCGCAGAGCATTGGGCCCAAAGTGGGTACCGGTTTTGGCAAAATCCGATGCTCAAACCAAAAGATGTTCTCCCATAGACCCTCGCGACTGGGCGGGGAAGCCCTGTTGGGACGGAGGATCAGGACGGACCACGAACCGCCATCGGCCGCAGCGACACTTGCCTCAGGCCGAACATGCCGAACACGAAGAACAGCCAGACCGGGTCGGCGCGATGGAAGAAGAAGCTTTCGAGGAAGGCGTTCAGCGCGGTGAACAGCACCACCATCATGAAGAAGTCGCCGAGATAGACGTTCTCCTTGCGCAAGGGAATGCGCATGTAATCGCGCAACGGCGCAATCAGGAAGGTGTAGACCGCCACGCACAGCGCCGGGATGCCCATCAGCACCGCGATGTCGAGATAGCCGTTATGGCCGTGCACGATGGTCCGGATGTCCCAGGCGCGGTCGAAAGGCTGGTCCTGGTTCAACAGCAGCGGCGTGCCCCAGAAGCTCTCGAAGCCATAGCCGGTCCACGGCCGCTTCGCCAGCATCTCGCCGGCGAACTCCCACAGCGTCGTTCGCCCGGTATAGGTCAGGTCGGGAAAATGGAGTGCAGCCAGATGCTTCACCGGCGGCAGGAAGACGATGCCCAGCGTGCCGATCGCTGCGGCGATGATGGCCAGCGCGAACAGGATCGGCGTGCCAAGCCGCATGCCGATCAGGCTTGGCAGCACGACGATCAGGATCGAAAACGGCACCAGTCCAGCCGTCGTCTTGGAACCGGTGTGCAGCATGAAGATCATCGCTGCGCAAAAGATCGATGCGCCCCAGAGCTGCTGTCCGCGCCGGTAGAGGTACAGCCCGGCGAAGCTGAAGCAGGCCATGACGGGCCCGGCGATGTTCTTGTGGGTGAACACGCCGCGCCACAGGCCGGCATGTTCCGGCTCCAGCGACGCGGCGGTGTGCAGCGCCTCGTTTGGAAAGACGATGAGCCCGATATAGGACAGGCCCATGACAACGACGATGGTGAAGATGATGACTTTCGAGAAAGCTTCGGCGTCGCGTGGCAGCGCCAGGATCGTCGCCATCGTCAAAATGCCGATCAGCGTGAAGAAGGCGGCGCGCATGGCAGACGGCGGATCGGTTGCCATCACCACCGAGAACATCAGGAAAGCCAGCATCAGCAGCCAGGACGGGCTGAGCAGCGAACGCACCACGCGCGGCCCGGCGAAAGCCATGAGCGAGAAGGCCGAGATCGCGCCAAGCGAGCCGAAGCCGAGCTGGTTGACGATGTCGCCGCCATCACCGGTCGTTGCGGCGCCGGCCGGCTGGAACGGACGGAACGACACCAGGATGACGGTGAACAGCAGCGCGGCGATCGCGGTCGCGACACCGTCGCGTGTGAAGGCCGCGCAGAGCGGCGCGCGTTCAGTTCTTCTCAGGCTGCCGGTATTGCTCATTGGCATATCCGAATTCGGCAAGCACGCGGCCGACAGCGACATGGATTGGGTATAAGGCCGTCGCCAACGACCCCGTCCGCGCCAGCCTGGCCGCGCCGCGAAACGGCGAGACGGCAAGCAGCGCCAGGCTCTTCAAGAAAACCCTGGTGCCGGCGAACGGCGTGCCGGCCCGCTTCTTCTTCTCGACCAGTGTCGAGATGACGCCGTTGCGCAGGCTGCGGGCACGGATCCAGTCGGCCTCGATGCGCCGGGCCGGAACTGTTTCATGCACTTGCGCCTCGGCGCACCAGCCAAGCACAAAACCTGTTTGTGCCGCCCGGCTCAGGAAATCGGAATCGCCGCCGCCCATGAAGTTGAATTTCAAGTCGAGGAAGGGCGGCCCCATGGCGGTGAGCACGTTGCGGCCGACCAGCAAATTGCCGGAGGAATACAGCGCGGGTACCCGCCCGGTCTGCCGATAAGATGGCGCAAAGACCGGGTGCTCGGCCCAACTGGCATGGGCCGCGTCGGCAAACACAGGCATTTGCGGGCCACCGACAATGTCGGCACCGATCGTCTCGGCCGCCTGGCACATGCGCTCGAGCCACTGCGGATCGGCGATCTCGTCGTCGTCGATGACCAGCAGGTGGCTGAAGTCAGGAAAGTGCAGGATAGCCGTCTGCCAGCCGGCATTGTAGGCGCTGCAATTGCCGCGCTCATGCGCGACGATCACCATGCCCGGAATGTCGCCGCCCTCGAACAGCGGCAGCGCCGCCTTGGCGCCGGCGCGCGCCTCGGCTTCGTTCTCGATGACGATGATTGCGAAACGTCTGCCGGTTTCCTGGGCCTTGAGCGATGCCAGCGTCGCCAGCAGTTGCTCGGGCCGTTTGAAGGTCGGCAGCGTAACGACCGCCTCGACGGCAGCGGCGACAAGTCCCGGCGACCGCCCTGCGATCGATACCGAACCGTCCAATGGCAAAGGGATCATCCGTGTCCAGCCCGGGATTGGTGAGTTTGGCTCTCGATAGCATCCGTGATGATAACGTTTCGTTTATCACCTTCGTGGACAAGCCCGCAAATCGGCAACGCCGGGCCACCAAATATCTTCACTTAATCAAGGCTTCACCGCGCTTTGTTAGCTGTATCCGCTTAGGAAAGGTGAGATGCATCTGCTGTTCGCCACATCGATCGTGCCCGACGGGGCTCTTGCCTCGGGCTACGAGATCGCCAATGCCGCGATCATCGCCGCGTTGCGGCGCGCCGGCGCGCGGGTCACGGTGATCGGCTTCACCTGGCCGGGCAAGCCTGCGAGCGATCCGCAGAACACCATCGTGCTCGGCGCCGTCGATGTGCGCACCGAAACCGCCTCATCGCTGCAAAAGCTCGCCTGGGTTGCAAGGGCGATGCTCTCCGGCCTCACTTTCGCGTCGGTCAAGCTGCGCGTGGTCAACGACAGCGAGGTCCGCGCCGCCGTCGAACGCGCCGGCCCTTTCGACGGCTACGTCTTGAATTCCGTGCAGTTCGCCGGCGCCTTCGAAAGGCTTTTCGGCGACCGGCCGTCGATCTTCGTCGCCCACAATGTCGAGCATCGTTCGGCGCGTGAGAACGCCGCTGCCGCCGGCGGCCTTTTCCAGCGCCTGCTGTTTCGCCGTGAGGCAAGGCTGCTCAAGACTGTGGAAGAACGGCTCTGCCGTCGGGCACGCTTCGTCTTCGCGCTGGCCGAGGAAGATCGCTCAGCGCTCGGCGTCGCCTCCGACGGCCGCTCGGCGGTGCTGCCGCTGGTGACTTGCGCCGAGCCGCCGGTGCAAAAAACCCCGCGCCGCATCGACTGCGACGCGGCGCTGATCGGCACCTGGACCTGGCAGCCGAACCGCATCGGTCTCGACTGGTTCCTGGAAAAGGTGGTGCCGCATCTCAGGCCCGATTTCCGGGTCAGGATTGCCGGCGGCATGCCGTCGGGCCTCGCGTCCGCGTATCCCGGCGTCGAATTCGTCGGCCGCGTGCCGGACGCGCAGGCTTTCGTGCGCAGCGCCGCCGTCATCCCGCTGATCAGCACCTCCGGCAGCGGCGTGCAGCTCAAGACCATCGAAACCTTCGAGCTTGGCCTGCCTTCCGTCGCCACCAGCCATTCGCTGCGCGGCATCGACCATCGCCCGGTCAATTGCTTGGTGACCGATGATCCCGTCGCCTTCGCCGGCGCCCTTGAAGCAGCAGTGGCCGATGTCGGGGACGTCGACGGCAGCGCTTTCCACCGCCGGCAGCTGAAGGCGCTCGATGCCGCAATCAGGCTCGGCCTGGAAAAGCTCGGGCCTGTCGGCCAGGAGATGTTTGCATGAATGTGCACAACGCCCGTGCCGTTTTCGGGGCCGACAGCTTGAAATCGATCCTGGGCATCTCGGTCCTTGCCATCCGCTGGGACGATGCGGTCGCGCACCTGACCCGGTTGATTGCAGAGCGGCGCTTCACCAAGGTCACCTTTCTCAACGCTCACAACGCCAATGTCGCCTATACGGACCCGGTCGTTGCCGAGGCGCTCGACGATTTTCTCATCCTGCCGGACGGTGTCGGCGTCGATCTGGCGGCGAAACTGCTTTACGGAGCATCGTTTCCGGACAATCTCAACGGCACAGATTTCATCCCTGCCTTCCTGCAGGCGTCCGCCAGGCCGCTGACCGTGGGGCTGCTCGGCGCGACCCGGGTCAACGCCGAGGCGGCGTCGGAGAAGCTGGCAGCGCTCGCGTTGCAGCACCGGTTCGTGGTCATCCATGACGGTTATTTCTCTCCCGCCGAGGAGCCGGCAATCGTCGATCGCATCGCCAGATTGCGGCCGGACGTGCTGCTTGTCGCCATGGGCGTGCCACGCCAGGAATTATGGATCGCGCGCCACATTGACGCGCGCCACTGCACGCTGCCGATCGCCGTCGGCGCGCTTCTCGATTTCCTGAGCGGCACGGTGCCGCGGGCGCCGCTGTGGATGCGTCGGCTCAGGCTCGAATGGCTGTTTCGGTTGCGGATCGAACCGGGCCGTCTCTGGCGCCGCTATGTGGTCGGCAATCCTCTGTTCCTGTGGCGCGTCATCGGCCAGAAATTCTTGCGCAGGCCCGCTCCTACCAAAACTCGCCCCAGAGCAGACCCCGGAGCAGATCATTGAACAACCGGTTCGTGCCGAGCCCTGATCCCGAGGCTGATTTCCTTCCCCGGGCGCCGACGGCGGCGGTCGTGACGGCAAGCTATGCGCCGGATTTGGAGCGCTGCCGCCTGCTGTGCGACACAATCGACCGCTACGTTTCCGGCGTGGCGCACCACTATATTCTTGTCGAGCATCGTGACGTGGCGCTGTTTCGTCAGTTGGAGAACAATCGCCGCACCATCGTCGACGAGCGGGACCTGTTGCCGCGCTGGCTGCATGCCTTCGACGATCCGCTCAGCCTGTTCCGCAGGCGCATCTGGCTCAGCCTGAAGACCAAGCCGCTGCGCGGCTGGCATGTGCAGCAGCTTCGCCGCATCGCGATATCAGCCCATGCCGGCGAAGACGTGCTGGTCTTCTGCGATTCCGACGTGGCGTTCCTAAAACCTTTCGACTGCAGCGCATTCTGGCGCGACGGCAAGGTGCGGCTGTTCCGCCGCGACGGCGTGCTGTCTGGTGACGGTCATGAGGAGCATCGCATCTGGTCGCGCAATGCCGGTTCGGCGCTTGGCATCGAGCCATCGGAGGTTTCGACCCGCGACTACATTTCGACGCTGATTGCCTGGCGCCGCCAAACCGTGACGGCGCTGTGCGCGCGGATCGAGACGATCCATGGCCGCAACTGGGTCGAAATCGTCGGTGCGGCGCGCAAATTCTCCGAATGCATGATCTACGGCCGCTATGTCGACGACGTGCTCGATGGCGCCGGCCATTTCCATGACTCGGAGGCGTTCTGCCGCGTCCACTGGACGGGCGAGGCGCTGTCGGATGACGAGTTCCGCCGTTTCGTCGCCGCCATGGCGCCGCAACAGGTGGCCATCGGCATGCAGTCCTTCATCGGCACCGATGTCGGCCGCATCCGCCGCCTGATCGGGCTCGATTAGTGCTGGGGTAAAAGCGCGATTACCTCGACCCGGTTCTGCATGACAATGCCGGGACCGAACCCCAAAGTATTTAAGCATCACGGCTGCTCATGGCTCTTCGAGAACCTTGACCGAGACTAGCAATTGCCGCCGCCCTTACACATCCGCTTAAAGTCCAGAGTCTACGCTGATCGTTCCATTCCTTGTGTTTCATTGTCAGGGCGATCGGGCGTGAAAGACTTACGGGCGATTTCGGGACAGGCGGCCAAGGCTTTGGATTCTGCGCTCATGACTCCTCACAGTAGAGGACTAAGCTCAAAGCCCGTTTGATCTGAGTATTGCCGGGGGGACGCGCTGCGCGGGTCCTGCAGAGAGGAAGACCGAGATGCCCAACGCGAATGCGGTTCCAAAAACCGCAATGCAAAGATTTCTCGACGCAGTCGAAAGAGTGGGGAACATGGTTCCTCATCCGGTCGTCATTTTCCTGATCCTGATTGCAATCGTCATCGTCTTGTCGGCGCTCCTGAGCGCCTTCGGCGCCGCGGTGACGTTCGAACGCATCAATGCGGATACGCATGAGATTGAAACGGCGACCACCGAGATCCGTAGCCTGCTGAGCATTGAAGGCATACGCTTTCTGTATGCCTCGCTCATTCCCAACTTCATGAGCTTCACTGCGGTCGGGCTGATGATCGCAGCAATGGTCGGCGCCGGCGTGGCGGAGGAATCCGGCCTGGTCACCGCGCTGATCCGAAAGCTCGTAGTCGTGTCACCGGCCTGGGCCCTGACCTATATCCTCGCCTTCGTCGGCATCATCGCCAGCGTTGCCGCCGACGCGGGTTATCTGGTCCTGATTCCGCTGGCCGGTATCGCTTATCTCGCAGTCGGGCGTCACCCGCTTGCCGGTCTCGCCCTGGGTTTCGCCGCTGTGGCAGGTGCCTTTACAGTCAATATGCTCATCAAGCCGCTTGATGCAGTGCTGGTCGAATTCACGAACGATGCGGCGCATCTCGTCGACCCCAACAGATCGATCGGCTTGGCCTCGAATGTCTGGTTCTCCATAGCATCCGTGCTGTTTCTGACAGTGATCATCGCGTTCATCTCCGACCGCATGATCGAACCGCGGCTCGGGGTTTACAAGCCCGAGAAGTCCGGGGATGGAACGGTTCCCGATCAGAGTGCGGGACTGTCCGAAAGAGAATCCCGCGGATTGCGCTATGCCTTATACGGGCTGATCGGCCTGATCCTCGTCTTTTGTTTCCTGACACTGCCGTCTTGGGCGCCGCTGCGAAACCCCGAAACCGGCGAACTGATCGGCAACTCGCCCTTCATGAACGGCCTGATCGCGCTGATCATGCTGATCTTCCTGGTGACCGGCTGGTCGTACGGCATCGGAGCCGGCACGCTGCGCACCCTGACCGAGGTCATCGGCGCGATTGAAAAGTCGATCAAGAACCTGGGCGGGACGATCTTTCTGTTCTTCGTGCTCAGCCAGTTCGTCGCTTACTTTACCTACACCAACATCGGAACGGTTATGGCGCTGAGCCTGTCGGGTGCGCTGCAAGCTGCAAACATAGGCGCATTGCCCCTTCTGCTCGGCTTCATCCTCGTCGTCGCGATCATCGATCTGCTGTTGACTGGAGCAATCGCGAAATGGGCGATTTTCGCTCCGGTCTTCGTACCTTTGCTGATGAAACTAGGCGTCGAGCCGGAAGCTGTTTTGGCTGCTTATCGTGTCGGTGACTCGCCGATGAACGCGATAACCCCGCTCAATGCCTATTTTGCTCTCGTAGTTGGATTTGCCCAAAAATACGACAAATCCGCAGGCGTTGGCACGATCGTATCGCTGATGCTTCCCTACGTCCTGTGGATGTACGTCCTGTGGACGGCACTCTTCGCGGGTTGGCAGGCGTTGGGCCTCCCATGGGGCCTGTAAACTCTGATCCACCACGATGCGAAACAGCACTCAAACCGGGGACGAGGTAACATGAGCGAAGTTCCGATTCCCATCGATGTCGCTGCCGCCGAAGAGCACCTGATGCGGTTCCTTTCGATCGAAGGTGTGACTGGATACGAGGCCAATATCGCGGCGGCTGTCAGTGACGCACTGAAGGCCGTTGGCGTACCAGCTTCGGCAATCCGCTTCGATGACGCCAATACCCGCATTGCGTTGCCAACCGAAACTGGCAATCTGATTGTAGATCTGCCTGGGACGCGCAGCGCACCAAGGCCGCTGTTCTCCACCCATCTTGACACAGTGCCGCTGTGCGCCGGGGCGAAGCCCCGAAGGGAAGGCGATCGCATCGTCTCCGACGGCACGACAGCACTCGGAGGCGACGCCCGCACCGGTGTGGCGCTTCTGGTTGTGCTTGCCGAAACACTGATCAGGCACAAGCTGCCGCATCCGCCGATCACGCTGCTTTTCACGGTACGGGAAGAGAGCGGGCTTCACGGGGCGCGCGAGTTGAACCCCGCCGATCTTGGTGGCCCGGTCATGTGCATCAATGTCGATGGGCAACTCGCCTCCGATCTGATCATCGGCGCGGTCGGAAAGGAAAACTGGGAAGTCGAGATCAAGGGCCGCGCGTCCCACGCTGGCGTGGCGCCCGAAAAGGGCATATCGGCGACGCTGGTAGGAGCGATCGCCTTGACTGAGGCGCGGCAGGTAGGCTGGTTCGGCAAGGTTGTGAAACCCGACGGCCGGGGAACCAGCAATGTCGGCATTTTCGGCGGGAGGGGTGGAAAGCCGGCGGGCGATGCAACCAATGTCGTCACCGACTACGCATCCATCAAGGGAGAGGCTCGCAGCCCCGAGGCAGCTTTCGCAACGAAGATCGCCAAGGGTTACGCAGATGCCTTCGGCAAGGCGAAGGGGCAGGTCAGAGATCATGAGGGCCAGACGGCAGAAGTAACGTTCAGCCACCAGACCTCCTACCCTCCTTTCAAACTCGCAGAGGACAGCCCGGTCGTGACGCGGGCCACCAAGGCGTTGAAGATGCTGGGTATCGAGGCCAACTGTCTCTTCTCCAATGGCGGGCTGGATGCAAATTGGCTCGACAAACATGGCATCCCTACCATCACCATCGGTGCGGGCCAGGCCGAGATCCATACCATCAAGGAATATGTGAACCTTGCCGAATACGAGAAGGGCTGCCGCCTGGGCGTACTTATGGCGACACTGGAAGAGTAGCAGTCATGCCGCGGGTCGGCCGTAGGGCCGGCGAGGAACCAAGCGATTGAGCCCCATAGCGAACACTGCCACCATCATCGCAGCCGGCGTCGTCCTGTTCGTCTGGAACCGGCTGCCAGTCGTCGTTGTCGCGATGGCGACGGCCACCGCGTTGTGGGCAACCGGCGTCCTGACGATTGATCAGGCGCTCGGCGGCTTCGGTGATCCCGCGGTGATCTTCATAGCCTCCCTCTTCATCGTCAGCGCCGGCCTCGACGTGACGGGCGTCACCGCCTGGGCCGGGCAACTTCTGATCCGTGGCGCAGGCGAAGAGAGCCGCGCCCGCCTGCTGCTGCTGACGATGAGTATGGTCGCGCTCCTTACGGCGCTGATCAGTGTCAATGGCGCCGTGGCTGCACTCCTGCCAGTGGTGGTCGTCATCGCCGTCCGCCTGAAGCGAAATTCGGCCCAGTTGCTCCTGCCTCTCGTTTTTTCCGCGCATGCCGGCTCAAAGTTGGCTCTGACGGGATCGCCAGTGAACGTCTTGGTGTCGAACGCGGGCAGCGACGCCGGCGTGGGCAGCTTCGGCTTCTTCGAATTCGCGCTTGTAGGCTTGCCGCTGCTGGCAGGAACGATGGCCATCATCATAGTGTTCGGAAAACGGCTGTTGCCCGAACGCAACGGCGCGACCATGCCTGCCGACTTCAGCCGCCATGCGAAGACGCTCGTCGAGCAATACGGCCTTGCCAGCGGCGTCTACCAAATGCGCGTGCGCGCAAGTTCGCCGTTTATCGGCATGCCCGCGTCTGCGATCGAGTTGGGCACCTATCCCGACCTGCAAGTCGTCGCCGTTCAGGAGGGTGAAACGGCCAGCCCGCTTCGCAGACCTGTCATCGCCGAGGGGGATCACCTGCTGCTGCGGGGCGACGCCGAGTCGGCCGCTGCGTTCGCTGCCGACAAACACCTCGCATTTAGCGAGTCGGCGGCGCCAGGGCAGGGAGAGGAGATGCTGTTCAACCGCAGTTCGGGCCTCGCCGAGGTGGTGATTCCGCCACGCTCCGGCCTTATTGGCCAGAACGTTTTCCCGGGCATGGTCACCGAGAGCGGCGACCTGATCGTCCTTGCCGTGCAGCGCGCCGGCGCAGAGGTGGTCGCCACCAACGCAACACGAGATGCAGGAGGTATCGTGCTGCAGGCCGGGGACACGATGCTCTTGCAGGGAACGTGGAAAGCTCTCGACCACCGCCTCAAGGATCCGGATGTCCTGGTCGTCAATTCGCCCGAACTGGTGCGTCGTCAGGCGGTGCCGATGGGGCCGGGGGCCCGCCAGGCCGTTGCCACTCTGATCGCGATGGTCGTGCTCCTCGCCACGGGAATCACCCCGCCGGCGGTAGCCGGCCTGCTCGCCGCCGGAGCGATCGTCCTGTCGGGGATCATGAGTGTCGAGCAGTCCTACCGAGCCATCGATTGGACGACCGTGATCCTTGTCGGCGCGATGATGCCGCTGTCCACCGCCATGGTCGAGACGGGCGCCGCGAAACTGATGGCAGAGCATCTGGTGTCGCTGGTCGGCGACGCCGGTCCCATTGCCCTGCTCGCCGGCCTGTTCGTGCTGACTGCCATCATGGGGCAACTCATCAGCAACACCGCGACCGCTCTCATCGTCATCCCGATCGGCGTTGCAGCCGCGATAACCATGGGTATTTCGCCCCGTCCAGTGCTCATGAGCACCGCCGTGGCGGCGGCCGCAGCATTCCTGACGCCGATCGCAACCCCCACGAACCTGATGGTCATGGCCCCTGGCGGTTACGCTTTCGGTGACTACTGGAAGCTTGGTCTACCGCTGATGCTCTGGTTCTTTGTCGTGGCTGTGTTCATAGTGCCGATGATCTGGAGATTCTGAATTACCATGAATGCCCGCTGGGTTCCGGTACTGCTGGGCATCATCTGCGCAATTCTCCTGCTGGCCGCGCTCTATTTCGCCGAGGCGATCATTGCGCCGGTCGCCTGCGCGCTCTTTATCATCGCGATCGTCTGGCCGGTTCAGAAACGGCTGCAGGCACGCCTGCCGCAGCTTCTGGCGCTCGCCATTGTTGTAACGCTGGTCGTGCTGGTCTTCATCGTGTTCGCGTCCGTCGTGGCCTGGGGTTTCGGTCGGATCGGCAGAACCGTCATCGCCGAGACGCCGCGGCTTCAAGCGCTCTACGAACAGGCGACAGCCTGGCTGGAGACGCACGGGATCGCCGTTGCCGGCCTATGGGCGGAGCATTTCAATGTGCGCTGGGTTGTGGCGGCGATGCAGAGCCTGTCAGCACGGCTGAACACGACGATCTCGTTCTGGATCGTGGTACTGATCTACGTGCTGCTCGGCCTGCTCGAGGTCGGCCCGCTGGCGCGCAAAATCCCCAGCATCGTCAGCGGCGAGGCTGCGCGCATCCTGATCGTCGGCGGCGAACGCACAGCCGCCAAGCTGCGCCGGTACCTGGTGATCCGAACGATCATGAGCGTTGCAACGGGTGGCATGATCTACGTGTTTACCCTGGCGCTTGGCCTGCAGCTTGCCACGGAGTGGGGCGTCATCGCCTTCACTTTGAATTTCATCCCCTTCGTCGGCCCGTTCGTCGCAACGCTGCTGCCGACCGTCTACGCGCTGGCCCAGTTCGAATCCCTGTATTCCGCACTTTTCGTCTTTGGCTGCCTCAATCTCATCCAGTTCGCGATCGGCAGTTATGTAGAGCCGCGTTTGGCGGGCAAGGCGTTGGCGCTGTCGCCCTTTCTCGTGCTGTTTTCTGTCTTCCTTTGGATGTTCCTCTGGGGCCTGTTCGGCGCCTTCATCGGGGTCCCGATAGCAATTGCCGTGCTGACCTTCTGCGCCCAGTCTCCGTCAGCCAGATGGCTCGCCCAGTTGTTAGGCGCCCCCGCCGATGAGGTGGAACGCGCCCAGGGTGGATAGGGACAGTAAGAGCAGCCAGCGCGGGCTCGGATTAGACCGAGAACAGTCATCAGAACGACGCCACCGAGCAGACCCGATACGCCGACCCCGATCAGGACGGCAGGGGTAAGCCCGCCCAGCCCGCGCATGACGGAATCGGCGGCGTTTTCAGCGTGCCCAACCAAGTGGCCAATGCCGGGAATCTGCGCAGCTACGAAGGTCAACGCAAAACCTCCGGCCATGCCGGCCAGAACGGCTGCGATCTTGGTAAGTTCAACGCTGGGCCACCACCACCGCACAGCGAGTGCCCCCGCCGCGCCGCAGAGCATCTCGATGGCGATGGCTATGACAGTTTCGGTCGGGGACAACAGTCACTTTCTCCAGCACGAACGGGAGCGGCGATGCCGCCTACGCCGACGGCGCCGAACCGGCTTCTGCGGAATGGCGCTTGAGGGCGTCGCGCAGAACCTGCTCCTTGGTCTCGTCGAGCGAGGTCTTGAGGACGATTCCACCGAAGCCCTGGATCTGCTTCAGAACCTTGTCTTCGGTCATCTCCTGGATCAGCAGGAAGAGCGCGGCATTGCCTGGCACGATGCTTGCCGACAGATCTTTCATGAAGGCATCATTGATGCCGACATCGGTCAACGCGCCCCCAAGCGCACCCGAAGCCGTGCCAACCGCCACGCCTATAAGCGGATTGAGGAATAAAATCCCGATGAGCAATCCCCAGAAGCTGCCGGAAACGGCACCGGTAGCCGTGGTGTTCATAAGCTGGTTCAGCTTGACCTTTCCCGCCTCGGTCTTGGTGGCGATGACAGCGTCGCCAAGCTTGATCACATATTCCTTCTGTAGACCGAGCAGGGTTTGGCGGACTTCTTCAGCCTTCGCCTCGGTGGGATAAACAATGACGATGAGGGTTGACATGGAGGCTCCTGTCGACGGCAGCCATTAGGGCTGCGTAGGGGGTGCCATATTTTAGGGCGTCCAGCACCTGAAGAAATCGGCATGGAGTCCCGCTTATGTGCCCCATGTCTCTTTTTCGCAGCGCCGGGGAATCGATTGACTGATGTCAAATCCGTTTCCAGTCTTGCCACAGCCTGAGGCAACTAACTTGGCCTCACGCTTCATCATGCCGGCGTCGCTGGCGAAATCGGGCGATAGGCCGAGGGAATAGGAGCGCTTTGGAGAATATCGTCCGATGTAGGACGAGAGGCACAGTTTTGGAATTCTGGGCCAATGGCAAGGCGGCCAGAAGACGCTATCGTCAACAACGGAAGCGGAAGCATCCTAAGCTGTAGTCACGGTCCATCTGATGATCTCCGAGCGTTCCTTTCTCCATCAATGACCGCTCAAGCCGAAGCGACCTTGATACACACAAGGACTTGATCATGTCGGACCCATCCAAAAAAGGCCTCGACCGTGGCGATCGGATAATAGCATCCATCGCGACGGTTGGCGCGGCGGCCGCCCTCGCGGCCAACGCTGGCTCTGCAACCGCCCAGGACGTAGCGGCTCCCTCTGCCGACGCCGCATCCGGTGGGTCTCAGGGAACGGTCTATACCGGGGAAGTGATCCAGGGGAAAAAGGTCGTCAGTGCGCTCGACGTCAGCGACCTGGAAGCCAGGCAGAAGCACCTCTTGTTCTTTCAGGGCGTGCAGATGCCCACCGGACAGTATTGGTATGTGTCCGTGGCGGTCGCCAAGGGGGCAAAGCCGGGCAAGCGCGTCGTTCTGACCAGCGGTGTGCATGGCGACGAGATGAGTTCCGTGCATACGGTCCTGACCGTGATGAACCAGCTCGATCCGGCGGAAATGTCGGGCACGGTGATGGCGGTCACGGACATCGCCCGCCCGGCTATGGAAGGCATGCAGCGCAGATGGCCCAATTCTGGCAGGGGCGCCGGCCTGATCGACATGAACCGGGAATGGCCCGGGAACGAGAACGGCTTCACCGCGCCCAGCCGGCACGCCGGGCTGCTGTTCAACCGGCTGCTGCGGCCGAACGCCGACGCGGCGATCGACTTCCATACCGGGACAAGCGGATTCGAAGTCACCGCATTCAATATTGCAAGCATGGATGTGCCCGAGATCCGGTCGATGGTGGAACTCTACCCGGTCGGCCAGATCTTCGACAATCATACATATCCCGGTGTCCTGCATAACGCGTTTGTGGACGCGGGTATCCCGTCTTTTTGCCCGGAGGTCGGCGCTGCGCGCGTCCTCGATCTCGAGATGATCCCCCTGTTCGTGGAGGGCACGATGAATGTCCTCAAGCATCACGGCATCCTGGCCGGCCCAATGGGACGGACAGGCAAGGACGTGGGTGTTTTCTTAGGCAACAGCGCGGTTCCGGTCGTGGCAACCCAGGGCGGGTTTATCGAGCATCTGGTCAAGCTCAACGACAAGGTTGAAGCCGGACAAAAGGTGGCCATCCAGCGCAACAGCTTCGGCGAAGTGGTCGCGGAATATACAAGCAGCGTTAATGGAGAGATTGCGGGCCAGCGCAGCGAAGTACCGTCCGAGCCTGGCGACCCTTTGGCATTCATCCTTTTCAACAAGGCGGGGCCGGATGGCGGTGAAACTTACCCAGAGTGAGTACGCCACGACAGCGCCGAGAAAGGCGCCAGCTCCGACTCCGGCTCCTGCGTCCGGTTCCTGCCCCCTTTTCGGTGGCGCCAAGGACGGCAACACGCGGACAGGAGGCAAGTTTTGTTTTCTACCCATCTCGATCTTAGCTTCGATGGAGAGAGGTCATGAGCACAGAGTCCTGAGTTTGTCTGGTTGTCCCTAAATTAGGGACTGGCACCGTCTTTGCCTTGACAAGGCAGCCGACGACGAATTGTTCTCGAAGAGCCCGTCAATACGGAGGAAGTCTTATGCATCGTCATTTGTTCGCTTGCTTTGGTATAGCTCTCAGCTTCGTTGTCCCTGCAGCTTCGCCAACGCCCGCCCACGCAGTCACGGTAAACATCAATATCGGCACCAGCCTCAATAATGGCCGTGCCATCACTTGTCGTGATGGCGAGCGAATCTTGCGCAATCGCGGCTTCAGAGACATTCGACGTGTCGATTGCCGCGGGCGGTTCTTCGTCTATCGCGCCAGGCGCGGCGCATTCCGTTTCGAAATTGCAGTGAGCGCGAACAATGGCCGCGTCGTCGATCTGCGTCGACTTAGAAGATAATGGTCTGGGCCATCGTTCCAGGGTCTGGAGGCCGTTAGATTCAGCCTAAGGACTCGATCGTTGCGCCGTCTTACAAAGTTGCTGTCCGTTAAACGCTGAGGACCAATGAGTTGCGCGCGATCCTGACCAAGCTCGCACATTCATTCCTCGCGACAGGGATACTGGTAGCGACCCTTGCGTTCGCGGTCTCGCTTACGCCCAGCCTTATACCACGATCCTATCTGGTCCAGGGTGTGCTTTCGGGACTTTCAGCTGCACTCGGATACGGCATCGGCTTCGTCGCTTATTCGCTGTGGATCTATCTCGAATTGCCGCAGCTACGGGACCGAACCCTGAAGGCGATGAGAATTGCAGTCGCCGGCACGTGCGTTGTGATTGCCGCCGTGTTCCTTTGGAGAACTCTGGAATGGCAGAATTCGATCCGCGTTTTGATGGATCTCGCTCCGCTGGACACCGCGAGTCCGCTCAAGACAGGGATTGTCGCTGTCGTCGTATTTGCGACACTCATGTTGTTGGCACACCTCTTCAGGCACACCTTCCTGGTGTTCTCCGGCTGGCTGGGACGCTTCGTCCCGAGGCGGGTCTCTCACCTTGTCGGCGGCCTGCTGGCGGTCGCGCTGTTCTGGTCGGTCGTCGAGGGACTGGTCTTCAGCCTGACGCTTAGAATCCTGGATTCCTCGTTCAAGCAGATGGATGCTCTCATCGAAGATGACCGCAGCAGGCCCGCGCAATCGATCAAGACCGGAAGCGCGGCTTCTTTGCTGTCATGGGAAGAACTCGGCAGGCAGGGCCGCAGGTTTGTCAGTTCCGGTCCAACGGCGGCAGAGATAGCAACTTTCTTCGGGGAAGGGGCTGTGGACCCTATTCGGGTGTATGTCGGAATGAGTTCGGCCGACACTGCCGATGAACGCGCGAAGCTGGCCTTGCAGGAATTGAAACGTACCGGCGCGTTCGAAAGGTCCATACTGATCATCATCGTGCCGACTGGTACCGGCATGATTGATCCGGCTGCGCTGGACCCGGTTGAATATCTTCACAGGGGCAATGTCGCGAGCGTCGCAATGCAATACTCCTACCTCGCCAGTTGGCTATCCCTCCTGGTCGAGCCGGACTACGGCGCGGAGGCCGGCGACGCGCTGTTCCAAGAGGTCTACACCTACTGGTCTTCGCTTCCACGCGACGTCCGCCCGAAACTCTACTTGCACGGCCTAAGCCTCGGGGCGATGAACTCTGAACAGTCGGCGAACCTTTACGATGTCGTCGCAGATCCGTTTCAAGGCGCTTTGTGGAGCGGGCCACCCTTCGCAAGCCGCACCTGGCGATCCGTTACTGACGGCCGCAATTCCGGATCGCCCGAATGGCTCCCCCGATTTCGCAACAGCTCGATCTTCCGGTTCACCAATCAGAACGATGCCTTGGACATTCCAGACGCGGAGTGGGGACCGATCCGGATAGTCTACCTTCAATATGCCAGCGATCCGATAACCTTCTTCGACGTCGCCACGCTTTATCGAGAACCCGATTGGATGAAAGAGCCGCGCGGACCCGACGTATCGGAAGAGGTTCGCTGGTATCCGCTTATCACGATGCTGCAACTGACGGTCGATATGGCAATAGCGACGACGTCTCCAATGGGTTACGGCCATGTCTTTGCACCACAGCACTATATCGATGCGTGGCTGGCCGTAACCGATCCGCCGAGCATTACACCTGAAGATATTGCTCGGCTGAAGGTCCTTTTCATCACGCGCGGGGCGACGCCTGTCAGCGGATAAATCTCAGTTTGTCATTTTTATAGGTAGGAGAAACGCCGTGAAGCTGCTGTCAGCCCTTGTTGCCGCAGCCATATGCTGCCTAGCGTCGCATGGCGCGTATGCTGCGGATGTGAAACTGTCCGGCAGCGCCTTCTACCGGGAGCGGATTGCGCTACCCTCAGATGCCACTCTCCTTGTGGAATTCATAGATTTGGCCAAGCCAGAAACCGCCCTGGCCGCAACTGCGGTGGCGCCGGCCGGACAAGTTCCCATTGCCTTTGGCCTGGTTCTCGATTCAAGCAAACTGTCGAACGGAGAGGCCTATGCGATACAGGCCCGCATTGAGGTCGGCGGCTCCGCCTGGTTCGCCAGTGCCGAGCCGACCCCGGTCGATCTGGCGAGAGCGGGAGAATTGTTTTCAATCCTCCTCGTTCAGGCGGGCAGTAAGAACGCAGAGGAGGCTTCCGGCGTCTCGCTGGCAGGTACCGAATGGAGGGTTTTAGAGCTGGACGGCAAGAGCGCCGATACGAACGTGACGTCGACGCTTATTTTTGATGCTGATGGCGCGGTGAGCGGCAATGGTGGCTGCAACGCTTTTCGCGGCAACGTCGACATGGAAGGTACGACAATGAAATTTGGCCAGCTGGCATCGACAATGATGGCCTGCGAAGATGCCAAATCCGTTCAAGAGGCGGTCTTCCACGCAGCGCTTTCGCAAACTGCGGCGTATTTTGTACAGGATGGAAATCTGATGCTCGTCGATGCTGCAGGTAAGACCGTCGCTCGCCTGGGAGCGCCGTGAGGCGGCTAAGCTGACGTTAGCGCGGACTTGTCCCGCCGTGCTCGGTCCGGTCAGGTTCCATCGACAGTGCGGAGTAGCTGGTAAAGCGTTTGCGGCCCTTCGTGTCGTGCCTGGCATTGCTGCGCCACGACTAAGCCATCGCTCGCCCAACCTATATCCCGTGCTTCCTTCGGTGAAATGCCGAATTCGTGCCTGAACGTTCGACTGTAGCTGGAAGCATCGACGAAGCCCCATTGCTCGGCGATCCGGGATATGGACCGCGTATCGCCAATGTCGGAGAGCGCGTCCCGCGTTCGCAGTAGCCGCTGCCTCCGAATGTAAGAAGCTACTCCCCCGAGCGGCTCGAAAATTCTGTATAGCCGGGAGCGGGACACGCCAAGTTCCGCGCACAGCGTTTGGGATGTCAGTTGGTGATCCACAAGTCTGCCGTCAATCATCCGTCGCGCTCGGCCTAGAAATGTCGCGTCGATTGGGGTTTGTGCTTCTCTCAAGCGATCTTGGGAGGGCGCGAGACATACGGCCACAAGGCTTCGTGTTGCCTCGACGACGTATGGTATCTCCGGCGACTGCAAATCCGCCAGCGACCGGTTGAGAAGAAGCAGGTAGTCTGCCAGCAGCTTACCGAGCCCTCCTTCGAACTTGGCATCCAACATTCGATGGAGCCCGGCAGTCGAGATAAACAGATCGTTTGGGATGAAGAGCGTAAGGACCCCGTCGTGATTGATTTGTCTATCGAACGGGCTGGCCAGGCAGTGCAGCTCAGGCACAGCTTTCTCGCCTTTATGCCACTCACCCGGCAAGCAAAACGGCAGGGTGACATACCAATGGTCAAGAACGGCATTTTTCAGATGCTTCTGGCGATGAGCATGATTTTCGCCTGGAAGCTCAGTTCGCATAAAAGCGAGTCTATCCAGGTTCCACACCGTTTGGCGGGCCGGAAAGGATTGAGGACAATCCCGCACGGCTGACAAGTCCATCACGCCTCGATTGGCGAAACGGAAAGCCGGAAATTGCTCGTGAGGTTGAAAGCTAAAGGTTGAAAAATCAAGAGAATGCGTAAATTTCGCATTCTTACTTTCGTGCTCTTCGAGCGATTGGAGCGCGGAGTCTTGATACATTAGATGACTCTAAATTACCGTTGCTCCGCGTAATGTCCAAACAAACATCACCTTCTTTGTACCATATCGTACCACGCACAAGCCTCAAAGACAAAATTGACAGAGCGTGTGAGCAATTGTCCTTGAATTGGGCCTGATGGCTCGATGCTTGCGAAACGGCCAATCTTCTGAAAAAAACGAATCTAGCAGTTTCGGCGTCGGAAAATGCTGCAGGGATTCATGCGAAAGCTTTTCATGCGTGATCTGCACGGAGCGCGGAGGTCGCGCAATGCCGGTTCGGCGCTTGGCATCGAGCCATCGGAGGTTTCGACCCACGACTACATTTCGACGCTGATTGCCTGGCGCCGCCAAACCGTGACGGCGCTGTGCGCGCGGATCGAGAAGATCCATGGCCGCAACTGGGTCGAAGTCGTCGGTGCGGCGCGCAAATTCTCCGAATGCATGATCTACGGCCGCTATGTCGACGACGTGCTCGCCGGCGCCGGCCATTTCCATGGCTCGGAGGAGTTCTGCCGCGTCCACTGGACGGGCGAGGCGCTGTCGGATGACGAGTTCCGCCGTTTCGTCGCCGCCATGGCGCCGCAACAGGTGGCCATCGGCATGCAGTCCTTTATCGGCACCGATGTCGGCCGCATCCGCCGCCTGATCGGGCTCGATTAGTCCGAGGATAAAAACTCATCGCCCTTTAATGACCGGGCTTAGGCCCCCGACCTTCCTGGCAGGAGGTCATGAAAGGGTGGGAAGTCGCCTGTTACTGCCGGAAGCGCAGGTTCCGTCGCGTGAGTTCGTTGACCGAGGTGCAGCCCATCAGCTTCATGCCCCGCTCAATCTCGATGTGCATCAATTCCAGTGCGCGTTCGACGCCGGCCTGTCCGGCGGCCGCCAGTGGGAAAAGGTAGTAGCGGCCCAATCCGACGGCCTTTGCGCCCAGCGACAGGGCCTTGAGCACGTGGGTGCCGCGCTGCACGCCACCATCCATCATCACATCGATTCTGTCTCCCACCGCATCGACGATCTCGGCAAGCTGGTCGAACGCGGTACGCGAGCCGTCGAGTTGGCGACCGCCGTGATTGGAGAGGACAATTCCGGTGCAACCAATCTCGACCGCACGCCTGGCATCCTCGACCGACATGATGCCTTTCAGGCAGAACTGTCCGCCCCAGTGCTGCACCATCTCGGCAACGTCGCCCCACGACATGGAGGGGTCCAACATCTCCGTGAAGTAGCGGCTGATCGACATCGCGCCGCCGCCCATGTCGACATGGCCTTCGAGCTGTGGCAGCCGGAACCGCTCATGCATATAGTAGTTGATCGCCCATGACGGTTTGACCGCGAACTGCGCGATGCCAGCGAGATTGAGCTTGAAGGGGATGGCGAACCCCGTTCTCTTGTCACGCTCGCGGTTGCCGCCGGTGATGCTGTCCACCGTCAGCATCATCACCTCTACTCCCGCCTGCTTGGCCCGGGCCATCATCTCGCGGTTCAATCCGCGGTCCTTGTGGAAGTAGAATTGGTAGACTTGCGGCCCATTGCTGATCTGGCGCGCCTCTTCGAGGCTGACGGTGCCGAGCGAGGAGACGCCGAACATCGTGCCATATTTCGCCGCCGCTGCCGCCACCGCACGTTCGCCCTGATGGTGGAACAGGCGCTGGAGCGCTGTTGGCGAGCAGTAGGCCGGCATCGCTAGCTTCTGGCCCATGACGGTCACCGACATGTCCACATTGGTCACGCCGCGCAGAACATTCGGCACCAGGTCGCAGTCATCGAAGGCAGCCCTGTTGCGCCGATAAGTGACTTCGTCATCGGCCGCACCGTCAATGTAGTTGAAGATCGGTCGGGGAAGGCGCTGTTTGGCCATGCTGCGGAAGTCATGGAAGTTGTGGCAATTCCTCAGACGCATCTCATCACTCCGTTGGCCCGGCTCATCTGCCCGATAGCACACTGCTGCGCGATGCCTAACTGACGCGGGCTGAACGATAAACGGCCGCAACGAACTGGTAGCAGTCGTGGCGCGAACGTTGCTCTGGAGAAGCGGCGGCAAGGCTCGCCGCTACCCGACACCCGGCATTTTTCGAGTGAACGACCAGTCTCGGGCGACAACCTCGAGGGTCTCATCTCGAAAATAGAACAAGAAATGCCGTGATGTCGGACTGTCCGACGACAGAACCCCCCAATCGGGCTCGTCGACTGCCCCGCCGTCGCCGATCACTTCGTAGAACTCCCCCCATTTTAGAGCTTGATTGCTATAACGGCCTTCGCCTGTAAACCACGCGTGATCATTTGTGGCGTCCCATCGCCAGCGACTACTGCCAACGAATCGAAGTGTCCATCCCATCTCGGCATCGACGGCCGCCAGCTGGTCGACCTAGACCGGCTTCGCCGGCCTGCGCATCACCGAGTAGGTGAGCAGCGCCGAGGCGAGATAGAGCAGCAGGAAGACGACGTTGAGCGACAGCACCAGATCGGGTGTGTCCAGGATATGGGTCAGCACATAGGTCAGCAGCACCGCCTTCAGCCCGGCAAGCAGCGCCAGGTTGATCGCCCGCACCAGCGTCTGGCCGCGCGCGAACAGAAGCTCGGCCTGGTATTCGACGAGATTGCGCAGGCCCGGCACGCAGATCGCCAGCGCCACCAAAGGGGCGGCCTCCGCAACATTCCTGCCGAGCGCGTTGGGGAAAAAATGCAGCACGATGGCGAGTGTCGCCAGCGCCAGCGTCGAGACCGCGAACACGCCGCCTTCGATACCGCTCTTGACCGAAAGGCGCGACAAAAGTTCCGGCGCCCGCATCATACGCTGAACCAGCATCATCGAGAAGGTGCGGATCGGGATCGCCGTCAGGTCGACCAGCCGCATGATGATGGCATAGATGCCGGCGAGGTGCGGACCGCCGATCGCCAGCACCAGCAGCTTGTCGAATTCCATCTGCAGGTAGAACAGCACCTCTGCGCCGGCCACGTAGATGGAATCGGCGAGCCGCCGCAGATAGAGCGCCAGCCGCAGCCGCAGCCGCTGTCGCGGATAGAAAAATCCGAAGGCGATGAGCAGCGAGGCGGCGTTGGCGCCGATGTAATACCAGGACCAGGCTCCTATGGTCGGCTGCGCCGCGAACATGAACAGCACGGCGCCGAGCGCCCGCAAGGCCGTCGCCAGGATCGTCAGCAGGGCGGCGCGGCCGAATTTGCCGAGGCCGTTGTTGACGATCAGCGCCACCTCGACCGGCCGCCACAGCAACGCCTCGGCAAACACGATCGCCGCAAAGACCGACAGCGGCACGGTGCCGGCAAAGAAGACCAGGTAGACGCCGTAGGAGGCGGCAGCCAGCAATGGCAGCGATATCGCGCCAAACAGCAGGAAGCCGGCCGTGAAGGTGCCGATCAGATTGGGGCGGATGGTGGCGGTTCGGTAAAGCGCCGAGATGAAGCCGAAGGCCAGGATGCGCGACAGCATCACGCCGGCCGCCGAAGCGGTGGCGAACATGCCGAACTCGGCGATCGACAGCGTGTTGGCCAGCGCGATGAAATAGGCGAGCGAAAACACCAGCCGCCCGCCCGCGCCGCTGATCGCCGAAAGATAGTCGCAAACCAGTCGCCGTCGCTCGGCGACGAAAGCGCCGATCCGGGCGAGAGGCCGTTTTTGCGGGATGTTGCCAGCCTGGGTCATGTGTCGAGACAGCATAGGCCGGAAAGTTTAACGCGCGGTTCTGGGCGCTTTCGATGCTTTCAAGAAGGGCACAACCCTAGAGGGAAACCGTGTCTTCAAGGCTGGGAAATTAACCTTTTGTTTCCTATACTTGTTTAGCGTGGTTTAACGAATGGCTGACCGCGCGTCCAAGCCGCAAAGGGCAAGCTCCACGACAATGGTCGACAGGCAAAACCGTGAAGATTGGAAGCGCGAGCGCTCCTTGCTGGCGCTCGGCCAGGCGTTGCGCGGCGAAGAAGAACCATCGCTGGTTGCGATCGGGGACCGGGCAGACCCGTCATGGCGCGAGGATGCTGCAGCGCGCCATCGTGTCGCGCGCTTACGCCGCGAGCGGCGGGCGCATCCGGAATTCTCGGCAAACCTGGAGCCCTCGGCGACCCCGGAACGCTGGGTGACTCCGGAGCTATCGGCGAACGATGAAACAAGCCGGTTTCAAGCCGAGGATGCATCGGCCTCGGCCGCCCGGATGCCGCCTGAGACCGACGAGCCCATTGAAGCGGACCATGCGGAAGCCATGCCACGGGAGAAGCCGGTTGCTGCCGCTGTTTCCGAGGACCGCCGCTCCGATGCCGACTCCCGTTACGCCGCGTTCGAGCCTCGATACGCCGCGTTCGAGCCTCGATACGCCGCACCCGAACCTCGATATGCCGCACCCGAACCCGGATATGCAGATGACGAGCGGCGGTCTTCCCGTCAGGATGACGACAGACAAGAATGGAAGCCGTTGATCGATCCGATGCAGGTCGTCCGCGGCATTGCCCGCTCGAAGCTGCTGATCGTCGCCATGACGATACTGGGCGCCACGCTTGGCGTCGCCATCGCGCTGTCGACGCCGAAGAAATATGAAGCCACCGCAGAGCTGATCGTCGACCCGCGCGACCTGAAGCTCACCGACCGCGACCTCACGCAATCGGTGGTTGCGTCCGACGCCACGCTGGCCATCGTCGAGAACCAGGTTCGCGTGCTCACCTCCGGCACCGTTCTCAACAAGGTCGTCGACAAGCTCAATCTCGTCAATGATCCGGAGTTCAACGGGCAAGGTTCCGATGGGCTGGGGATGATGACGGTCATCCGGTCGATCCTGTCGCGCAATGACGGGCCGGCTGCCGGTGAAGGTCGCCGCCGTGCGCTGGCCGTCGCCAATCTGGCGGAGAGCCTTTCGGTCGAGCGCGGCGGCAAGACCTTTGTCATCTCCGTCAGCGCCACCACGCAAAATGGCGAGAAGTCGGCGCTCATCGCCAACACGATGACGGATGTTTTTCTGCAGACCTTCGGTCAGATCCAGTCCGACACCGCTGGCCGCGCGACCAACGAGCTGACGGGCAGGCTCGACGAGCTGCGCAAGGGCGTCGAAGTGGCCGAGCGCAAGGTCGAGGATTTCAGGGCCGCGCACGACCTCGTCGACGCGCAAGGCCATTTGATTAGCGACGACGAGATGCTCAAGCTCAACCAGCAGCTGGCCATCGCCCGCGCGCGCACGCTGGAACTTAACGCCCGCGCGGCGTCGGCGCGCTCGATCGACGTGAATTCGGTTCTGAGCGGCACCTTGCCGGAGGAGATCAACTCCAACACCATGAGCGAGCTGCGCTCGCAATATGCGACGCTCAAGCAGGAGGCCGACCGCGCCGCGATCCGGCTCGGCCCGCGCCATCCCGAGCTCCAGGCGCTCAATGCCCAGCTTGCCGGATCGCGCGAGCGTATCGCCGGGGAACTGCGCCGCATCGCCTCGTCGCTGCAGGTCGACTTGAGGCGCGCCGTGCAGCTCGAACAGGATCTGGCCTCCCGGCTGGCACAGTTGAAGGTCCGCAGCGGCGACGTCAACAGCGACTTGGTCACGCTGCGCGAACTGGAGCGCGAGGCCGCCGCCAAACGCTCCGTCTATGAGCAATATCTTCTCCGCGCCAGGGAGACCGGCGAGCAGAAGGACATCAACACCGCCAACATCAACGTGATCTCCAAGGCCTTCGCCCCGCTCGAGCCAAACGGACCGTCGCGCGCCATGACGGTGCTTGCCGGCCTGCTGGCGGGGCTTGCTTCCGGTGTCGGCCTCGGCGCCATGCGCGGCGCCTATGCGAGCCTGCGCGAAACCGCCGATTCGCGGCCGCGCCGCCGGACAGAGGAGCGCCGGACACCCATTGAAGACAAAGCATACCAGCCGCCCGTTCCGCCCCATGCCGGACCAGTGCCTCATCCGCAGCAGCAGTATCCGCGAGCCTCGTCGGACGAGGCAGATCAGGCTTCGAAAGCCGCTGAACAGCAAGCCTCCATCGAGGAAATCCGAGCCAGCTTGCGCGAATTCCGCGAAGCGGTTCGCGAACTCACCGAAAGCCGATCGCGGCGCTATTTCTGAGCGCCGAATAGAATAAAAGCCATCGGTTTCGAGTTAGCGGCATAAGACGGCGCTTTGACGGGATTGCCCGGTCGGATTTTCGTGAGAATGCCGCCCGAAGCAGAGCGATGTCGAGGATGGTTGATGGCCGAGTTGATTGACGGAAAAAGCGTTGCCGAAGGCGTGGTGCGGCGCGTCAAGGCCCTGACGATCGAACTGATGGAAAAGGGCGCGCACAAACCCGGTCTCGCCGTGGTCATCGTCGGCGAGGATCCGGCGAGCCAGGTTTACGTCGCCTCCAAATCCCGCACCGCCAAGGAATGCGGCTTTCATTCGGTCCAGCACACGCTGCCGGCCGAGATGTCCGAACTGGAACTGCTTGCTATCATCGGCGAACTCAACGCCGATCCCGGCATCAACGGCATCCTGGTGCAGCTGCCGCTGCCTGGCCATATCGATGCGGGCAAGGTCATCCAGGCAATAGCGCCGCAAAAGGATGTCGACGGCTTCCACTTCATCAATGTCGGCAAGCTCGGCACCGGCGAACTGGAGACGGCGTTCGTGCCTTGCACGCCGGCCGGCTCGATGCTGCTCATCGAGCGTGTGCGCGGCAAGGATCTTTCCGGGCTCAATGCGGTGGTCGTCGGCCGCTCCAATATTGTCGGCAAGCCGATGGCCAATCTTCTGCTTGCCGCCAACTGCACCGTCACCATCGCGCACAGCCGCACGAAGGACCTGGCTGCACTGGCGCGCACCGCCGACATTCTCGTTGCCGCTGTCGGCAGAGCTGAAATGGTCAGGGGTGACTGGGTCAAACCGGGCGCCACCATCATCGACGTCGGCATCAACCGCATCGCGGCGCCAGAAAAGGGCGAAGGCAAGACCCGTCTCGTCGGTGACGTCGCCTATGCGGAAGCGGCCAGGACGGCCGGCGCCATCACGCCAGTGCCCGGCGGCGTCGGCCCGATGACCATTGCCATGCTGATGGCCAACACGCTAGCTTCCGCCTATCTCGCGGCCGGATTGAAACGGCCGTCTTTCTGAACCTGGAAAGCCCAAAGCTTTGCCGAACCTCACTGTTCCCCCAGAGCGGCCGGTCGCCAATGATCCCATTCACGGCGGCCGGCAGTTCGGCTTCCTGCTGGTCGACAAGTTTTCCATGTTCTCGCTGGCCGCCGCAATCGACACGTTCCGGTCGGCGAACCGGCTGCTCGGCCACGACTTCTATGGCTGGACGACGGTGTCGGCCGACGGCGATGCCGTCATGGCCTCCAACGGCCTGCCGCTCAAGATCGACTACGCTGTCGCCGATCTGCCGCCGGTCGATATTCTTTTCGTCTCGGTCGGGCTGACCACCGAGTTTCCCGGCAAGAGCAAGGTGCTGGCGGCGCTGCGCAGCTGGGGCCGGCGCGGCAACGCGCTCGGCGCACTGTCGGTCGGCTCCTATCTGCTCGCCGAGGCAGGCCAGCTCGAAGGCTATCGCTGCACCATCCACTGGGAAAACCGCGCCGGCTTCGTCGAACGGTTTCCCGACATCAACTGCACCGGCAACGTCTTCGAGATCGATCGCAAGCGTTACACATGCGCCGGCGGCACCACCTCCATCGACCTGATGCTGGAGATCGTGCGCGGCGATTTCGGCTCGAGCCTCGCCAACGGCGTCGCCAACCAGTTCCAGCACGAGCGCATCCGCTCCGCCGGCGACCGCCAGCGCGTCGGCCCCGAGCGAGACCTGACCGGCAAATCGGAGAAGCTGCGGCGCATCGTCGAGCTGATGGCCGACCATCTCGACGAGCCGCTGTCGGCGGTGCAGCTCGCCAAGTCGGCGGGCCTGTCGGTGCGCCAGGTCGAGCGGCTGTTCCTGCGTCACCTCAGTGTGACGCCCGGCCGCTATTACATGCGGCTCAGGCTTGAGCGGGCGCGCGAATTGCTGCGCCAGACCAACATGCCGATCCTCGACGTGGCGATCGCCACCGGCTTCACCTCGCACTCCTATTTTGCCCAGAGCTACCGGCTGCAGTTTGGCCGGCCGCCTTCCGAAGAGCGGCGCACGACATATTGAGGGGTTTGGCGCAGTCAGGCCCGCCACGTGCCCCGGCGCCCGGGCTTGTATCCTGACGCGGCGTCAAATAGCTTCCCCCGGCTGGGACGGACTGGCGGGCATGGACTGCTGGCAGAAGCTGACTGGCTGCGACGAACTGGCGGCCACTGACTGGGGGGAGATTTCATGGCGGGACTTGCACGGAGCATCGTTGCGGCGGCGCTCCTGTTGTGGATGACGACGCTCGGCCTTGCCGCCGACCGTGTCGTCATCGTTCTCGACGCCTCCGGTTCGATGTGGGCGCAGATCGACGGCAAGCCGAAGCTCGAAATCGCCCGCGAATCGCTGCGAACGGTGCTGCAATCGGTCCCCGCCGACAAGGAAATCGGCTTCATGGCCTATGGCCATCGCGAGAAGGGCAGTTGCGAGGACATCGAGCTCATCGTGCCGCCGCAGGCCGGCTCGGCAGGTGCTGTTTCCACTGCCGCCGACAGCCTGAAATTCATCGGCAAGACGCCGCTGACATCAGCCGTCAGGCAGGCGGCCGAGGCGCTGAAATACACCGAGGACAAGGCCACCGTCATCCTGATCACCGACGGGCTCGAGACCTGCAAAGGCGACCCCTGCGCGCTCGGCAGGGAACTGAGGGCTGCCGGCGTCGACTTCACCGTAAACGTCGTCGGCTTCGGCCTGACCGCGGACGAGGGCAGGCAGGTTGCTTGCCTCGCCGACAACACCGGCGGCAAATACATCCAGGCGTCGGATGAGAAGGCGCTGCAGGACGCGCTGGTCGAGACCATCGCCGCCGCACCTGCACCGGCGCCCGAACCAGCGCCAGCGCCGCAGCCGGTCGCCGCGTCGGAAAAACCGGAGTTCAACTTCATGCCCGCCGTGGTGCTCGCCGATGGCGGCGATCCCGTCACCGACGGCAATTCCTGGGAGATATTCAAGGCAAAGTCCGACGGCACGCGCGGCGAGTACGTCGCCACCGAATACGGAGCTTATAAAGGCAATTTGGAGCCGGGTGACTACACAGTCGTGGCGCGCCATGGCGAGGCCAGGACCGAACAGAAGATCACGGTCGAGGCGGTCGAGGTCTACAAACCCCTGTTCGTGCTCGATGCCGGCACGCTCATCATTCATCCGCGGCCAAGCGAGGGAGCGGATGTGGCCGATGGTGCGGCTGTCGTGATCGCCTTTCCGGGCGTTGAAATGCCTGCGACCTATTATGGCGACACCAAGGTGGTGTTGCCGGCCGGCGATCAGAAAGTCACGGTCAGGATCGGGCAGGGCGAGGTTACCGAAACCATCCCGCTCACTGCCGGCAACGTCGTCGACAAGGATATCGTCGTCGGCGTCGGCCGTGTCGTTGCCAACGCCTACTACATTGCCGGTGGCGACAAGGCCGACGGCTCGGGCATTGGCTTCAAGGTGTTCAAGGCAAAAAAGAAGATCGACGGAACGAGGCAAGAGGTGGCTTATGCCTATGGCCCCGACAGCAAGTTCGATCTGCCGCCCGACGACTATGTGCTGACGGCGACGGTCGACCTTGCCGTCGTCGAGCAGCCGTTCAGCGTCAAGGCCGGTGAGCATCAGGATCTGAAGATCGCCATCAATGCCGGCGTGCTGGCGATCACCGCGCCAGGAGCTTCGAAGATCGAGATTTTCGATGCGAAGAAGGACATCAACGGCAACCGCAAATCGCTTGGCTACGCCTATGACGAGAAATATCAGGCGGCGCTGCCGGCCGGCGACTACGCCGTCGTCTCCGAAAAGTTGGACAACAGCTCGAAGGAAAGCACGGTGACCATCACAGCCGGCGAGCGAGCCGAGTTGACGGTGCAGTAGGGACATTCGACGTCTGAAAAAGGGTGGCCGCGAGCCCAGCCCCTACCCAAATGTGGACATGCCGTCTGGCGCCAGACTCGCGATTTGTCGCGTAATTCCTGATATCCGCGAGGTACAGCTCCCACATTGTGATGGTCAGCGGGCAAAAAAGGGCTTGCGAAAAATTCGTTTTTAAACGAATATCGCCTAAATGTTCGATGTACGACACTACATCACGCGTGACGGCGAAGACCTGATTGCCGGCTGGCTGCGCAAGCTTCGCGACGTACAAGCCAAAGCGGCGATCATCCGACGATTGAACCGGCTTGAGCAAGGCAACTTCGGTGATTTCAAGCCGCTTCGCGAGGGCGTCCACGAACTGCGCATCGATGTCGGCCCTGGCTACCGGGTTTACTACGTCCGATCGGGCAAGACGGTGATCCTGCTCTTGTGCGGCGGCACCAAACGAACACAGGACGCCGACATTGACCGGGCGTGTGACTATTGGCGCGACTGGCAAAACCGTACTGTTTGAAGGAGCAATGACGATGAAAGACCGCAGTCATGACGACGCAATGGCCGATCTGTTCCGGGACGATCCGGCGACGGCCGCTGCCACGCTCGACGCGATCCTTGCGGATGGCGACCAGGGCGAACTGCTGGTGACGCTCCGGCAAATGACCAAGGCGTTCGGCGGCATGCCCGCCGTCGCCAAGTCGGCCGAGCTGAACCCCACGCAACTCTACCGTACCCTTTCGGAGAAGGGGAACCCAGAGCTGCGCAGCCTGAATGCCGTCCTTCGCACGATGGGCCTGCGCTTGGCGGTGCAGCCACTCGGCAAATCCGTGCCCCACGTGTGACGTTAGAAAGGGCGTCGCAGAACATCCGGTTTTGCGACGTCAATATCAGTCGCGAAACCGATTCAAGACTCGGGAATTTTGCGACATGAACCGGCTAACGACCCCCACAAGAAAAAATTTCGAGCATGTGTCGGGGGCGCTTGGCTGTCGTTCGTCTTGTATACCTGACGCGACGGGGGGATTTTGCAGCATGGCGAAAATCGTATTCGGAATGAACCAGTCCCTCGACGGCTATGTCGACCACGAGGAATTACCTGCGCCAAGACCCGCGCTCTTTCGTCACTGGATAGAGCATGTGCGCGACCTGACCGGCAGTGTGTACGGTCGCCGCATGTACGAGGCCATGCGCTATTGGGACGAAGATCGTCCTGAGTGGAGTACGGAGCAACACGAGTTCGCGGCGGCGTGGCGGCGCCAGCCGAAATGTATCGCGCTCGTTGAAGTCGGTCGGTCCCAATGCCACGCTTATCGCGGATGACGTCGAGGTAGTGATACGCAGGCTAAAGGCCAAGCTAACAGGAGAGATTTCCGCTTCCGGACCAGAGTTGGCGCAAAGCCTGACCGAAATGGGTCTGATCGACGAATACCGCCTCTACCGTCACCCCGTGGTGCTTGGTCGCGGCAAGCCCTTCTTCGCCGGCTCTCGGCCACCGCTCCGCCTTGTGGCCAGCGAGCGAATCGGCGGGGAAGTCATCAGGTTGACCTACGTTCCTGCCTGATTACAGACCACGCCGATGAGAAGGCGATGCATCGAAATCCCCCTTTCGGTTCAGCATACGTTGCGGAAAGGATTCGGAAGAACGACGGCTGCGGGTGGGGAGATCGCCATTCGGCGGGGATCGGCCGAACGGCTTAGGAGCGCCATTTGCCGATCCTTATTGCGTTTCTCCAAACCTGCCGTTCGCGCTACAGCCTGATACGACCTTAAGCGGAAGCTCGTTGGCCCCCGGCCGAATTCACGCCCATGACCCGAAGCTGCCTTCCATCATTGCGGATTTATTCAGAATCTCCCGTTCGGGTTGGCCGAGGCCTCAGGCAGGATTCGAAATGTCGCGGCCAAACGGTCGCCATTCAGACATTCCGGTACCATCATTGTTCACGGGGCCTGGTATCCTGCAGCGTCTGCGAACTCTGCCACAGCCAGATTGCGAGCGAGCCTGAACGCCCGCGGACCTGTGCTTCCACAGGTCCTCTTAGAGCACCAGATTTGAACAACTCGCAGTCGCGGCCGGCGACTTGCAGGATTTCGTCGCTCACTGCGACTTCGGCATTTTGGCCGGCCGCGATCTCCATCAAGCGACTGGCGACGTTAACCGTATCACCCGTAGTCGCGATGTGCTGACGGCCTTTGCCACCGAGTCTCGACGCAACGATTGTTCCGTAATGCGCTCCGATCTTGAAGCCGAGCCTGGATGCAGTTGATGCGGGCAACGAGACGAGCCAGTTGTTGGTACGGCTGGCGAGCGCTGCGCAGCAGCGGGCAGCATTGAAGGCATCATCTGTCGCTGCTTCCGGTAGCCCGAACAGGATCATGGCTCCGTCACCCATGAAATTCGTGACAACGCCACCGCAGCTTGTCACCTCTTCGTCCACCAACGCATGGAACGTGTTCAAAAGTTCGCGTGTGGCGTTCGGCCCCAATGTTTCGCTCAGTCCGGTGAAACCGGACAGGTCAATGAATATGATGGCGGCGTCCCTCCGGAGAGGTTCCAGGAGAAAGTCGCCATGCTTCGCGAGCCACGCCTCAAAGCCCGGGGCCTGAACTCGTTGAAGCAATTCGCTCTGCGTGGCGAAATACTGGGCCTGGTTCCGGCCCAACCAAAGCTGCGCGGCCCCGAACAAAATAGCCGGTGGAACGGCGGCGGCCATCGGCAACGCCGCGCTCAGCCAGATATGGTGTGAGAATGCGGTCATATTGACCACGAACCAGATCACAACCACGCCGACGATCGCTGCAAGGCCGATGGCATTGCGACGCCATGCCAACAGCCCCACAAGAACCACCGGCAGCACCACCGCAAAGCCGGCATCTGCAAGGCGAACGTACTGATCTCGCACTATGCCGTCGCCGGTCATCAGATGGGCAATGGCCGTCGACATGACCTCGACGCCTGGGAGCACGGGATCAAACGGTGTCGGGAAAACATCGCCGGCGCCGGTTGCAGTTGCTCCGATCACAACAATTCGATCCCGAATAATGCCGCCATCGACTTGGCCGCCCAGCACCGTCGTGGCGCTGATCGTGCGGATCGTGCCGCGGGGGCCATAGAATGTCAGAGGGAGTATGTGACCAATGTCCGTCCGAATCCGCTGTCGGCCCAGAGATAGATAGTCGGGCGCTATTCCCGGATCCTCTCCCACCGCCATGGCGGCAACGCGCAGGGAGAAAGACGCTTCCGTCCGATCTCCGGCCCGAAACAGCAGCGGGATGAACCGAGGCGTTCCCGTCCAGTCGGTAACCACGTTCACGACGCCGACAGCGGCGATATCCGAGAACGCTTTGAGGGGCCACAAAAACTGCTTGGCATTCGGCACTCGGGCGAGAGGGCCATCGCCCTCGACTGCAATCGATTGTTTACCTCCCGAGTAGACCGCTGCAGCAGCGATTACGCTTGAAGTTCCGCGCAGCGAACGCGCGAGCGCCTCATCATCATCTTTTGTCCCGGGATCGACCAGCAGCAGGTCGACCGCAATGGCTTTCGGTCCAAAGCGAGCTATCGTGTCGACAATCCGGGCAAGCGTGGCGCGGCTGAGGGGATAGCGGCCCTCGTTTCGGACCGCTTCGTCGTCTATTGCGACAATGGTAATCAGCTCCGGCGGCTTTGCCGTTCCCCGAACAAGCGTTCGAAGATCCGTCATCGTTGCTTCGACGCGATCGAGGCCCCACATGTTGCCGCGCCAGTGCGCAAAGCCAAGCCCGGCCCCCCAAAGACCCGCCAGGACGAGCGCGATCAGCGTCTGAAGCGCTCGCCCGCTCATTTAGCTTACTGACCGAAACGCGCCATCAATGCCGAAACACGTGCGGCGGGCCAGCGCTTGACCGTCAGTGTGCCTGTTCCGGCTTCCACATCGACGCCTTCGCCCGGCCCGAGGACTACGCCAGCATTGGACGCCGGCCTTTGCACGGCGACGCGACCTTTGACGACGAAGACAGAAGTCTTGCCTCGGGCAACGTCGACTGCCCATTTTGTACCTCGCACCGCGGCGATCGCCTGCGGGGTGACGACAGCGAAGCCACCCCGGACCCTGCCGGCTGGGGCATCGAGCAACAGCGCCTTGCGCCGTAATCTGACCGCATCGGCACTACCATTTCGATCACGGTCCACCAGTGCAAAACGAGCGCCATCTTCCGCAATGATGGTAAGGCCTTGCCGGCATCTCAGAATTTGTCGGGACGTACCTGCTACCAGTCTGAACGTACAGCCGGCGTTATTCGACTGCGCTGAAGCGGTATCCACCCAGAAGACACAGGCAAGCATGCATGCCATCAGGCTCCGGAGATATCGGCCACTTGCGCTCATGAACGTCTCCTTGCTTTTGCGAAAATCTGCGGCAAGAAAATCTTTGCATTGTTTTTTGCGGTCAGCCTGGCAGTATACTCATGCGTACGAACCGGCACTTGCAGCCGCGTTGCCTTAGAGGTAGCACGGTGCCGACCAGCGATCTTAACACGATAGCTTGCTCCAACACCAAATAAGGCGACATCAAGCCGTTTGAGGCGGCCGCGATGCGAATGTCAAGAACGTCACGCGACGACGCTGCTGTTCGGCTCATCTGCCAGAACGAGCAGGTCGCGCCACATCCGGACATTCGGCGGGCTTCTCCATTGCCGACCTTCGCTCAACCGCAGAATTCGACCCGTTCCTGTCTTTCAGCGTCTGACGCTCAACGCCGCAAGTTGACCTAGAGCGGACACTTCGACGGTATCCGGTTCGACCCGGTAGCTAACACACCGCAGCCTTTGGCCCTAAGCGGATGGATTTTCGCCCGCAACTGTCGCGAGTAACAACCGCGCTTCATTGAGATCCGAAGTGCCCAAGCCCTCGCTGAACCAGCCATAAACCGGTGCAAGAAGCTCATAGGCTTCCGCGCACTTGCCGTGGTCCCGCCAGAGGCGGGCGAGGCTTGCCGCAGCCCGCAGCTCGAGCATCTTCGCGCCTTGGGCTTGGGCGACCGCGATCGCCGAACGGTAACATGCCTCAGCCTTGGATGCGTTGGGGGTAGTGAGCGATAGCAGCATCTCACCGGTTAGCCGATGCAGTTCCGCCTCACACCAGCGTTCCTCGGTCTCCGCCACCAACATAACGGCCTCGGCGAGCGCACGTAGCGCTTCATCCGTTTTGCCCGAGCGGTGTAGGGTCTCAGCAAAAAGACTCAGGTGATATGGCGCGCGCATTCGATGTCGCGCCGCTCGGCACTCCGCCATGCCCTCAAGGATTTGTGGAACGCTCTCCGATGGCGATCCCTGTGCACCCGATGCCCAACCCCGGAAGATCTTTCCGTGGGCCAGCCACAAACGTAGCCCGTGCTCCTCGGATAGGGATATCACCGCGTCCGCGTGCAGTCGAACGGCCGCAGCATCTCGACTGAGATGAGCCAGTGTCGCAGCCCCCCAGGCAAGCACGTAGCCTCGGCTGTTAAAGTGATTGAGCTCTTCAAGCGCCTTAGTCGCGCGGTCCATCGTTTCCGATGCTCTTTCTGGAAAGCCGCTCAGCCACAAGATCATGGACAAGATGGCGAGACCAGCTGCCCTCTGATCCTGCCCGAAGCGGAAGGCGAGAGATCGGTGCTGTCCCGGATCGTAAAGCGCAAGTGCCTGCTCGATTTGCTCTCGACCAGCCAGCAAATCTCCAATATGCGCAAGCGAAAATCCGAGAATCCTGTGTCCGACGAGCTTCATGGCCCGGTCGGCGTGGAGTTCGGCGCGACCCAGAAAGTCCTCTGCGAGTTGGCGCCCCTTCGACCACTCGCCGCCGGCTGCGCGATAGGCCCATTGACCGTAGAGGATCGGAAAATGCTGCTGCTGGCTACGGCCCAGCCGCTCGCAAAGCTCCTGCGCTCTCGCGTGGGCGGCGCCGGTCTCCGGAGCTCCGTAACCCTTTGTGGCCATGAGCGGCATGCCGAGAGCAGTCTGAAGGTCCAGCTCAAGTTCATCACGCCGACGCGTTTCGGGAATTGATTTCAGAGCTTCCAGACCGTTCATCAGATGGCCGATTGCCTCCGCATTGGCGGAGAGTTCCGCCGCCTGCTGCCCGGCTTTCAACCAGTAGCCGACTGCCTTCTCTGCGAGGCCAGCCTCACTGTAGTGGTGGGCGAGCACCTCCGGCTGGGCGGTGCCCTTCTCAGCGAAGTGCTCCTCTATGGCTTGCGCGAGGGCTGCGTGTATTTGTTGCCGTTTACTGCGGAGCAGACTTTCATATGCGGCCTCCTGAACCAGGGCATGCTTGAACGCAAAAATGGCTTGCGGTGGCGTGCCGCGCCGATAAACCAGTTGCGATTCCTCAAGCCGCGCCAGTGCTCCATGGAGCTCGCTCTCGCGAAGTGGAGTGACCAGGGCGAGCAGCTCGTAGGAAAACTCCCGCCCAATGGCCGCGCCGATCTGCGCCACCTCCTTGACCGGCATCAAGCGATCGAGACGTGCGGTCAGCGAGTCTTGAAGGGTTGCTGGGATTGCCAAGGGCGGCAGGGGGCCAGCCAACACATAGCTTCCACTCTCTTCGCGCAGCAGCCCGGATTCGAGGACATTTTTGGTTAGCTCCTCGATGAACAGAGGCACCCCATCCGTCTTTGCCACGACCTGCTGCAGCACCTCCGTCGGCAATGTCTTGCCGGCAGTCAGCCGATCGATCATCCCGCAACCCGATTTGCGGCTGAGGCGGTTCAGCGTGAGAGACGTGACATGCGGGTGACCGCTCCAGGAGTGTTTGAATTCGGGCCGGAACGTGATCACCAGTAGAACCGGTAGACTACGCACACGCTCGATGAGCCGCTCCAGTAGCTCAAACGATGTCGGGTCGATCCAGTGCACGTCCTCAAATAGCTCCAGCACCGGTCGCCGCCGCGCCAAACCCTCGACCTGATCGGCCAGCGCGTCGAGCGTTTTTGACATCAGCTCTTCTGGCGCGAGTTGTAGTTGCGGATAGCGCCCGCCGGATGGAATCGACAGGAGCGCCGCAAAGATAGGCATCACTTCTGTGACGTTCTGCGTCGAAAGCGCGAGCAGTTCCTCGAGTTTTGCGAGTTTCCGTTCGTCATTGTCATCCCGATCGAATCTGGCGGCGCGCTGCAGATGATCGATGATCGGGTGCAGCGCACTGTGCACGTGGTAAGGCGAGCAGAAGTGGATAATGCGCGTGTAGGTGCTCTCGTCCGATCTTTGCTGTAGAGCGCGCGTAAGGCGCGATTTGCCAATTCCCGGTTCCCCTGAGAGCAAGACAACCTGCCCTTCGCCATCTCGCGTCTCGTCCCATCGCCGCTGCAGCAGAGCCAGCTCCTCCTCGCGGCCAACGAGCGGTGTGAGCGCGGCTGGGTGCAGCGCCTCGAAGCGGCTCTCTGCTTGGCTTTCGCCGATCACTCGCCAAGCACGCACTGGCTGGGCGAAGCCTTTGATATGCTGAGAGCCGAGGTCGGCAAGGTCGAACAGACCACCGACCAGGCGGCGCGTGTTCCGGCTGATCACCACGCTATTCGGCTCAGCCAGCGACTGCAGCCGTGCTGCCAGGTTGGGTGTCTGGCCGACGACAGACCTCTCCTGCGCCTCCCCGGCTCCGATAAGCTCTCCTACCACCACGCCGCCTGTTGCGATGCCGACGCGGACCTCCAACGACAGGTCGTATTTTGGCTTAAGGCTGTGAATGGCTTCGACCGCGGCGAGGCCAGCCCGCACTGCGCGTTCCGCCTCGTCTTCATGGGCTCGCGGATAACCGAAATAGGCCAGCACGCCGTCGCCCATATATTTGGCAATGTGCCCTTCGTAGCGCGCAATTGCGGCGGCCACGGCGCTCTGATAGGCCCGCAAAAGTTCACTCACCTCCTCGGGATCGAGCCTTGACGCGAGCGCGGTCGAGTCGACCAGGTCGACAAACATCACTGTCAGCTGGCGGCGCTCGGCGTCTGGAGCTGCCAGGGTCGTGACGTCGACCGCAGCGAAGGCTTGCGAAGAACGGGCGGGCGCAGAACCCGCGCCGTCGCGGAGGGCGGCGATTGCCGCAAGCAATCTACGGCGGTGGCCGACCGAGGTGATGCCTAGCGCGATGAGATCCTCTGCCGTGAGGTCGGCGAGAACCTCGGCATCGATGTCGTTGGCGCGAAACTCCTGTTCGTACTGCGCGAGCCCCAAATCGCGCAGCCAGGTGCCGACGTCCATTGGACTCCTCCGGCGCTCCGGTTATCCGGAGCGCAAGGCTCGACATTCTACCGCACAATCACCGCGAAGGTGCACGGAAAAGGCACATCCGAAAGGATTCAAGGTCCGCAAAATGGCACACTTTTTGCCGTTCAATTATCCGGGAGAACGACTGCCTTCCATCCCAGCCAGTCGTTCGACGCTCATTTCGGGCGTTCTGCGGCTCTGGTGTTTGAACCAGCCGGACGCGCCATTTCCAGACATTCCCGTCGCTTTTCAGGAGCGGACCTTCGCTTGTCGTCCGAAACCGACCCTAAGCGGAAGCTCGTTCGCCCCGGCTGAATCACGCCCATGACCCAAAGCTGTCATTCCGCCCGAACGTGTCGTAGTTTCTAATGGCTCTGCCGATGGGAGGGGTCATGTCCGAGCGCCCGATTGCCCTGACATAAGGCGCTGGTATTGTGTAGTTACTGGGCTCCAAAGCGGAGCCGTCACACGTGGGAGGAGTCCGAGCGTGGTCGAGAGCGCCGTGCAGCGCCGTTTGGCGGCCATACTCGCTGCCGATGTGGTCGGTTACAGCCGGCTCATGGGCCATGACGAGATGGGCACGCTGACTACGCTGAGAGCGCTGCGGGCCGAGCTGGTCGATCCAAAGATCGCCGAACACATGCGGAGGATTTTCAAGGCGACCGGCGATGGGGTTCTGGCTGAGTTCCCCAGCGTTGTTAACGCCGTTGCCTGTGCGGTCGACATCCAGCGGCGGCTGGAGGCGCGCAACGCCGACTTGCCAGAGGACTGCGCGATCCGACTGCGGATCGGGGTCAACCTGGGCGATGTCATCGTCGAGGGCGAGGACATCTTCGGAGACGGAGTGAATATTGCGGCTAGACTTGAGAGCGTCGCCCCGGCCGGTGGCATAGCGGTGTCGGGCACAGTGCGTGACCATCTGGGCAACAGCTCTGTGCGAGCAGATCAAGTTGGGCAATGACATCACCAATCTCGTAAACCTTGAACGGGGCTACTAAGGGCTCGTATGGCAATAACTGCTTCAGTTCCTTGACGGGATTCGGCCACCTAATGAACCTAATCGATTTGATCATTTCTGTACGGACCATAACTGCGGGCTAAGATGATCAAGGTAATCTTTTCCCCTCGCCGAGCCGATCTCCTGGCTGCCAACAACCGCCAGCTTTTCTTTCGTTGAAGCAGCGTTGAAGCAGCCATTCTTTTTTTCGCCTGTTTTCCTATGCTGTGTGTCCGGGCAGCAACGTTTGCCGTATTCGGCGATCTGCTGCAACGGAGTATTTGACAGTTCGATGAATGAACCGTCATAAAGCCGTTCGAAGAGGGGGCGCTTCAGAACTGCGATGCGGGGGCCGGTAAGTTTTTCGCTGTTGTTGACGGCGCTCGTCGGCATCCAGCCGGCGGCGGCCGATGTTGTGCCGCGCAACCAGCCGGCGGCCGGGTCGGTCATTGCCCGCAAATCGGGCGAGGAAGTGCGCTTCCTAGAATTCGCCTCTTGGCAGGTGGTCGATCTCAGGCAGGACGTCGTCCCCGGCGACTATCTGCGCACCAACGCCACCGGCAGCCTAGCAGTGCTGTTTGCCGACCGCACCCAGATGCGGCTTGGCCGCAATACGACGCTCCTGGTCAAAAAGATCGGCGCGGCGTCCGACACTGAGTTCAAGCTGGAGAGCGGCACCATCTGGGCGCGAGCAGAGCGCGGCGGCGAAGGGCTGACCATCGACACGCCCGCCGCCGCCGCCGCCATCCGCGGCACCGACTGGACGATGACCGTCGACGGCAACGGCCGCACCTCGCTGATCGTGCTGGAAGGCACGGTAGAACTCGCCAACGAATTCGGCTCGGTCAGCGTCGCCGAAGGCGAAGCCGCGGCGGCCACCATCGGCTCGGCGCCGACGAAGGTCGTCATCGTCGATTCGGACGACCGCGAGCAGATGCTGTTCTACTACTCCTTGCGCGACGCTTTCACCGTCCTGCCAGCATCGGCATTGTCGAGCCTGGACATGCGCAAGGCGCGCGCGAGGATAAAGGCGCTGGAGCCGTCGTCCCGATCCGCCGAGGACTGGGTGACATTGGCCGAGGTTAATATTGACTTTGAAGGGCGGGAAGCGGCGCGCGACGCGGCGAGGCAGGCGCGACAATTCCCGCTGGCGCGCGCGCAGGAAGCCCGGCTCGATCTGATCGACGCGTTGATCGCCGGCGCCGAACAGCGCTATGCCGAGGCGGCGCATCTGTTCGAACGCGCGGCGCCGCATCTCGATCCCAGCCGGCGTGTCATGGCGCGCTATGGCGGCTACTATGCGCGCTCGCTGGCTGACCCCAGCCATGTCGAAGCTCCGCCGGTTCATGCGGATGCCGGCGTCGCCGCGGCCATCGCCGAGGCTCTGACGGCCGGATTTCTGGTCGACCTCAAAGCCGCAATTGCCGTTCTCGAAAGAGCCGAACGGCGCTATCCCGGTGATCCGACGCTGCCCGCCCTCAGGGCACAAATTGCGTTCCTGCTCGACGACCGCGAACAGGTGGAAGCGGCAATCGATCGCGCTTTGTCGCTCGACCCGGATAATATGATCGCGCTCCAAGCACGCGCCGGTTATCGGGCCGGAATCAAGAGCGATCTTGAAGGCGCGCTTGCCGACCTCGAGCGCGCGGTGGAGCTGGCGCCCGGCTCGGCGAGCTGGAACGCTCTCGGCCTCGTTCAGAGCGCGCGCGGCGCCACTCGCGAGGCGGAGGCGGCGCTAAAGCGCGCTATCAAACTCGACCCGAAAGATCCTGTCCCCCACGCCAACCTCGCCATCATCTATCTCGAGCAGGACCGCACGGCCGAAGCGAAGGCCGAAATCGACACGGCGCTCGCAGTCGATCCGGCGTTCGACATCGGGCTGGTTGCGCGCGGCCGCTACTATCTGCAGACCGGCGAACTGGACAAAGCGCGTGACGACCTGCTCGCCGGCACGACCGCTAATCCGGCCTATTCCAATGGATTGCTGCTGCTTGCCGTCGCCTATTACGAAGCCGGCGAGCTGGAACCCGCCGAACAGGCTATCGAAAACGCCGATCGCCTTGATCCGAACGATCCGGTGATTTCATCCTTCCGCACGGCGGTTGCAATCGACGAGTACGAAGCCGACAAGGCGATCGCCAGCGCACAGGAAGCGCTGAAGCGCACCAGAGCGCGCGGCGGCGACTATGCCGCGCTCAGCGCCAATCGCGACACCGGCTCGACGTTGAACGACGCGTTCCGGCTACTCAATCTCAACGCCTGGGGCCGCTACTACGGCGACGCGGTTTTCGATCCCTTCACCGGCTCCGGCTATGTCGACCAGGCGCTTGCCGGTAGCATAAATCCCTTCGTCAACAATCTGCGTTTCGGCGACGTGCCGACGGAATCGGGCACTAATACAACCAGCTTCTCATCGTTTTTCCAAGGCTTGATGCTCGACCCGCAAATGCTGGCCGGCCGCCAGAGGAGCGCCAACATTCTCCGGCGACCTTTCATCGAAACCACCGGCGGCGGGGGTTTTGTCGCCGATGACGGCGATCTGGGTTGGAACAGCGAAATCGAAACCCAAGGGTATCAAGCAGCTCCCTTTCCCTGGAGCTTCTACGGCAGGATCTACGGTTTGGAGACCGACACGCGTCGCGGCGACGATCCAGCGACCGGCCAGTTCGATCTCGAGGACCGGTCGATCACCGGCACAGGCTACATGGCCATGAAGCCGACGCCGAATGACCGGGTGGTGGCGTATATCGATGTCAAGGATTTCGAGTTCGACCTAAGCACAGTGCTGGACCCTACCGTTCTGCCGCTAGGAGGAAGGTATGCCGACACCGGCGACACCCGAACCGGCAACGCCGGGGTCGCCTGGAGCCATACATTTGGTTACCAGAACGTTGCCAGCGCGGCGCTGTTTGCGACCGACATTACGGATCGAAGCAACAGAACCCGCTTGGAGGAAATCGGCTTCGGGGAAACAGGATTCATTCTGGAGAGTGAGACCCGCCAGCAATCCTATCTCGCCGCATTCAATCACATCTACGGAACCGGTGACTTGACTCTCCGATACGGTGGTGAGGGCGGACTATTGGAAGTCTCAAAAGACGAAACGTTTTCTTTCGTGTTTCCTTTTATCCCGGACACAATCATATCCGAATCCACTACGGCAGTCGATGTCGCCATTGGGCGCGTCTATTTCGACGCCGTCTACGAGTTCAACCCCAATCTCAAAGTGGAGGGAGCCCTATTCGGCACTTATCTTGACGGTGGCACGATTGATGAACAACGCCTGGAGCCTCGCCTCGGTGTCGCCTGGACGCCTTTCGAAGGCCACTACCTACGAGCCGGGTTCCTGCGCGAAGGCTCATTCATAACGTCGGCGACCTTGGCGCCGGTCGGAATACTCGGCCTGCAATCCAATCAGAATTCTCTAGCTGTCGACGGCTTTTCGGACACGTTTGCCGCGCGCTGGGACGCCGAGTGGAACAGCCGCCTTTTTACGGCCGTCGATTACCAGCATCAGGAATTCGAGAAACTTTCGATCGGCGTTCCGGCTTCCGCCACCACAATCGATCTCAGCGAGGGCCGGCTCGACCGGATCAGCGCCACGACCAACGTCTGGATCGGCAACGGCTTCGGCGCGTTCGCGACCTTTGCCTACGCCGATTCAGAGAACGAAGATCCGACAAGTCCAAGCTTCGGGGGCCCGCTGCCCTTTGTCCCCGAAACGTCCGCGCGGTTTGGCCTGACCTGGGTTCACCCGTCCAACATCAAGGTCACGCTGGCCGGAACCTATGTCGGCTCACGCACCGGCGATGCGGCGGGGACTGAGCTCGAATCCTACTGGTCGACGGATGCCTTCCTGACCTGGGAACCTTTCGACAAACGATTTGAACTCGAAATTGCCGCGTACAATCTGTTCGACGAGGATTTTCAGGTCGCATCGTTCACCCCCGGCTGGGGCCGCAGCATCGTCGGTTCGCTGAAGGTCCGGTTCTGATGTTTGCAGGCGGGCCGTGGTGGAAGGGCCTTGGCGCTTCCGCGCCCGGAACCCCCTCCCGCCGCAACGGCATTCTTGCGATCGCGGTCCTCGCCGTGCTGCTGGTTGCTGGTCTGTCCCTGCTCACGCCATGGAAGCTCGTCGAGGCGCGCGCTTTCGATTATCTCTCGACCATTTCGCCGCCGCCCCCGCCCGATGACGGGCCGGTCATTGTCGCCATCGACGAGCCCTCGCTTGCCGAGATCGGCCTGCAATGGCCATGGCCGCGCGATCTTCACGGGCGGCTCGTCGAGGCTCTGCGCCGCGCTGGAGCGAAAGCCGTCGGGCTCGACATCATCTTTGCCGAGCCGTCGACGCCGGCCGCGGACGAAGCGTTGGTCAAGAGCCTTGGCCCGGACGTGGTTCTGGCCGGCGACGAGACGTTCATCGAGACCGAGCAGGCCGCCCAGCATGTCCGGGTCGAGCCGCTGGCCATTTTCACCGCGACGGGCGCCGCAACCGGCATCGCCTCAATCGCGCCCGACGGCGACGGCATCCTGCGGCGCGTCCCGGGCTATGCCGACGGCTTTGCGGCAGAGCTTCTGAACGCCGCCGGCCGGCCGGCCACTGTACCGCGAAACGCGCTGCTGCAGGCCTTCGGCCCGTCTCGCACATATCCGACCGTCTCCTACTATCAGGCGCTCGATCCCGACAGTTTCCTGCCGGAGAATTTTTTCCGCGGCCGCATCGTCATGGTCGGGCTCAGCCTGCAGAACGCGCCGACGCTGTCGCAAGGCGGCGCCGACATCCACGCCTCGCCGTTCACCATCCGCACCGGCAGGCTCGTTTCCGGCGTCGAGATCCAGGCGACGGTCTTCGACAATCTGGCGCATCAGCTGTTCATCGCGCGCCCCCCGGCATGGGCGGCAATTCTCTCGATCCTGCTTGGCGCGGGCATTGGCGTTCTTGCCGTCTGGAAGTCGACCGGATGGAAGACCCTGGCCGGCGCTGTGGTTGCCGTGCTGGCGCTCCTCGCCGGCAGCTATATGGCGCTGCGCTACGGCCGTGTCTTCGTCGCGCCGCTGGCACCAGCGCTTGCCTTTACTCTTGTCGCAAGCGCGCAGGCGGCGCGCGATTTCGCGGCGGAGCGGAAGCTTAGGCGCGGCATAACGCGCGCCTTCTCGCAATATCTGTCGCCGGCCCTGGTGGAACGCCTGGCGCGCGACCCGACGCAGCTTCGCCTTGGCGGCGAGGTCCGCACGCTGACCATACTCTTTTGCGACATTCGCGGCTTCACCACCATCGCGGAGGCGATGAGGGGCGATCCCGAGCGGCTGACAACGCTGATCAACCGGCTGCTGACGCCGCTTTCCGACGTCGTGATGGCGCATGGCGGCACCATCGACAAATATATCGGGGACTGCCTGATGGCGTTCTGGAACGCGCCGCTGGACGATCCAGACCACGCCATCCATGCGGTGGAGGCCAGCCTCGAAATGCTCGCCGCGCTAGATCGGCTGAACGCGCAATTGCAGGCGGAGGCCGAAACGCGCGGCGAAACGCCGATTGCGCTGCGCATCGGCATCGGCGTCAACACCGGGCAATGCGTCGTCGGCAATGTCGGATCGGAGCAGCGCTTCGACTATTCGGCGCTCGGCGACGCGGTCAATCTGGCATCGCGGCTGGAGGGCGCCTCGAAGGATCTCGGCGTTCCGCTGGTGATCGGCCGGGCGACCGCCGAACTGGTGTCACACAGGATTCCGCTGACCCCGCTGCGCGAGATCACCGTAAAGGGGCGCGGCGAGGCTACCATGGTCTATGCCCCCGCGGCGGTAAGCGCACCGGTTTCGACAGCCGCAAGTTAGGCGGTTGTCCGTTCGCGTTCGAACAGGATTGTCGGCGACCCGTTGTAGCTCGTTCTGGTTATCTCGCGATAACCGCATTTCAGGGCGACGTTACGGAGCCGGTATTGTCCGGATCGACGATGCACACCGACTTCGCTCCTTGAACCGGGCGTCGCCCCAGCCATGCACCGCCTTGACGATCTCGGTCGCGAACCCCTGGCCATGCCTGGCCGCGATCAGCCCCAGCCCGCTTCCGGCACGCCTTCGATGGACGGCTTCATGTCGCGTTTCAGATCGTGAAAACCGGCCTCGCCGATGAAGCGGCCGGTGGCTTTTTCCTCGACCGCCCAGAAGCCGAAGCCCAGCATGGCCCACATGCCGCCATGCGGCAGAAAATCTTCGCGAAGTCGCGGCTCTCCGCCGATGAAGCGAATCACGGCCGGATCGGACCACATGGCAGCATAATCGTCGAAATCGTCAAGCCGGTGCCCGCGCAATATGGCGCGCGGCGTCTCGATGACCGGGATGTCGATAGCAGGATGATTCGGCATGCTGCGCTCCCTCTGGGAACGCAGCGCTAGCACCTTCGATGACGCGAACAGATGGAGGTTTTGGGTCATGATCGCTGGTTCGCGGAATGTCGGCTATCAAGACGCTGTTTCGCCGCCGGAATGACCGGATAGGGTCAAATCCGCTGGTTCCGGTGAAAGTCCGCTTTCCGGGAGCAAATTTGAGCCGGGAATGCCCGACTAGGGTCACGAATGCTGGTTCCGGCCAATGTCGGCTTCCAAGACGAGAATTCGACTCCGGAAGGTCTCGAAAGGGTGAACTTATTCCGTAGCGCGAGCGAATCTGGACGACTGGAACGGGTCGACCTTTGCCGTTCCCTAACGACGCAGAACCACTCAACACTGCATCCCTCGATGTGTTTAATGCCCTTCTTAAGGAGATAGGACAGCATGTCTGCCCTGAAGGCAGCGTAGTGGCCAAAAGGGCAAAATAGCGTGGCAATCGACAACCGCCAAAAGGGCGGCCGCGAGCCGCCCTTTTTCACTGCAGTGCGAATTCCGCCACGTTGTTTCCGAATGCGCTGGCGCCGTGGTCGGCACGGCCGACCATTTGCCGCAACCCGGCGAAAAGCTCGCGGCCGAAGCCGAATTCATTGCCGACAAGATCGCTGTCCGCCGCCCGGCGCAGCGCGAAATCGCCTGCCGGCACCAAGACTTCCAGCGTACCGGCGTCGGCGTCGAGCCTGATGATGTCGCCGTCATGGATCCTGGCGATCGGCCCGTCCTCGACCGCCTCCGGCGTCACATGGATCGCCGCCGGCACCTTGCCGCTCGCCCCCGACATGCGCCCGTCGGTGACCAGCGCCACATGCTGGCCGCGATCCTGCAGCACGCCGAGCACGGTGGTCAGCTTGTGCAACTCCGGCATGCCGTTGGCTTTCGGGCCCTGGAAGCGGATGACGGCGATGAAATCGCCGGTCAACGTGCCGGCCTTGAACGCCTCGTTGAGCCCTTGCTGGCTGTCGAAAACCCTGGCCGGCGCCTCGATGATGCGCCGTTCCGGTTTCACGGCGGAAGTCTTGATGACGGCGTGGCCGAGATTGCCTGAGAGCATCTTCAATCCGCCCGTCGGCTGGAACGCCTTCTTGAACGGCGCCAGCACCTTCTCGTCGCCGCTTTCGCGGGGCGAGGCCTCGCGCAACACGCCGCCGTCGGCGCCGAGCTTGGCCTCGACCGCATAAGGCCGCAGCCCTTCGCCCCAAACCGTCTGAACGTCCTCGTGCAATATTCCCTCGTCGAGCAGTTCGCGGATCAGGAAGCCGAGCCCGCCGGCTGCGTGGAAATGGTTCACGTCGGCAAGGCCGTTCGGATAGACCCGCGCCAGCAGCGGCACGGCTTCCGAAAGGTCCGAAATATCCTGCCAGGTAATGGCGATGCCGGCCGCGGCGGCCATGGCGATCAGGTGGATGGTGTGATTGGTCGATCCGCCGGTGGCGTGCAGGCCGACGATGCCGTTGACGAACGAGCGCTCGTCGATCATCCGGCCGACCGGCGTGTAGGCGTTGCCGAGCGCGGTGATGGCCAGCGCCCGCTTCGTCGCCTCCCGGGTCAGCGCGTTGCGCAACGGCGTGCCGGGGTTGACGAAGGAGGCGCCCGGCGTGTGCAGGCCCATGATCTCCATCAGCATCTGGTTGGAGTTCGCCGTGCCGTAGAAGGTGCAGGTTCCCGGCCCGTGATAGGATTTGGACTCGGCCTCGAGCAGTTCGGCCCGTCCTGCCTTGCCTTCGGCATAGAGCTGGCGGACCTTGGCTTTCTCGTCATTGGGCAGGCCCGTCGTCATCGGCCCGGCCGGGATGAACACCGCCGGCAGATGGCCGAAGGTCAGCGCCGCGATCACCAGCCCCGGCACGATCTTGTCGCAGACGCCGAGATGGACGGCGGCGTCGAACATGTTGTGCGACAGGCCGATCGCCGCCGCCATGGCGATCACGTCGCGCGAGAACAGCGACAGCTCCATGCCGGGCTGGCCCTGGGTGACGCCGTCGCACATCGCCGGCACGCCGCCCGCGACCTGGGCAATGCCGCCGGCCTCGCGCGCCGCGTCCTTGATCAGCGCCGGAAATGTCTCGAAAGGCTGATGCGCCGACAGCATGTCGTTATAGGAGGTGATGATGCCGAGGTTTGGCACGCGGTCGCCGCCCAATGCCAGCTTTTCCGAAGGGCTGCACACGGCAAAGCCGTGGGCGAGGTTGCCGCAGGACAGAACGGCCCGGTTGGCGGTGCGGCTCGATGCCTCGGCGATGCGGCCGAGATAGGCCTCTCGCCCCGGTCTGGAGCGTTGGCGGATGCGCTCGGTGATGGCTTCGATGTCGCGTCTCGCGGTCATGGCGTCGGTCCTTTCAGGCGAGGTTCCGCAAACACGGTCCGTGCGGGACCCCTCGGCAAGTTGAAATCAGGGTGCCCAGAAAACCTGTACGGGTCTCTCGGCTGCGTCGAGCACGGCGCGAATGGGCTTTTGCGTTTCCGATGCCATCGCGCTTTCGAATGCCGTGCGCTTGTCCTCACCCTCGATGTGCAGCGCGACGAAGCCGGCCCTGACGATCCGCGCCAGCGACAGCGTCAGCCGCGACTCGCCGGCGCTTGTCGCGTGAACCGGGAGCACGACCCTTTCCGACGACGGGTCGAGCAATGTTTCCAGATTGTCGGCATCAGGAAAAAACGACGCGGTATGGCCATCGGTTCCCATGCCAAGCATGACCACATCGAGCGGCCAGGGCAGCGACCGCAACATCCTGCTATCGGCCTCCGACGTATTGCCGACGCTTTCTGCCTCTTGGTAGAGCGGCACGAAACGTGCGGCTGCGGCGGCGTGTTGCAGAAGATTGGCGGCGACCAGCCCGGCATTGGAGCGCGGCGAGGAGACCGGCACGCAACGCTCGTCGACCAGCGTCACCGTGACCTTGTTCCAGGCGATCGGGATATTCGAAAGCGATGCGAAAAATTTCGCCGGCGTCGTGCCGCCGGAAACGGCGAGCAATGCCGTGCCGCGCTCATCGATCGCAGCGGTCAGGCGGCCTGCGACGTGGCCGGCAAGTGCAGCCGCCAGGTCCTGGCGTTCGGCAAATGCGTGCCAGTTGTAGGCGGCGCCGTTCAATTGCTCTCGTGCCATGTCCGCCCGTCGCGTTCGATCAGCGCAATCGAGGCGGAGGGGCCCCATGTGCCGGCGGTATAGCCCTGCGCCTCCTGCCTGGCGCCTTCCCATGCGTCCTGGATCGGGTCGATCCATTTCCACGCCGCCTCGACCTCGTCGCGGCGCATGAACAGCGTCTGGTTGCCACGGATGACGTCCATGATCAGTCGCTCATAGGCGTCGGGGGCGCGGCCGTCGAAGGATTGCGCGAAGCTCATATCGAGCGGGATCTGGCGCAGCCGCATGCCGCCAGGCCCCGGATCCTTGATCATGATGAACTGCTTGACGCCTTCGTCGGGCTGCAGCCGGATGACCAGCTGGTTGGCCGAGATCGGCCCGGCGCTGTCGCCGAAGATCGAGTGCGGGATCGGCTTGAATTCGATAACGATCTCCGAGACGCGTGTCGCCAGCCGCTTGCCCGTCCTGAGGTAGAACGGCACGCCCGCCCAGCGCCAGTTGCCGATTTCGGCCTTGAGCGCAACGAAGGTCTCGGTGTTGCTGTTCTTGCCGAGCTCCTCGACATAGCCTTTCACCGGCCCGCCGGCCGAGGCCCCGGCACGGTACTGGCCGCGTACCGTGTGCTTGGGCGCTTCATTGCCGTTGATGCGTTTCAGCGCGCGCAGAACCTTCAGCTTTTCGTCGCGCACGGCATCGGCGTCCATCGACGACGGCGCCTCCATGGCGACGAGGCAGAGAAGCTGCAGCATGTGGTTCTGCACCATGTCGCGCAGCGCGCCCGCCTTGTCGTAATAGGTGACGCGGTCTTCGAGGCCGACGGTCTCGGCCACGGTGATCTGCACATGATCGACATTGGCGGAATTCCACAGCGGTTCATAGAGCGCATTGGCAAAGCGCAGCGCCATCAGGTTCTGCACCGTTTCCTTGCCGAGATAGTGATCGATGCGGAAAATCTGGCTTTCATGGAAATCGTCGCCGACCAAATCGTTGAGCTGGCGCGCCGAGGCGAGATCGCGCCCGATCGGCTTCTCCAGCACGATGCGCGAGTTCGGCGTGATCAGCCCGTTCTCTTTCAGCTTGTGCGAGATGTCGCCGAACAGCGCCGGCGCAACCGCCAGGTAGAAGGCGCGGATGCATTCGCTGTCGCCGATCGCCGTCTTCAGTTTGTCGAAGCCCGCGCCGGTCGTCGCGTCAGCCGAGACGTAGGAAAGCCGGGCAAGGAACGTCTCCAATTCTGCGGCGTCGATATCGGCCGGGTTCACATGGTCGGAAATCGCCTGCCTGGCGAAAGCCTGGAATTCCTCGTCGGTCATCTTCGAGCGCGACGTGCCGATGATGCGCGTCAGTTCGGAAAACTGATGGCCGCGCTGGCGATGATAGAGTGACGGCAAAAGCTTGCGTTCCGACAGATCGCCGGTGCCGCCGAAGATGATGAAGTCGAAAGGGTCGACGGGAATGATCTGACTGGTCATGGTCTGTCCGCTCTGACGCCGCTCGCTGGTGTACGCGTGGATATAATCTAATCGATTTAGATTTTCCAGTGACACGGCGTCACATCCCCGGGGCCAATCGGATGTGTGCCGATTGTCCTGAGGTGTGCCCTTGACACTGGCGCAACCCGGACGCTTGTCGGCGAGGTGGTTCCGGGAGGCCTTCGCAGATGCAGCATAGAGCGGGATCGAGGCGAAAGCCAAAGGAGAAATCGAGAGTATGTTGATCTTTCGGCGGCCATTGCCGGAGGCTGCCGGAGCGGGGAGTCTTCAATCATGAGTGAGAAAGCCATGCGCCTGGAAAACAAAGTTGCCATCATCACCGGTGCCGCGTCAGGCTTCGGCGAGGGCATGGCCAAGCGTTTTGCCGAGGAGGGCGCCAAGGTCGTTGTCGCCGACCTCAACGCCAAGGGCGCCGAACGCGTCGCCAACGAGATCGGCCGGGCGGCGATCTGGACCCAGACGGACGTCTCGACCCGTTCCGAGTTCGACGAGATGGTCTATGCCGCAAAGAGTGCCTTTGGCCGCATCGACATCATGGTCAACAATGCCGGCTACACCCATCGCAACGGCGATATGCTCGAGGTCGACGAGACGACCTTCGATCTGATCACGGCCGTCAACATGAAGGCGATCTACCACGCCGCCCTGGCGGTCGTGCCGGTGATGGCTAGGCAAGGCGGCGGCGTCATCCTGACCACGGCCTCGACCGCCGGCATCAGGCCGCGGCCCGGCCTCACCTGGTACAATGCGTCGAAAGGCTGGGCAATCACCGCGACCAAATCCATGGCGGTGGAACTCGCGCCGAAGAACATCCGCGTCAATTGCCTGTGCCCGGTTGCCGGCGAGACCGGCATGCTGAAAAAATTCATGGGCGCCGACACACCCGAAATCCGCGAGAAATTCCGCGCGTCGATCCCGCTTGGCCGGCTTTCGACGCCGCTCGACATAGCCAACGCGGCGCTGTGGCTGGCTTCGGACGAGGCGGCCTTCGTCACTGGCGTGGCGCTGGAGGTCGACGGCGGACGGTGCATCTGAGCCGTCCGGCCCTGTCGGTTTCAAGTTTGACCTGACCGTCCCTCGCACGCGGGCGGTTGATTGCGGCAGCCAAATGAGCCGTGGGCAACGTCAAAGAACGGCCTGACCGATGCTACGCGCCGGTCTTGACGAAGCTCTTGTAGATCCAGCCGCGTTTGCCGTTGTAGACGATCTGGCACCATTTCTTGCAGCCCATCACCTGAACCGAGGTCTTGGCCGGAATGGTGACGATGGCGGCCGCACTGTTCTTCGGACCGGTGCGCATGGTGACGCCCCTGAGGATACGTCCTGCCGCGCTTGCTTGCTTGGCCTCGACTTTGGCCTGGGCGCCATCCTTCTGTGTCGTGGCCGGCAGCGGCTTCGGGGTGGGGATGGCGGCGGTTGGCGCACCGTCCGTCGCCGCCTTGGCGGGAGCAGCGACTTTGGCAATCAATGCTGCCACTTTGGTTTTCGCTGCCGGATCGGCGAATGCCGCCGCGGTGGACGGCTTGTCTGCTTTTTCAGCCTGGCCCGCCGTCTGGCTGCCCGCCGTCTGGCCGCCCCTCGTCTGGCCGGATGTGGTCTTCGGTCTCGATCCTGTCCAGCGGGGATCATTGGGCGCCAGCGCCGCTATCTCGGCCTTCGCTGCAACCACCGCCGACGAAATCGCATCGGTCTTGCTCGCAGCCTGCTGTGCCGCTTCTATCCTCGCGGCCGCGGCCGCGGCCGGCACGATCCTTGTCGTTTTCACCGGAATGCTGGAAACGATCTGCTCGGGACTGGCGACTGCTTGTCTCTCGGTGGCCGGCAATGCCAGCCATAGCGCCATCGCTGCCACGCCAAGCAGCGCTGCTGTTCCAAACGCGGCGATGACCAGATGCAGGTTCGACCGGATTTGCCGCCAGAACCTGGGCTGCATGTCGTAGCCAAACTGCATCGCAAAGCGCCGTCGTTCCGGCGCGCCGAAACTGAAGGGCTCTCTCACTCTTACAACCTCCATTTGCGGGCCAACGTTCTTACGACCTGTGCCGGGAAACCGGCATCTGGTCGGCATTGGTCCCAATCCAACGCGGGCAGGCCCGCAAAATCCCCCTTCGACTGCCCAGAACCGGCATCCTTTGCCGGCGATTGTGGCATCACTGCGCCCTTGCCGGGCGGATTCTGCACCTTTACGATCGATTCTGCAACTTGCAAGGGATTTTGCAACCTGTGGTTATATGCGGTCCCTCAAGGCATACCAATTGAGCGCAAAAAACAGCAGAGGCGCGCGCAAGCGCCGGCCCCCGGGAAAGGCCGGGATGTTCAGGTCCTCGATCAGCCTCAGCCGGTCCCGGTTGCCGGCGACGGTTTCGGCATAGAGCTTGCCGAAAAAGTTCGACAGCATGACGCCGTGGCCCGAATAGCCGCCGACCGAGATCACATTGGGCATCACCTCGCGCACGAACGGTTTTCTCGGCATCGTGATGCCGACATAGCCGCCCCAGCCATGGGTGATCTCGACATCCCTGAGGTCAGGGTAAAGCTCGGCGATCTGCCGGCGGATGTGGACATGGATGTCTTTCGGATCGTTGACCGCGTAGATCTCGCGCCCGCCGAACAGCAGCCGCCCATCCGTCGATTTGCGGAAGTAGCGCACGACGAAGCGGGAATCGTCGACCGCCTCACCGCCCGGCAACACGTTTGAACCGCCAAGCGGCACCGTCGCGCCGATGAAGGAGCCGATCGGCATGATATGCGCGGCACTGATCGGCTCGAGCGTGCCGCCATGGGCATTGACGCCAATCAGACATTTCTCGGCTGATATCGTGCCTTTCGGCGTCGTGACCCTGACCTTGCCGCCAACGGACGCGATGGCGGTCGCCGGCGTCTGCTCGAACAGCAGCGCGCCCGCCTGCGCCGCCACGTTTGCCGTGCCGATCACCAGCTTCAGCGGATGGATGTGCCCGGTGCCGGTGTCGCGGGTGCCGCCGAAATAGCGCGCCGAGCCCAACCGCTCCGCCGTCTCCCTGGCGTCCATGAAGCTGATGTGAGGATAGCCGAAGCGGTTCGCCATGATCTCGGCATGCGCCTTGTAGTCGTCGACATAGCGCTGCTTGTGCGCCACCGACATCTGGGCCTTGCGTGTAGTCGATCTCGATCTTGTTGACGGCGGCGAATTCGAGGAGATGCGCCTTGGCCTCTTCGGCGAGGTCGAACAGCGCCTTGGCCCGGGAAAAGCCGTATTCCGCTTCGAGCTCCTCGGCCCAGGCGCGCTGACCGGTGCCGAGCTGGCCTCCATTGCGGCCCGATGCGCCGTCGCCGAAACGATGCGCTTCGACCAGCACGACATTGCTGCCAGCCCTGGCGAGGTGCACCGCCGCCGACAGGCCGGTAAATCCGCCTCCAACGACGACGACGTCGCACCTCAGGTCACCGTCGAGCGCCTTGTATTCGGGCCGTGGACCGGCCGTGTCCTCATACCAGGACCGGCCGGGGGAGATTGGGGATTGGTAGGGCATGATGCTCGAGTAGGGGAGTAGGGGAGTAGGGGAGTAGGGGAGTAGGGCAGTAGGGCAGTAAGGCAGTAAGGCAGTAAGGAGATGTTAGTCGGCTGAAAGTTTGCGGATTAGGAGCCGAAGAAGCTTTCCCACACTTTCGGTGCTCGCCAATAGTGAAGCCGCTGTCCCGTTCGGCGCGATGCCGGTACGCTCAGCGATCAGAAGCTGCGTTTCCAGCTCCTTCAGTGACCCTTGAGCGATACGGAGAAATTGCTGATAGGAACCCCGTACCTCTCTGCCATAGCCTTCCGCTATGTTCGCCGGCACCGAGCTTGCGGCGCGCCGCACTTGGCTGGTCAGTCCATAAAGTTCCTCCTTCGGCCAGGATTTCGTCGCGCCGTAAACCGCCACCGCAAGGTCCATTGCCTGCTGCCAAACAATTAAATCCTTGTAGGAACCCGTTTTCTCAGTCATTCGCCCCTACTCCCCTACTCCCCTACTCCCCTCCCTAAACATTCAACAACAGATACTCCCGCTCCCACGGGCTGATCACTTCCATGAAGGTCTCGAATTCCGCTCGCTTGATCGCCGCATAGGTGGCGGCGAACGACTTGCCGAGCAGCGCGCAGAGTTCCTCGTCGGCTTCGAACAAGTCGACGGCCTCGAGCAGGCTGCGCGGCAGGTCGATCTCGGCCGCGTTGGCGGTGGTGAGAACCGGCGGTTCGGCCTTGATCTTGTTGGTCATGCCGATCAGCCCGCAGGCGAGCGATGCGGCCATCGCCAGATAGGGATTGGCGTCGGAGGAGGGGATGCGGTTCTCGACGCGCCTGGCTGCCGGGTCGGAGCGCGGGACGCGGAAGGCGGTGGTGCGGTTGTCGTAGCCCCATTTGTTGTTGACCGGCGCCGAAGCCGACTGCGTCAGCCGGCGATAGGAATTGACGTAGGGCGCAAACATCACCAGCGCGTTCGGCACATGTTTCTGCATGCCGCCGAGGAAATGGAAGAAGGCTTCGGTTTCCGAGCCGTCCTCGGCAGAAAAGACGTTCCTGCCGGTCTTCTTCTCGATGATCGATTGGTGGATATGCATGGCCGACCCGGGCTGCCCCTGGATCGGCTTGGCCATGAAGGTGGCATAGATCTCATGCTTCAGCGCCGCCTCGCGGATGGTGCGCTTGAACATGAACACCTGGTCGGCCAGTTCGATCGGATCGCCGTGGCGCAGATTGATCTCGAGTTGGCCGGCGCCTTCCTCGTGGATCAGCGTGTCGATTTCCAGGCCCTGGCTTTCGGAGAAATGGTAGATGTCGTCGATCAGTTCGTCGAACTCGTTGACGCCGGCAATCGAATAGCCGGCGCCACCGCCGATCGCCCGTCCCGAACGCCCGACCGGCGGGGTCAGCGGGTAGTCCGGATCGGGATTCTTGCGCACCAGGTAGAACTCGATCTCGGGCGCCACCACCGGCTTCAGCCCGCGCTTGACGTAAGCGGCAAGCACACGCTTCAGCACGTTGCGCGGCGTGAACTCGACCGAGCGGCCGTCCTGGTGGACGAGGTCGCAGATGACCGCCGCCGTCGGGTCCTCTTCCCACGGCACCACGGTCAGCGTCGAAAGGTCCGGCATCAGCTTGAGGTCGCCGTCGTCTTCCGGATAGTTGAAGCCGTTGCCGTTCTCGGGGTAGCCGCCGGAGATCGTCGTCATGAACACCGCCGAAGGCAGCGCCAGCGAGGTGTTGGAGGTGAATTTCTTCGACGGCATCATCTTGCCGCGCGCAACACCGGCCTGGTCGGGGGTGATGCATTCGATATCCTCGATGCCGCGCCACGCCAGCCAGGCGCCGACTTCCTTCCAGTTTTTCACACCACGTTGATTTTTCACAAAGGCAGGCGTGCGGATACGTCCTCCGCGGCTCGACGGACGGACTTCCTTTTTTGCAGGCGGCATCATTCACCAGATTGGGTTGCGGATTTGGGAGTATAGCCGGGGCCGGTGATGGAAGGGAAGGGGAGCCGGCCCTGCCTTCGCCCGCCAGTTGAAAATCGCTCCAGGCAGCTTAGGTTCGACGCAAGTTCAATGACCTCGGCTGAAGACGTCGAATGCGGAACCATGAATTGACCACGATCGGCTTCGATGCCGATGACACGCTCTGGCAGAACGAGCAGTTCTTCCGCATCACCGAAAAGCGCTTTGCCGCGCTGCTCGCCGATCATGCCGAGGAGGAGCACATCTCGGCAAGATTGCTGGAGGCCGAGAAGCGCAACCTCGCCGTTTACGGCTTCGGCATCAAGGGCTTTACCCTGTCGATGATCGAAACGGCGATCGAGATTACCGAGGGCCGCGCGCCGGCCTCGGTCATCGCCGAAATTCTCGCCGCGGGCCGCGAGATGCTTGGCCATCCGATCGAGGCGCTGCCTCATGCGCGCGAAACCGTTGAAAAACTGGCGGACGCCTATCGCCTGGTGCTGATCACCAAGGGCGACCTTTTCGATCAGGAACGCAAGCTGGCGCAATCGGGCCTCGGTGACCTGTTCGATGCCGTCGAGATCGTCAGCGACAAGAGCCCCGCTACTTATACCAGCATCTTCAGCCGCCACGGTGATGGCGCCGAAAAAAGCATGATGGTCGGCAATTCGCTCAAGTCGGACGTGGTGCCGGCCATCGAGGCCGGCAGTTGGGGCATCCACGTGCCGCATGAACTGACCTGGGCGCTGGAACATGTCGAGCCGCCGGTCACCGCGCCTCGCTTCCGCCAGATAGCCGATCTCTCGGAACTGCCCCGGCTGGTCGAAAGCATCGGGAAAGCCGGCTGATCGCATGTCTCGGCGTCGGACCGGACGTGCGCGGCAGGCGTATCGATGCCGGACATTGCGCGTCGCCATCCTTGTTGTCGGCTCCGCCAAAGAGCCGCGCTGTCGCTGACCCTCCATCGCGCGGCCCTCCATCGCGGCCCCCTCCAACGCGCGGCTCTTGTACAATCGATGCTGTAAAATCGTTTTCTACTTGCAAATCAGTCGCAATTGCAGAATATACGACAAGCGCAGCGTCACAGCGCCCGCGCCGCATGCGAGCAAATCGCGACAGGAGATTTTGATGATCGAGAGATACGGGCGATGGGTTGCCGTCGGGTTGATAGCTGCGGTTTTCGCTGCGGCAGTGGCTTCAAGCCCAGCGAAAGCGCAGGAAAAATTCAAGGCCGTGACCACCTTCACCGTCATCGCCGACATGGCGAAGAACGTGGCGGGCGACGCAGCGATCGTGGAATCGATCACCAAGCCGGGGGCGGAGATCCACAATTACGCGCCGACGCCGGGCGACATTCAGCGGGCGCAGGGCGCACAGCTCATTCTGTGGAACGGACTCAACCTCGAACTCTGGTTCGAAAAATTCTTCCAGAACCTCAGCGACGTGCCCGGCGCCATCATCTCCGAGGGCGTCCAACCGATGAGCATCGCCGAGGGGCCCTATAACGGCAAACCGAATCCGCATGCCTGGATGTCGCCGACAAACGCGCTGATCTACGTCGACAACATCCGCGACGCCTTCGTCGAGCACGATCCGGCGCATGCCGAGACCTACAAGGCCAATGCAGAAGCCTACAAGGCAAAGATAGAGGCGGCCGTCGCGCCGATCCGCGATAAGCTTGCCTCGATCCCGCAGGACAGGCGCTGGCTGGTGTCGAGCGAAGGCGCTTTCTCCTACCTCGCACGCGATTTCGCGCTGAAGGAGCTTTATTTGTGGCCGATCAACGCTGACCAGCAAGGCACCCCGCAGCAGGTTCGCAAGGTGATCGACGCCGTCAGGGACAACAAGATCGTCGCCGTCTTCAGTGAAAGCACCGTGTCGGACAAGCCGGCCCGGCAGGTCGCGCGCGAGACGGGGGTCCATTACGGTGGCGTGCTCTACGTCGATTCCCTCAGCGAGGCGGACGGCCCGGTGCCGACCTATATCGACCTGCTGCGTGTGACATCGGATACAATTCAGAAAGGCCTCGCCGCAGGGCTGTCGCAATGAACGAAGCCGTTCCGCCTCTTGCCGCCGCGTCGCAGGATGCGGGAGGCGGTCTCGCCGTGCGCGGCGCGACCGTCACCTACCGCAACGGCCTCACGGCGCTGCGCGATGCGAGCTTTGAAATTCCGACAGGCACGATCACGGCACTTGTCGGTGTCAACGGCTCGGGCAAGTCGACGCTGTTCAAAGCCATCATGGGCTTCGTGCGGCTGGCAAAGGGAGAGATTCTTGTTCTCGGACGGCCGGCCGCGGCCGCGCTGAGAAAGAACGTCGTCGCCTATGTGCCGCAGGCCGAGGAGGTCGACTGGGACTTTCCAGTACTGGTCGAGGACGTCGTCATGATGGGGCGTTACGGCCATATGGGCATGATGCGCATTCCGAAGGCTGCTGATCGCGAGGCGGTAACATCAGCGCTTGCGCGTGTCGGCATGAGCGATTTCCGCAAGCGCCAGATCGGCGAGCTTTCCGGCGGGCAGAAGAAGCGCGTCTTTCTCGCTCGGGCGCTGGCGCAGGACGGGCGCGTCATCCTGCTCGACGAGCCCTTCACTGGCGTCGACGTCAGGACCGAGGACGCTATCATCGAACTGCTGCGCGCGCTCCGGGACGAAGGCCGGGTGATGCTGGTCTCGACGCATAATCTGGGTAGCGTGCCGGAGTTCTGCGACCGTGCCGTGCTGCTCCGGAACACGGTCCTTGCCTACGGGCCGACTGGCCAGACCTTCACGCAGGCGAACCTGGAAAAGGCTTTCGGCGGCGTCTTGCGTCATTTCGTGCTGGGCGGCGCCGGGCTGCATGAGGACGACGACAGGCGCCGCCTTGCCGTCATCACCGACGACGAGCGGCCACTGGTCTTCTACGGAGAGAACGGAGCCATGCAGCACAAGATGCGGGAACCGGACGAATGAGTGTCCTGCTCGAGCCGTTCGGCTACGAATATATGCTCAATGCCATGTGGGTGTCCGCCCTGGTTGGAGGTGTCTGCGCCTTCCTGTCCTGCTATCTGATGCTGAAAGGCTGGTCGCTGATCGGTGACGCGCTATCGCATTCGATCGTGCCGGGCGTCGCCGGCGCCTATATGCTGGGCCTTCCCTTCTCGATCGGCGCCTTCTTCTCCGGCGGGCTCGCCGCCGCGGCGATGCTCTTCCTCAACCAGCGCACCAAGCTGAAGGAAGACGCCATCATCGGCCTGATCTTCTCCTCCTTCTTCGGCCTCGGCTTGTTCATGGTGTCGCTGTCGCCGACCTCGGTGAATATCCAGACGATCGTGCTCGGCAACATTCTGGCCATCACTCCGGAAGACACGCTTCAGCTCGCCATCATAGGCTTTGTCTCGCTCGCCGTCCTGCTGGTGAAATGGAAGGATCTGATGGTGGTCTTCTTCGACGAGAGCCATGCCCGCTCGATCGGCCTCAACCCGAGCGCGCTCAAGATCATGTTCTTCATGCTGCTTTCGGCCTCCACGGTCGCCGCGCTCCAGACCGTCGGCGCCTTTCTCGTCATCTGCATGGTGGTGACGCCCGGCGCGACCGCTTATCTTCTGACGGACCGCTTTCCGCGCCTGCTGGTCATCGCGGTTCTCATCGGCGCGGTCACGAGTTTCACCGGCGCCTATGCCAGCTATTTCCTCGACGGCGCCACCGGGGGCATCATCGTCGTGCTGCAGACGCTGATCTTTCTCGCCGCCTTCTTCTTCGCTCCCAAGCATGGAATGCTGGCAGCCCGCCGCCGCTCGGCGCGGGCCTTGGAGGCCAGCCTGTGAGCGTCCTCGATACACTGCTTGCCCCCTTCCAGTTCGGCTTCATGGTCAATGCGCTGATTGCTTCGGTGCTGGTCGCCGTGCCGACGGCGCTGCTCTCCTGCTTTCTCGTTCTCAAGGGCTGGTCGCTGATGGGCGACGCCATCAGCCACGCCGTCTTTCCCGGCGTGGTCATCGCTTACATCCTCGGATTCCCCTATTCGATCGGCGCCTTCGCCGCCGGGATGGTCTGCGCTCTCGCCACCGGCTTCCTCAAGGACAACAGCCGCATCAAGCAGGACACGGTCATGGGCATCGTCTTCTCCGGCATGTTCGGCTTCGGCCTGGTGCTCTACGTAAAAATCCAGTCCGACGTGCATCTCGACCACATATTGTTCGGCGACGTTCTGGGCATCGGCCTGCGCGACATCGTCGAAACGGGGCTCATTGCTGCGATTACGGCCGGCATCATCGGCATCAAGTGGCGCGACTTCCTGCTGCACGCCTTCGACCCGGCTCAGGCGCGCGCGGTCGGTCTTCGGGTCAACCTGCTCCATTACGGCCTGCTTTGCCTGATCTCGCTCACCATCGTCGGCGCGCTGAAGGCGGTCGGCATTATCATGGCCATTGCCATGCTGATCGCGCCGGGCGCCATCGCCTTCCTGCTGACAAGGAAGTTCAGCGCCATGCTGATCCTGTCGGTGGCGATTGCGGTCGCCGCATCGTTCCTGGGCGTCTATCTGTCCTTCTTCATCGACAGCGCACCGGCGCCGACCATCGTTCTCATGCTGTCTGCCGCCTTCATTGCCGCCTTCGTCGTCACCACACTCAAGGCGGGCCGAATGGAACTCGGCGAGGAGGGCTAGAAACTGGCGGTCATTCTCTGGTTTGACGAGAGCGACGCTGTTTCTGGATCGGCTTCACGTAGATCTCCAGTCTGTGGCTGATGATCGTGAATCCGTGCTGTCGAGCGATTTCCTCCTGGAGCCGCTCGATCTCCGCCGACTGGAACTCGATGACATCTCCCGTCTCGATGTTGATGAGATGATCGTGATGCTCGCGGGGGACGGTTTCGTATCTGGCGCGCCGATCGCCGAAGGTGTGCCGCTCCAGAATGCCCTTTTCGCGCAGAAGGCTGACGGTGCGATAGACAGTGGCGAGCGCGATCGTCGGCTCGATGGCGACAACACGGCGATGGAGTTCCACCACATCCGGATGGTCGCTGGATTCGGATAGAACGCGCATGATGACGCGGCGCGGACCGGTGATGCGCAGCCCGAGTTCCCTGCAAAGCGCGGCGATGGTCTGTTCTGAGGACATGTCATGATCCGCCAATATCGACAGCCATGTCGCGAAGTCGGAACATGCCTGCGGATTTGTTCGAAGGTGCTATCCCAGATGCGTCGCAATTGCAAAAGGACATCGGACTGGGTTCGCTGTCAGGCGGTCACACACTGACACAGGATATCCAGATCCGATCGCAAGAAGCGAGGAAGGAGCCGGATAGGACGCCGGCTAGCCGCGTCCGAGCCCGATCAAATGGTCGATCACCGGCTGCAGCCGTTCGGTCGTGATCGGCTTGACGACCACCGCATCGACGACGCTCGACAGCCCGAGGCTCTCCGGCGTGCCGCTCTTGGTCGAGAGCAGGATCACCGAGGGACGCGATCTGCCCGAGATGCGTCGAAGCGCGTCGATACGCGACATCAGTGCGTCGCAGTCCTTGTTGTCGGCTCCGCCATCGAGGACGACCGCTCCGGGAATCAGCGACCGCAGCGTCGTTGCTGCCGTTTCGGGCGATTCCGAGATCGGTTTGAGCCCGGACCGTTCGACGATTTTCGAAACCACCACCCGGTTGACCGGCGATTTTCCGACGACGAGCACGCGGGTGAAGTCGGTGAGCATTTCGGGGTCCACATTCCGGCTCATCAAACTCAACTGGTTCACAGTGCGATTCAAGGGGCGCATGAGCAGGGCGGGCACTCGTTGGTTTCAATGCAGGGTTGTACCTAGGAAATAATTGCCGTGAGATCGCTGCCTATGTCAAGCTGAAATGACCGGCGTCGAGAACATCGCAAGAAAGCTTAAAATTTAAAGCAAGTTCTTTTCTTGCCGTGCATGCAAACTGGTTGTGCAAGTGCAAATCACCTGCGCAGAGAACTGCGCAGGTGATGCCGGATCCGCCAGCAGGATTTCGTCGGATTTCGATCAGCCGACGCTCCGCTGCGTGACGATGACCGGGATCAGCAGGTCGCCCCAGTTGCCGTCGCCGCCATGGTGCCGTGCCGAGCGCACGAGTTCCACCGACACACCGGCCTCGACCGCCTTCATCACCGACTGGTTGAGCCTGTGCAGGTCGTTGGCCAGCATGCGGATGGTCGCCTGCTGGTCGACGGTCATCGTGGTGGCCTGTTCTTCGGCCCGTTCCTTGACGCGGCTTATCGATGCCATTGGTCTTCTCCTTGCGTATTTTTTACCCCTTTTGGGGCGTTGCCTCTATTTTGTTGCGTTCGTGCTATTCCGCCGCCGGTTTGAACTGGGCGTGCTCGGTCGATTCATGCATGGCTGTCGTCGAAGACCGGCCACCGGTGATCGCCATCGACACGGCGTCGAAATAGCCGGTACCGACTTCGCGCTGGTGCTTGGTCGCGGTGTAGCCGTGGGCTTCCGCCGCGAATTCAGCCTCCTGCAGTTCGGAATAAGCCGCCATCTGACGCGCCTTGTAGCCGCGGGCGAGTTCGAACATGCCGAAATTGAGCTGGTGAAAACCGGCCAGCGTGATGAACTGGAACTTGTAGCCCATGGCGCCGAGTTCCTTCTGGAACCTGGCGATGGTGGCATCGTCGAGGTTCTTCTTCCAGTTGAACGACGGCGAGCAATTATAGGCGAGAAGCTTGCCGGGATGGTGCCTGTGCACGCCCTCGGCGAACTTTTTGGCCTGCGCCAGATCGGGCTTGGAGGTTTCGCACCAGATCAGGTCGGCGTGGGGCGCGTAGGCGACGGCCCGTGCGATGCAGGGCTCGATGCCGTTCCTGACTTGATAGAAGCCCTCCACCGTACGACCGGCGCCATAGTCGACGAAGGGCTGGTCGCGCTCGTCGATGTCGGAGGTGAGCAGCTTTGCCGCTTCCGCGTCGGTGCGCGCGACGACCAGCGTCGGCGTGCCCATGACGTCGGCGGCAAGCCGCGCGGCGTTGAGGTTGCGGATGTGTGCGGCGGTCGGGATCAGCACCTTGCCGCCGAGATGGCCGCACTTCTTCTCCGACGCCAGTTGGTCCTCGTAGTGGACGCCGGCGGCACCCGCCTCGATGAAGGCCTTCATGATCTCGAAGGCGTTGAGCGGTCCGCCGAAGCCGGCTTCCGCATCGGCGACAACGGGCGCGAACCAGGTGTCGACCGAAAGCCCCTTGCCTTCGGAGGTCTCGATCTGGTCGGCGCGCTGCAGGGTGCGGTTGATGCGCTTGACCAGTTCGGGCGCCGCATTGGCGGGATAAAGCGACTGGTCCGGATACATGGCGGATGCGGTGTTGGCGTCGGCCGCGACCTGCCATCCGGACAGGTAGATCGCCTTCAGCCCGGCCCGGACCTGCTGCATCGCCTGGTTGCCCGACATGGCGCCGAGCGCGTTGACGAAATCCTCTTCGTGGATGAGCCTCCAGAGCCGGTTGGCGCCCATTTCGGCGAGGCTCTGCCGGATCTGGACCGAACCGCGCAGCCGCTTCACGTCGTCCGGCGAGTAGGGCCGCTCGATGCCGTCGAAGCGGCCTTCCGGCGCCGAGGGGACGAGGTTGTAAAAATCAGTCATTGGTCGCTCCGACAGATCGTTGTTGGGATAGAAACGCCGCCTCATGAAAATTTCTGCGCCGTTTTGGTATGACAGCATTTACATTTTGACGCGGGCCAGGCGAGGAAAACCAGAGGATTGGCTGGAAAATAAGGGAAAACCTGTGTTGCGTTTGACAGTCAGGCGCTGTAAATCTGTCATGATTGTAAAAGGCCGGCATGGCAGCGCCGCGCGGGAGTCATGTAAATTCTGTCAAGGACAGCCGAGTGGCCGATCAAAAAATCTTCGCCGGCCCGCGCATCCGCCGCATCCGCAGCGCCAAGGGCCTGACCCAGACGGCGATGGCCGAAGGGCTCGGCATCTCGCCGTCCTACCTCAATCTCATCGAGCGCAACCAGCGGCCGCTGACGGTCCAGCTGATCCTCAAGCTGGCATCTGTCTACAAGGTCGACCCGCATGAATTGCAGGGCGAGGCGAGGGGGTCGGTCACCGCCCTGAAGGAAGTGTTTTCAGATCCGCTGCTGGTCGGCGAATTGCCTGGTGACCAGGAGCTGATCGAGCTTGCCGAGGCGGCGCCCAACGCTTCCGCCGCGGTGATAAAACTGTTTCGCGCTTATCGCGAGCAGGCCGAGCGCCTTTCCGACCTCAACGAACTCCTGGCGGGTGAGGGCAAAGCTACGGCGCTGTCCGGCGCCCGCCTGCCGATCGACGAGGTGCACGAGATTTTCGAGCGCCGTCCGAACCATTTTGCCGCGCTGGAAGAGGAGGCCGAGGCATTCATTTCGGTGCTCGATCCCGGCGACGATCTGCTCGGTGCGCTGAAGGCCTGGCTGAAGCGCGAATACGGCATCGTCGTCAAGGTGCTGCCGGTCGCCACCATGCCGAACTGGCGCCGCCGCTACGACCGCCATTCGCAGCGTCTGTTCCTGTCCGAGCGCCTGTCGCCGTTCGACCAGTTGCGCGAGGTGGCGATGGAGGCCTGCCTGATCCGCATGACGGTCGCCGTGGCAAGCGAGATCCAGGCGCTGAAGCTGACCACGGATGAGGCCCGCCGGCTCGCCCGCTTCGAGCTTGGCCGCTACGCTGCCCACGCGCTGATGATGCCCTATCAATCCTTTCACGCAGCCGCCACACGCGCGCGTTACGACATCGACGTGCTGCGCTCGCGCTTCGGCGTCTCCTTCGAGCAGGCGGCGAACCGGTTGACCACGCTGCAGCGGCCGGGCACGCCGGGCGTGCCGTTCTTCATGCTCGAGGTCGACAATGCCGGCAACCGCTTCCGCAAGGCTGGCAGCCAGGGTTTTCCGCAGAGCCGCTTCGGTGGCGGCTGTCCAAAACTTCCCGTGCATGCCGCCTTTACCCAGCCCGGCCAGATCTTCGTCGAGGCGGTGGAAATGCCGGACGGCGCCGAATTCCTCTGCGTCGCCCGCACGCTTGAGGGGCCGCAAGGCTCGTTTGCGGAGCGCCCGCGCCGTACCGCGCTTCTGCTCGGCTGCGACATCGGCTTTCGTGACGAGATCGTCTATGGCGCGGCACTGCCGGGGCCGGCTGCCGTTGCGGCCGGAAAAGCCGGACAGGGCACAAGTCCGGCCACGCCGGTTGGCCCGGCTTGCCGGCTGTGCGAACGCATCGGCTGCCTCGCGCGCGCCGAGCCGCCGGTGACGCGCCCGCTCGGCCTCGACGAGATGGTGACCGGACTAAGCGCCTTCGATTTCCAGTGATGTCCGGGCAGGCGACTGCCGTCTTTGCCACAACCATCGCTGCCCGGTGGACCACGCTCCGCCGCTGCCTTTGCGATAGGCGAATGTGGCACGTTTCTGTCGTCCGCTGTGCATCGTGTTGCCTCGAAATCGCCGACAGTCGCAATCATGACCGATATATCATCATCACCGTTAGCCGTTTCGCCTGTCGTCTCGCCGCGTGACGAGCGTGTCGGCTTCCTGCTGATTTTCCTGTCGGCGCTGATGTGGAGTTTCGGTGGCGCCATCGCCCGTTTCATCGACGCCGGAGACAGCTGGACGGTGGTGTTCTGGCGCTCGGTCTGGGCCGCCGCCTTCCTCATCTGCTTCATGGTCTGGCGCGACGGCTGGCACGGCACGGTGAGGTTGTTCCGCGGCATGGGCCTGCCCGGCCTTGCCGTGGCGTTCTGCTTCGCCACCGCATCGACCTCATTCGTCGTGGCGCTTGCCTACACCACTGTCGCCAACATCCTTTTGATGCAGGCCGGCGTGCCGCTCCTGGCGGCGCTGTTTGCCTGGGTGCTGTTTCGCGAACGGGTGGCCTTGGCGACCTGGGTGGCGATTGCCGCCGTCATTGCCGGCGTTGCCATCATGGTATCGGAATCGCTCGATGGCGCGGTGTCGCCCATCGGTGACGGCCTGGCGCTGCTTATCGCCGTGATGTTTTCGATCGCCACGGTCATCACGCGACGCTTTGCCCATGTGCGCATGACGCCGGCGACCTGCCTCGGCACGATGATTGCCGCCGCATTCGCGGCGTCGCAGGCATCGCAATTCGGCGTTTCCAGCAGCGACATGGGCTTCCTGTTTGCATTCGGCGTGGTCAATCTCGGTCTCGGCCTTGCCTTCTTCGCGACCGGTGCCCGGCTCGTCCCGGCTGCAGTCGCAGCACTGCTCGGTACTTTCGAGCCGATCCTCGGCCCGATCTGGGTCTGGCTCATCCATTCCGAGGTGCCGTCGGGACGCACCATCCTTGGCGGCACGGTCGTGGTCACGGCGCTGCTCGTCCATATCGGGCTCGAATTCAAGCGTCAGACGCGGCCGGTGCGGCCGGGTGTCACCGGTATGCCGTCGCCTAATTGATGCAGCGCACGCGCCAAAGCGAGATGAGCCATTGACAATGGCGCAGCCGCGCGGGCAGGCTGCAAATACGGCAACAACAAGACAGGCTCATCTTGCCAAGTCTCCCCTCCGGCCCGACCGAGACCGGACAACATCGTCGTATCCCTGCCCGCGCCGTGGCGAGAGCCTTTGACGGCGCCGGCATGCCACCTGGATCACGACATGGAAACGGGGGGCTCGGCCGTTGCGCATCGAACCGCTGTCGTGTTGGCGGTTCGCGCTTGTCGCTTGTCGGAAAGCCCAATAATCTGAAGCAAACGCCCAGCCGCGCACCCCCGCGACGAGCTGGCGATGGAACACTCATCAAAGGAGAGACGCATGATCCGCAAAGCATTCTGGCTTTCGGCGACCTCGGCATTTCTGGCGCTTTTCACCCTCGGCGCTCATGCCCAGGAGCGCGTCGTCAACGTCTATAACTGGTCGGATTACATCGACAGCTCGATCATCGACGACTTCACCAAGGAAACGGGCATCAAGGTCACCTACGACACCTTCGATTCCAACGAGCTGCTTGAGACGAAACTGCTTGCCGGCGGCAGCGGCTACGACGTTGTCGTACCGACCGCCAATTTCCTCGCACGCCAGATCCAGGCAGGGGTGTTCCAGAAGCTCGACAAGCCGAAGCTGCCCAACATTTCCAACATGTGGGACGTCGTTTCGGAGCGCACGACCAAGTACGATCCCGGCAACGAATATTCGATCAACTACATGTGGGGCACGGTCGGCCTCGGCTATAACGTCAAGAAAGTGCAGGAAGCGCTCGGCACCGACAAGATCGACAGCTGGGACGTGTTCTTCAACCCGGAAAAGCTGGCCAAGCTGAAGGATTGCGGCGTCTATGTCCTCGATTCTCCGAGCGACATCGTGCCGAACGCCTTCAAATATCTGGGCATTGATCCCGAGACCACGTCGCCGGACGATTTCGCCAAGGCCGAAGAAGTGATGCTGAAGGTCAGGCCTTACATCCGCAAGTTCCACTCGTCGGAATATATCAACGCGCTGGCCAATGGCGACATCTGCCTGGCCGTTGGCTGGTCGGGCGACGTGTTCCAGGCGCGCGACCGTGCGACGGAAGCAAACCAGGGCGTTGAGATCGCCTATTCCGTGCCGAAGGAAGGCGCCGAAATGTGGTTCGACCAGATGGCGATCCCGGCCGACGCGCCGCATGTCGCCGAGGCGCATGAATTCCTGAACTACATAATGAAGCCGGAAGTCATCGCCAAGGCGAGCAATTTTGTCTTCTACGCCAATGGCAACAAGGCGTCGCAGCAGTTCATCGACAAGGAGATACTCGAGGATCCGGCGATCTACCCGGACGAGGCGACGCTGGCGAAACTGTTCACCATCACCCCCTACGATTCCAAGACCCAGCGCGTCGTCACCCGCACCTGGACCAGGATCGTCACCGGGCAGTAAGCGACATCAACGACCCCGGCAGGTGCTGCCGGGGTCAAGTCCTTTTGGGGATAGAACGCAGGACGGAGTGGGACATGAAATCGCTTGGCAGCATCCGCAGGGATTTCGCGCCATGGAACGATCCGAACACCAAGCCGTACATCCAGTTCGACAAGGTCACCAAGAAGTTCGGTGACTTCACCGCCGTCAACAATTTGTCGCTGACCATATTCGAGCGCGAGTTCTTTGCCCTGCTCGGCGCATCCGGCTGCGGAAAGTCGACGCTTCTGCGGATGCTCGCCGGTTTCGAGGAGCCGACCGCCGGCCGCATCCTGCTCGACGGCCAGGATCTGCGCGGCATCCCGCCATACCGGCGGCCGGTCAACATGATGTTCCAGTCCTATGCGCTGTTCCCGCATATGACGGTCGAGAACAACATTGCCTTCGGCCTCAAGCAGGACGGCATGCCGAAGCCCGAGATCGCGGCGCGCGTTGGAGAGATGCTGAAGCTGGTCAAGCTCGAGCAGTTCGCCAAGCGCAAGCCGCACCAATTGTCCGGCGGCCAGCGCCAGCGCGTCGCGCTTGCCCGCTCGGTCGCCAAGCGGCCGAAGGTGCTGCTGCTCGACGAGCCGTTGGGCGCGCTGGACAAGAAGCTGCGCGAGGAAACGCAGTTCGAGCTGATGGATCTGCAGCAGTCACTCGGCCTCACCTTCGTTGTCGTCACCCACGACCAGGAAGAGGCGATGACAATGGCCGACCGCATCGCCATCATCGACAAGGGCGAGGTGATGCAGGTGGCGACGCCGGCCGAAGTCTACGAGGCGCCGGGTTCCCGTTTCGTCGCCGGCTTTGTCGGCAACGTCAACATGTTCGAAGGCAAGATTGCGCATGGCGAGGCGGGTGCGGCAAGCATCGATGCCGGCAACGGCATCACCATCCGCACCGAGCATGCCGGCGATGCCGCAACTGGCGCGGCCGTCGCCTTCGCGATCAGGCCGGAGAAGATCAGGATATCGTCGACGAGACCGGCCGGCGCCGTCAACGCCATCGAGGGCGAGGTCTACGATATCGCCTATCTCGGCGACATGACCGTCTATCACGTCAGGCTGGACGACGGCCAGGTGGTGCGAGCGAGTACGATGAACGCGGCCCGCATCACCGAGGATCCGCTGAGCTGGAACGACCGTGCCTGGGTGTCGTTCCGGCCGGATGCCGGCGTCGTGCTGACGCGATAGGGGGCGGCCATGTCGAATGCCGCTGTCACCGCTGCAACAAGCTCTCGAGCCACCGCTGCCGGCAAATCCGCCCTGGCCAGAACGGGAGAGGCCTTCGTTGGCCGTCTTGTCATCCTCATTCCGTATCTCTGGCTGGTCTTCTTCTTCCTCATTCCGTTCGTCATCGTCTTCAAGATCTCGCTGTCGCAGACCGCGATCGCCATACCGCCCTACACACCGGTGCTCGGCTTCGGCGACGGCCTTGCCGGTTTCTTCGCCCAGCTGAATGAGCTCAGCATCGACAACTACACATGGCTGACGCAGGACGCGCTCTACGTCAACGCCTATGTGACCAGCGTCATCGTCGCCGCCATCTCGACGGTGCTGACATTGCTTGTCGGCTACCCGATCGCCTACGGCATGGCGCGCGCCCCGGCGATGCTGCGCCCGACTTTGCTGATGCTGGTGATCCTGCCGTTCTGGACCTCGTTCCTGATCCGGGTCTACGCCTGGATCGGCATCCTCAAGCCTGAGGGGCTGCTCAACCAGCTGCTGCTCGCCACCGGCGTAATCAGCCAGCCGCTGATCATCCTCAACACCTATACGGCGATCTTCATCGGCATCGTCTATTCCTACCTGCCGTTCATGGTGCTGCCGCTCTATTCGTCGCTGGAAAAGATGGACTATTCGCTGATCGAGGCGGCCAAGGATCTCGGCTGCCCACCGACCAGCGCCTTCTGGAAGATCACCTTTCCATTGTCGCTGCCCGGCGTCATCGCCGGCTGCCTGCTGGTGTTCATCCCCGCGGTCGGCGAGTTCGTCATTCCCGACCTGCTCGGCGGCTCACAGACGCTGATGATCGGCAAGACGCTGTGGAACGAGTTCTTCGCCAATCGTGACTGGCCGGTGTCTTCGGCCGTCGCCGTCATCCTGCTGTTGCTGCTGATCGTGCCGATCATGCTCTTCCAGCGGGCCCAGGCCCGCGCCCAGGAGCAGGACAAATGAACCCGACCTGGAGCCGCTTCAACATCACTTCGATCGTGCTCGGCTTTGCCTTTCTTTACCTGCCGATCGTCCTGCTCGTCGTCTTCTCTTTCAACGAATCGAAACTGGTCACTGTCTGGGGCGGCTTCTCGACCAAATGGTACGTCTCGCTGTTCCACAACCAGGGCCTCATGGACGCCACCTGGGTAACGGCCCGTGTCGCCGTCATCTCGGCCACCGTGGCGACCGTGCTCGGCACGCTGGCGGCTCTCACCTTGACGCGCTACACGCGCTTCAAGGGCCGGACGCTGTTTTCCGGCATGGTCTTTGCGCCGCTGGTCATGCCGGAAGTCATTACCGGCTTGTCGCTGCTGCTGCTCTTCGTCGCCGTCGGTCTCGACCGCGGTTTTGTCACCGTCACGCTTGCCCACATCACCCTGACCATGTGCTTCGTCGCCGTCGTCGTGCAGTCGCGCCTGATCACGTTCGACCGCTCGCTCGAAGAAGCCGCGATGGATCTTGGCGCGCCGCCGGTGAAGACCTTCTTCCAGATCACGCTGCCGGTCATCATGCCGGCGATCGTGTCCGGCTGGATGCTGGCGTTCACACTGTCGCTCGACGATCTGGTCATCGCCAGCTTCACTTCAGGGCCTGGCGCCACCACGCTGCCGATGAAGATCTACAGCCAGGTTCGTCTCGGTGTAACGCCGGAGATCAACGCCGCCTGCACCATCCTGATCGCGGTTGTGGCGGTCGGCGTCATTATCGCGTCGCTCGCCAACAAGCGGCGCAAGGTCCAGCGCCAGCGCGACGAGCAGGCCGCTCGGCGTGGGTGACGAAAGGGGCGGCAGCAGCAAAAGCCGGCAGGAAGCACTTCTGACGACGACCGCAGCAGCTTTGTTGCCTACTCGCCGGATACCCCGCGGCTTATCGGCGAAATGAACGGCGTGCTCCACGTTCCGCCGATGAAGAACGAAGACTGGTTGGGACCTTGGCTATTTGTCTGCGTGGCTGGCTGGTCCGCCTGAATGATGCCGCCGGACAGCGCCAGCCCGCGCCCGGCATAGGAGGCGATGCCGGAAAGCCAGATCTTGTACTTCGCCGAATTCGCTTCGGCCTTGTCGATCTTCGCCACACCGTTCGAAATGCTCGCCTTGAGTTCGGCCCCGTCGATCGGCAGCGTTCCGTCGGAGACATCATCGAGCGCGAAGAACCCGCCCTGTTCATTGTGTTTGAGAAACGCCGGCAGGTTGAACCGGCTCAACGCGCCCTGGCCGAATTTCGCCGAAACCGAGCCGTCGGCGTTTTCGAAAATGGAATCCCAGGTTCTGCCCGGCCCCTTGAGGATGACCGAAACGGTTCCCGTGCCGATCGGCACCAGTCGCGTCATTCCGGCTGCGGTGCCAAAAGCGCCGCCGTCGATGTCGGAGGCGAGCAGCCTGATCTCGACCTGCGTGCCTTCCGGCTTGCGGTCGAAACGAAGACTGCTCTGGATGTTGCCGCCAAAGGCCGATGCATCGGAAATATCGAAGACGGCAAGACCGTTCTTGACCTGGGCGGTGGCGGCGACGTCGGCAAGCTGGATGGCGCCTGCGGTGGCCTGCGCTGCCGACAGTCTGAGATCGAGATCGATGCGGTCGGCGACGCTTATGTCGATTTCGCCGGGGCCAGCGCCGTTCGCGGGCGCCAGGGGTGCGAAGGCGGAGAGAAACGACCGCAGGTCGAGCGTCTCGAAGGCGAGCGTACCGGCGATCACTGGCCGCGCCTCGCCAAAGGAGAAATCCAGCGCACCCATTCCCGGATTGTCGTCCAAGGCGATCTCGGTGTTTTCGAATTTAATGCGGCCGGAGGTCGCCGTGAGCTTGCTGGAAACGGAAACCGAGCCAATTGCTGCGCCCGGCGCGATGCCGGCCCGCGACCATTCGAGCGCGCGCCTGAGCGAGGGTGCGGCAAATTTTGCCTGGCCGTCGAAATAGGCATTCTCGGACATGCTGGCTACGCCGTCGAACGAAAAACTGGCAGGGGCCGCCTTGAAGGAGAGCGTCATCGGCGCCGCACCTCCGCCAAACAGCACCAGCGGGTTTGACGACGCGGCATCCACGGCGACGCTTTCGCCGCGCCAGATCCCGGTCGCCGACAGCGTCGCATTGCTGTTCATTGCGGCCCAGTTCGCCTGGCCGCTCAGGCTGCTCAGTATCTCAGCGTCCTTGCCATCGACCGAGGTCACCACGCGGCCGTTCCTGAACTCCACGGTGCCGAACGGATCAGTCGGCAGCTTGCCCAGGTCCGGCTTGGCTGGATTGGCGCTGACAACGGCGCGAGCGATGTCGATGGATCGGGTGATGCGCCCGCCCGAAGGCAGGGCGGGCAGGAAAAATCCATGTGCTGCGCGTTGAACCCTGATCGTCGGCCGGATCAGCCGCGCCGTCGAGAACACCACATTGCCACGCAACGCCGCCATGGCGGAGAGATTGACCTCGACCCGTTCAGCCTCGATCACCGGCGGCGCGTCGGTTTCTGTCCATTGCGAAAGCGTCACGTCGGCCAAGATGGCACGGAAATTCGGCCAGACCTCGATCCGTGGCGCGCCGTCGATGGTGACCCTGAAACCGCTCCACGCACTCATTTCCCAGGCGATGCGGTCGCGCACGATACGGGTCGAGGCGACGAGCGGCAGGGCGGCAACGGCCAGCGCGATGACCAGCACGGCAACGCCGATCGCCCATATTCCGCGCCGGATCAAAGGTGATGGCATGTCGCCCCGTATGCTTCCGTTCCGACAAAAAATCGCCCGACGGGTGTAACCCCAGTCGTTTACCTACGACTTAGGGCTGACGCATTTCAAGTCTTTATGGCCCAGCGATGGCATTTGCGCATATCCGCGTCGCTCGGCCGAACAAAATCTTGCTCTGCTGCGCTGCGATATGCATAAGCGATGCCAATGCATGTCGCCAAAATGCGCAACGTTTTTGGATAACGACATGATAATAACAAAAGTCTAAAGCGCGTCGCGTGAATCTCTTCAAGCGTAACGTGCTTTAAGGAGGAACGATCATGGCTGGCGACGCACCGCTCTGGATACCGACCAAAGACCAGATCGACGCGGCGCCGATGACCGCCTTCATGCAGGCCGCGGCGGCCGCAACCGGCAGGTTTTTTTCCTCCTACGGCGATCTTCATCGTTGGTCGATCGACGATCGCGAGGCGTTCTGGAGCCTGGTCTGGGACTTTTGCGGGATTGTCGGCGACAAGGGCGCCAATGGGGGCGCCAGCGGCGGGATCAGTGGGGGCGAGCACGTGCTCGTCGATGGCGAGAAGATGCCCGGCGCCGCCTTCTTTCCCGACGCCAAGCTTAACTTCGCCGAGAACCTGTTGATAAAAACCGGGCTCGGTGACGCCATCGTCTTTCGCGGCGAGGACAAGGTCGAGCGCCGGCTCTCCTGGAACGAGTTGCATGCGCTGACCTCGCGGCTGCAGCAGCTTTTCCTGTCGCTCGGGGTGAAAAAGGGCGACCGCATCGCTGCCATGATGCCCAACATGCCGGAGACGGTCGCGGCAATGCTGGCGACAGCCTCGATCGGCGCCGTGTGGTCGTCCTGCTCTCCCGATTTCGGCGAGCAGGGCGTTCTGGACCGGTTCGGCCAGATCGAGCCTGTCGTCTTCATCGCGCCCGACGGTTACTGGTACAATGGCAAGGCGATCGAGGTTGCCGACAAGATCGCGGCCGTTGCGGCAAAGCTCGTCACCGTCCGCAAGATCCTGATCGTCGACTATCTCGGCACGTCGACCGATGTGGCGGCGACCATCGAGAAGGCGACTGCGCTGGACGAGGCGGTCTCATCCTTCGCTGCCAAGTCGGTCACCTTCGAACGGTTGCCGTTCGCGCATCCGCTCTACATCCTGTTTTCTTCCGGAACGACCGGCATTCCCAAATGCATTGTCCATTCGGCCGGCGGAACGCTGATCCAGCATGTAAAGGAAGAACGGCTCCACGCCGGCCTGCTCGACGGCGACCGCTTCTTTTATTTCACCACCTGTGGCTGGATGATGTGGAACTGGCTGGTCTCCGGCTTGGCGTCGGGCGCAACCCTTCTGCTTTATGACGGGTCGCCCTTCTACCCTGACGGCAACGTGCTGTTCGACTTCGCCGACGCAGAGAAGATGACCTATTTCGGCACCTCGGCCAAATTCATCGATTCCGTGCGCAAGGCCGGCCTCAGGCCGATCAACACGCACGATCTTTCCAGCGTGCGCACGATCTCCTCCACCGGCTCGCCACTGTCGCCGGAAGATTTCCGCTTCGTCTATGGCGGCATCAAGAAAGACGTGCATCTCGCCTCCATCTCCGGCGGCACCGACATCGTCTCCTGCTTCGTGCTCGGCGTACCGACCCAACCGGTATGGATCGGAGAGATCCAGGGACCCGGCCTCGGCCTCGCCGTCGATGTCTGGGACGACGACGGCCAGCCGCTCAGGCAGGAAAAGGGTGAGCTCGTCTGCACCAAGGCGTTCCCGGCGATGCCGATCGGCTTCTGGAACGATCCCGAAGGCAAGAAATACCACGCCGCCTATTTCGAGCGCTTCGACAATGTCTGGTGCCACGGTGACTTCGCCGAATGGACCGCCCATGGCGGCCTGATCATCCACGGCCGTTCCGACGCGACGCTCAACCCGGGCGGTGTGCGGATCGGCACGGCGGAAATCTACAACCAAGTCGAGCAAATGCCGGAAATCCTGGAAGCGCTGTGCATCGGCCAGGATTTCGACAATGATGTGCGGGTCTTGCTGTTCGTGCGGCTGGCTGCCGGCGTTGAACTCGACGCCGAGCTGGAAAAACGCATCCGGGCGAAAATCCGCAGCGGCGCGAGCCCGCGCCACGTGCCGGCTAAAATCGTCGCCGTCGCCGACATTCCACGCACCAAATCGGGCAAGATTACCGAGCTTGCGGTGCGCGACGTGGTGCATGGCCGTGCCGTCAAGAACAAGGAGGCGCTGGCCAATCCCGAAGCGCTCGAGCTGTTCCGCGACCTGCCGCAGCTGGCCGATTAGTTTCTCGAGGTCAAGACATGCGATCCGTCACGCGTTCAAACGGAGCCGAGCATGGTTAACGAAATATCTCGCTCGAATTTACCTAGATTTCATGAGTGGTACACATTGGTAAATTATTCGCGGTGCCGGTAAGGTTTTGTTAAGGGCCGACATCGATAGTCGTGCGTAACTTGAGGGAGAAATCCCGTTCCTCTAAATCCCCGGAGGATCTGAATTCGCTCAAGCCCCCGATGTACAGCAATCGATCATTCAAGGCGTCCTGTTGGACGCCTTTCTTTTGTGTGCCGAGCATGAGCCAAAGTGGACACCGGTTTTGGGAAATCCGGTGCTTAAACAAAGAGATAGAGCGGCGACACGGACGACTGAAGATCCGCTGCCCTAATCCGCCAGCACGCGGGTCGACGGGAAGGCGACTTCGACCAGGGTGCCCTCGCCGGGTGTCGAGTTGATGGTGAACCGGGCCCGGTTCGCCTCGACCATGGCCTTGGTCAGCGGCAGCCCGAGACCGGTGCCGTCACCGCGCCCGCGCTTAAGCGCGTTGAGCTGCTTGAACGGCTTGAGCGCCTGCTCGATCTCGGACTGGCTCATGCCGATGCCGGTGTCGCGCACGCGCATCACGACGTCGCCGGAGTTCTCGTAGGCTGTCGATACGATCACCTGGCCGCCGGCCTGCGTGTAGCGGATGGCATTCGACAGGATGTTCAGCGCGATCTGGCGCACGCTGCGCAGATCGGCCACCACTTCCGGCAGCCGGGAGGCGAAGCTGGAGCGGATGATGACACGTTCGCGGTTGGCTTGCGGCTGCATCATCGCCACCGTCTCGGCCAGCGTGTCGTTGAGCGACACTGCCTCATAGGCCATCTCCTGCTGGCCGGCCTCGATTTTCGAAATATCGAGCAGATCGTTGACCAGGTCGAGCACATGGTTGCCCGACCGGTTGATGTCGCGCAGATAGTCGCGGTAGCGGTCATTGGCGACCGGTCCGAATTTCTCGTCGACCATCAGCTCGGAGAAGCCGATGATGGCATTGAGCGGCGTGCGGATTTCGTGGCTGATACGGGCGAGGAAGTCGGTCTTCTGCGAGGAAGCGCGCTCGGCCACGGCGCGCGCCTGGGTCAGATCCTCTTCGGCCCGCTTCCACTGGGTGATGTCGCGCACCACCGCGCAGAAACCGCTGTCGTTGGGCAGCCTGCCGATGGTCATGAACAGCGGAATGAAGCGCCCCTGCGCCTCGCGTCCGATCACCTCGCGGCCGTCGTTGAGCACGCTCGCCACGCCGGGCTCAGACAATCCGTCGAGATAGTCTCGCGCGGCGCGCTGGCTTTCGATCGCGAACAGCGAGACGAAGGGTTTTCCGGTCACCTCGTCGCTGTCGAAACCGAACAGCGCCTCCGCCGGTCGGCTGATCGAGCGGATCGTTCCGTCTCGGCCGATCAGCACGACGCCGTCGGTCGCGGTGTCGATGATGGTGCGCATCTCGGCAATGCGCGCCTTGAGCTCGAAAGTGTCCGGCTGCGTCTGGTCGTCGGCGGCACCTGCTGCCTCGTCGTCGCCGGAACGGCGCACGACCAGCATCAGCGACTTGCCGCCACGCCATGGCACCGAGCGCAAAATGGCCTCGATCGGGAATTCCTGATCGTCACGCGTCTTCAACCGCAGCGCGTGGTCGGTTCCATCGGAGGCGCTGCCGTCGTAAGGATCGGCAAACAGCGCGTCGAGGCCACCGGCATCCTCCAGCTGGTCGAGCGTGTCATAGCCGGTCAGGCTGAGGAATTCCTCGTTCGCATAGTGAAGGTCGTCGCCGGAATGGATCAGCAGCGGCACCGGCAGCTTGCCGAGGATCGAAATGTCCGGAGCCTTGTTGTCGTCCGCGGTCGAAAAAGCCGACGGCACGAACCCTTCGAGCTTGAGCGGCGGCACCGGCAGGCGCGGCCGCTCGACCGTCGCCGGCTCGACGTCGCCGGCATCGCCGATGCCATCGGTTGGCGAACCGGTTTCGCCGTCATCGGGTCGCGCCGAGTCCGCGCTGTCTTCTGCATCGCGGAAATCGGCGGCCGTCATGCTGTCGGCGTCTTCGGCGATCGATCGACTGGCGGCGTCGGTGGGCTCAACGATCTCCTGCGCCAGTTTGTCCGGCTCGGAGACCGGCGCACCGTCGCTATCGTCGGCGACATAGTCCCGGTCGGCGTAGTCGAGCAGCGAGCCTGAGATGTCGGACACGGTTGCTTGCGGCTGCTCACCGTCGAGCCTTGCGACATCCTTCTCGTCTTCGACATCGGTTTCGGTCGGTTCCGCCGCAGCCGGCTCTGCCGCAATTGCGGCAGCGGGCTGTTCGGTCGGGGGATTGTCCTTCTTGAGCCGTTCGCCGATCTCACGGAATGCACTGCGTTCCAGCGTCGACAGGCCTTTGTCGTTGGCCGGCTGCCTGTGCTCCGCCAACCGGATCACCTTGTCGGCTAAGCGCCGCTCCGGCTGCGGCACGATGGTCAGCGCCGGCACCTCGCCCTGGAACGGGTCGGTTTCGTCAGGCGTTTTGGCGACTTCCGGCTCGACGGCCACGGGGACGTCGGCATTGGCGACAAGCGCCATGCCGATCGCTTCCGGATCGACCACCGCATCGCCGGTGCGGGCAACGCCGAAACCGCGAAAGCCCTCGAAGGCACGGCTGCGGCCGTAGACGGGCAGCGCCGCTAGGTCGACGGGTATCTTGAAATCGGTGCCGGCAACCGGCCACAGCACCGAGCGGCCGGACCAGGTATCGCGTCGGTCGAGCAGGCCGGCGATGTCGCCGGTCGCATCGAGGTCGAAGGTGGCCGCGACGTCCCTGAAGCGCCGGCCGATCACATCGGCGGCAGGCTTGCCGACGAGTTCCGCGAATTCCGGCGACAGCGCACTGAACCTGCCCTCGGCGTCGGTGCGCCAGACGAAACGCAGGGGCGCCGCCGCGCGGTCGATCGAGAGGATGGCATTTTTGACCGGGGAGGCGGCCCTGACGGCATTTTGTGCGAAGCTTTCCGCCGAAGCATCCGCCTCGACAGGACCGGATGCATCCGGTCCCGGCTTTTGCGCCTCCTCCTCGCTGGCGCTGAAATACCAATGGTCATGCTGTGGAGGTATCCCGCCGGCCGCTTCCGGACCCTGCTCGGTTGAATCAGGCGCAGTTGAATGAGATCCGGTCGAATCGAGCCCAGTGGAATCGGGCCCACTGGAATCGGGAACATCATGGTCCGCCGACAGCGAAGTGTTTTCGTCGGCTGCCGCAACTGTCTGCGCTGCCGCAGCCGTTTTCGCGACTGTTGCCGGCGGGTTGTCCTGTTGTGCTTTTGGCTGGACTGCGGCATCGGCCGCCGCTCCCGCGCTGGGCTCGCCAGCGGGGGCTGCTTCGAAGTCCAGCTGGTTCTCGTCGATCACCACCAGCAGGTGCCGCTCATCCGTCAGCCGGGCGAGGCCGGCCGGGTAGGAAGCGGTGCCGCCAGGAACGAGGCGTTTGACGATGCGACCGCTCTCGTTCGCAACATCGGCGACAAGCGCTGCCAGCGTTTCGGGCAGGATGCCGAGTGCCGAAAAACCATCGGAAGCGGCCTCTATGTTGCCGTTGGCATCGAGGAAGGCGATAAAATGACCGTCTTCGGTAAAGCCGCTGATGGCCCGAGCGGCAAGCTCGGCGGCGCTGCGCGAGCCGGTCTGCGTCGCCGGCACCGCCAGCATGATGGCGTTTTCGCCGTCAGGCATTGTCACCGCGCTGGCCAGAAAGCCAACCGCGCGGCTGGTCAGCCCGGTTGCCAGCCGCACCGTGATGGCGCGGTCGCGGCCGATCTGTGGAAAACCGCTTGTCGCCATGATCTGGCGCCTGGCGATCGGCGGCAAGCCGGCCGATGCGCCGATGATCGCCTCGATGTCGGGGTAGCCGAACACCGCTGCCCCTGGTCCGTTGGCCCAGGTCACCTGTTCGAGGTCTGCCGACAAAAGGGCGATCGCGTCGCCGGCGGCAAAGCGCTGGCGGACCGCGTCGAGCACGGCGACGTCGAGGAAGGAGTAGTTTTCAGACGGCATGCGCTTTGGGAACCCTTACGAAGCGGGCAGTTTGCAGTTAACGCTTTGTTAATAAAAGCCGACGGTGCGAAGGTCCACAAGCCATAGCGTGCAACCGCCGGAATCTCTGGGCGCGTGGTTAACGCTGGGAGAGAAAATTTATGGTGCGCTGCAACAAAGATATTGCAATGCACAAGATTTGCCTTTATATTGCCATCATACATGAACGAGACGGCTTTCCTATCGAAGCCGCTACCACTGCAAAGGATGGAAAATTGTCCAGGACCAAGACCGCTGATACTATCGAGAACGTTGAATTCCCGAGCTTCGACGCTTCCAAGGCCACCGACCAGATCCGTGCTTTCGCCGAAAAGGGCGTCGAGCAGTCGAAAGAGGCCTATGCCAAGCTGAAGACCGGCGCCGAAGACACCCAGAAGGCTCTTGAGTCCACCTTTGAGACCGCCAAGACCGTTTCCAACGACCTGTCGCTCAAGACCATTGCCGCTCTGCGCGCCAATACCGAAGCCGGCTTGTCGCATTTCGAAGCTCTGATCGGCGCCAAGTCGCTGTCGGAAGTCGTCGAACTGCAGACCGCATTCCTGCGCAAGCAGGTCGAGATGACTGTCGAGCAGGCAAAGGATTTCCAGACCGTCGCCTCCAAGGCGGCCGAGGACGTCTCCAAGCCGATCAAGACCGCCTTCGAGAAGGCGATGAAGGAAGTTAAGATCGCCTAATATTTGCGCATAATTCGAAGATGCAACAAAAGGTCGCATTTCTTCGAACAGGATTATGTGAGATATAGTGGTCTAAGCGAATACCCGGCGGGTGGAACCTCCTCCCTCTGCTCTCCGGGATGACCAGCCAGCACCTCCTCCCGCTGGCTCGGAACAGGAAAAGGCCGGCACCTCCTCCCGCCGGCCTTTTTCTTTGCCCGGCGAAGATGATGTCGGTGCCGGAGCACCCTTTGCCTACAGCGCCGGGCGCCTTCCTGGACGCGCAAAGCACGCTGCGGAACCCTGGGATTTTGCGCATGATCCCCAGCGAAATCGATTCTGATTTTCCGGGTCATGCGCGGCCAAAAGCCTTGAATTAAACTCCGATAGCCCGTATGGACGCATCGCCGAACGACAGAGCGGGTCTCGGAGGATGAACGTTCCATCCCGCTCAGGCGAACGTGCCGTTGTAGCTCAGATGGTTAGAGCGCCGGATTGTGGATCCGGAGGTCGCTGGTTCGATCCCAGCCAACGGTACCATTGGTGCACGGTCGCCTTTGGCCGCTTCTCTTGGCTACAGATGTCCGTTCTTACGGAGGGACCGGTCGGTGCATGTTGCGCAAAAGCATGCCCTCGGGCCTGACCCGATGGTGCGCAGCGTAAAGCGCGTCGCATGAATTCCTTCAAACACGACGCGCTTTAGCCTTTGTCGAGCTTCCGAGTAACGGCGATGTGATGCGAGATTTAGTTACCCACCATCTCAGGCGACACGTGCGGCGAAGATGTCCTTCTTCACCACCGCATGCACCCCCCAGTTTCCATCGACGACCTGGGTGATGCCGAAGTCTACTCCGATCGACATCAGGGAAATTGCCTCGTCCTCTGTCAGTCCTTTGGTTGTCATGAGGAAGTGGCGCATCTTCCGGAACGCATCGCGCAGCGCCCTGTCGACAGACGACTTCGAATAGATGTCGCTCTGAGCGGTCGGTCCCAGTTCCTCAAGATAGTTGGCGTAGGAAAACCCATGCACCAGCCAGTCCGTTTGCGTCTCGAGCATGGGGTAGTTGAGCTCCTCGAGTGGCGTGCCGGCTAGGTCCGCTTTCTTGTGCAAGATGAGTTGGAATGTGCCGGTGAGCGAGCATTCGATCGCCGTCCCGCATAATTCACTGTCGCCTTGGCTGGCATGGGGATCACCGACCGAGAGCAGCGCGCCGTCGACGGAGACCGGATAATACATCGTGGCGCCCTTGCCGATGCGCCAGTTATCGATGTTGCCGCCGGTGTAGCTCGGCGGGATGGTGTCTACCACGTCCGCTTCTTTCGGTGCCAGTCCGATCGTGCCAAAATGCGGGCGAATGGGCAGTCTCACGCCCTTCAGCACATCGTAGTTTCGTTTGGTCAGGCTGTGGTCGACCGGAACCCCGGGATAGTCGATCGTGTCATGCCTGACGCCGAACGGATCGGTCTGCGGCACCCATTGGAAATTGTAGACCGCTTCGGCCCAGCTTTTGCCGCCGGCAACGTCGACCTCGTAGATGGTGACGACCTCGCGCTTGGTGCCGCCGAGCAGGTCATTGTAGTGGAAGCCCCAATTGGCCGCCGCATTGGAGCCATATGATTTGCCGCTGAACTTGGGATTGCCAGAGGGACGCGGCCCGCAATCGAGAATCCGCACCTCTAATATGTCGCCCGGCTCCGCGTTGCGGACATAGACCGGGCCGGTCATGATGTGCACGCCCTGCCCCTCACCAGAACCTTTCTTGTACTTGGCCGGGTCGGTAGGGCCGGCACCGCGGCGGTCGACGCCCTTCTTCTCTTTCGTCCAGAGATAGACGCTCTCTGCACCCTCGTCGCCGTCAACCATGCGCTCCAGGTCATCGCCCGCATGGTGGGTGAGCGACTCGATCGTGACGATGTCGCCGGAATTGACCTCGATGCGCGGCTTCAGTGATTTGCTGAAGTAGCCCCAATGCACGGTCTCGGCGTTGGCCGGCAAATAATGATAGCCGCGTTGTGCAGGCAGCTTCGATGACGTGGCCTGCGCAAGTGCGGGTGTGACCAGCGAGATGCCACCGGCGCCCAGCGTGGCCAGACCGCTGGCCGCGAACAGGCCCCCCTTCAGAAAGCCGCGTCGCTCGGCATTTAGATCTTGCTTCAACTTGTTGTAGTGAAGCTCGAAATGCGGACAGCTGATATCATCGCCTTTGCACATGAACAGTCCCCTTGTTTTTGTTGGAAGGAATGTGCGCGATTTTATGCATCACGCGCGCCATCGGCAATCCAGCCAGCCGGCCGCGAAATCAATGCATCGCGCTGTTGCCTAAATAAATACGGGTCAATTCAATGGCTTACGCTCACGCCGGCAAGACCGGCGAGCTTGAGCTCCGCCTGGTGACAGGGTAAAGTCAAGAGATTGTTCGCATGCGCACAAATACTGTCGCTGGCGTCGCGCTAAAGTGAATCTCGGCGGGCGGGTCGCCTGATGGACGTAACGCGCCCCGGAAAGGCCGCTGCAGTATGCAACAAGGACCCTCTTCTCTTATGGTTGCGGCTCTGCGATCGATCGACCATCTGCCCCTCGAACACCGCGACAAGGCGTGGCTCGACTGGTTTGAGGAGCTTTCGCTTTCCGCGTCTGTCGACGACCAGCCGATCCCGAGAGGCACCATGCACCTGCGGGCAGCGAACGCCACCACGCGCCTCGCCGACGTCTCTGGTACACCCCAGCGCATCGTGCCGATGCGCCGGGACCACGGGATTCTATTCGCTCTTATCGTTGCTGGGCGCGGGCGTCTTGTCGCCCCGCACCAGGCGTTCGATCTCGCTGACGGCGACATGATGGTGCTCGGCACGGCCGACGACTGGTCTATGACCTTTCGCAGTGACTTCCGCGCGTTCATACTTCAGGCGGCCGCCGGTCCGCTGGAAGCACGGCTGGGCCGCAGCGGCATCCGCTTGCCGAAGGTGCTAGGCAGCACCGTCGTCGCTGCGGTTGCGAAATCCGGATTGCGAACGCTGGGCTCCAATCTCGAGACTTCCGGTGCGGCCGATCTGACCGCCGCCGAAGTGGCTTTGACGGAACTCGTGGCAAGCGCCCTGCTTGGCGAGGTACGTGAGCCCGCTGGCAGCCTGACCGGGGTGCAAACGGCGCATTTCAGGCGCGTCGCGGCGACGATTGACGCCCGGCTGTCGGACCCGGATCTTGCCTTGGCCCTGATCGCGAGACTGGAAGGGCTTTCCGTACGCTACGCGCAAAAACTGTTCGAGGGGCGCGGCGAAAGCTTCTCCGAATATGTGCGCCAGCAGCGCCTCGAACATTGCCGCATCGACCTGGCGGATCCCAACCATGCACATGAAAGCGTGGCCGCGATCGGACAGCGCTGGGGCTTTCGCGATCAATCGCATTTCAGCCGCACTTTCGGCGCGACGTTTGGAATGAGTCCCAGGCAGGTGAGGCGCGCCAGGTCGCAGACGGAGGAGGCTTATCCGCTGCGCGGCAAACCGGACGGCCGCAAGTCGGCGGCGGCGCGGCCGGCCCCGATGCTGCAGGCCGCTATGGATCGCCCGCCAACGGCAAGAGCGCGCGAACGCAGGGACCATTGGCATTTGCCAGCAACAGCGGAGACCGTGCATTGGGGCTTTTTCAGCCGCTCGCTGCCGCCGGTGTTGCGCGTCGATTCGGGCGACTCAGTCACCGTTGAGACACTCACTCAGCACGCGGGCGACGACTGGCAGCGGATGGTGGCGGGTGACAGCGGGGCTGAAAGCGTGTTCGATTGGTCACCCGAATACAAGCGCGTCGACCGTCGCGGGGCCGGTCCGGCAAACGCTTCCATCTTCGGGCGCGGCGCTGGCGAGGGGTTCGGCGTTCACATCATGACTGGCCCGATCTATGTGCGCGGCGCCGAGCCCGGCGACGTGCTCGAGATCGAGTTCGTCGAAATTCGGCCACGGCCGAGCGCTGCCTTTCCCGGCAAGGCCTTCGCATCGAATGTATCGGCGTGGTGGGGGTATCAGTATCACGACCTTCTGGACCGGGATGCCAAACGCGAAACGGTGGCTATCTTCGAGATCGACATGCGGTGCCCGGCCGCAGCGCGGCCGCTGTACAGCTACGAATGGCAGCCGCAGACCGACCCCTTCGGCGTTGTCCACGCGACGATCGACTATCCTGGCATACCCGTCGACCACAGCAAGGTTTCGCATCGCGACTTGAGTGGTAGCGGCGTGCGCATACCGGCGCGCCTACATTTCGGGTGCATCGCGGTGGCTCCGCGCGAGGCCGACCTGGTCGATTCCATCCCGCCGGGCTATTTCGGCGGCAATATCGACAATTGGAGGATCGGAGCCGGCGCGAAGCTTTATTTGCCCGTTGCGGTTCAGGGCGCACTGCTCTCGCTCGGCGATGGACATTTCGCGCAGGCGGACGGCGAGATCAATGGCACGGGTCTTGAGTGTTCGCTGACCGGCGACATCATCATCAAGTTGCATAAGGCGGGCGAAGGGTGCCCGGCTTTCCTGCGCGGTCTCAACTCGCCGCTCATCGAAACCGAGCACAGCTGGGTGATACAGAGTTTTAGCCATCCCAACTACCTCAGGGACCTCGGCAGCAACGCGCAGTCGGACGTCTACAAGACATCCACCATCGAGTTGGCGCTGCGCAACGCCTTCCGCCAGACGCGCCGATTCATCATGCAGACATACGATCTCACGGAGGACGAGGTGTTGAGCATCATGTCGCTTGCCGCCGACTTCGGCATTACGCAAGTCGCCGACGGAAATTTCGGCGTGCACGCCACGATCACCAAGGCCGTGTTCGGCGAGCGACAGCACAGCCAGCGCACCGCTCGCCCCTGACCACCATGATCAGAGATCACGCAGCGGTTTCATTGATGGCCCTCACAACTCCGTGGCGTGCTCTTTTAGTGTCACCTCAAGCGCCTGGCTTAGCGGCACCGCCTTGGAGAATAGGAAGCCCTGAGCCGTTCTGCAGCCAAGCTTGTACAGAATTTGCCGGTCCGCCTCTGTTTCGACGCCCTCGGCCATGACATCGATCCCGAGCGCCCGACCAAGATCGATCACCGTTTTGACAAGCAGCCGGTCCTCCCGAGACTTGGCCAAGCCGCGGATGAAGCCTTGATCTATTTTCACCTTGCGTATCCGGCTGTCCTTGAGCGACGCCAACGTGGAAAAGCCGGTGCCGAAGTCATCGAGCGCGATGGAAATGCCGGCATGTGAAAGCCGTCCGAGCTTTTCATCCAGTCTTTCCGGATCCACTGGAGATTCTTCGGTAATCTCGATTTCGAACATCGTTGTCGGGAGGTCTTTTGCCGTCAGACCATTCAGAACCATGTCGTCGATATCGCCGGCTTCCAATTCGCGCGGCGAAACATTCATTGCCACACGAACGTCTCGACGGTCAGCTTTCACCAAGCCGTCGATAAGAGCACAACAGTCGGAGAATACCGTTTGCGTTAACAGTTGAAGCATTCCGGTTTCGCGTGCGGCTGTCATGATTTCGGGTGGAGAGATGGAACCATGGATCGGATGGGACCACCTCAGCAGGGCTTCAAAACCGATCACGGCTTCGGTGTCGAGTCTCACGATGGGCTGGAACCAAGGTGCCACCCTTCTCGCCTCTATCGCCGAATGAAGGTCGCGTTCGATGGACTGGCGACGTTGCAATTCCCTGTCGAGTTCGGCATCGAACAGGCGAAATTCGTTCCTGCCACGACGCTTGGCCGTGTAGAGGGCGACATCCGCCCGCAGCAACATTTCCGTCAGCCCCGGCCTTTCAGCCAGGTATATTCCGATCGATGCACCGATCCGGACGGACGCGACCTCACGATAGGGGCTGGCGACTTTGGCTATGATATTGGATGCGAGGGTACTGGGAGAAAGCGAACTCCTGAGTGAGGGAAAAAACAGCACGAACTCATCGCCGCCGATACGGGCGAGCGTTGAGCCTGCCGGCGCTGCCTGCTCTATGCGGCGGGCGATCATGACGAGCAGTTCATCACCGGTCCTGTGACCGTAGGTATCGTTGACAGATTTGAAGCCGTCCAGATCAATCAGCATTGCAACGAACGGGCCGTCCGTATTCTCGAACTGATTGATCGCGTGTTCGAGGCCCCGTCTGTTGAGAAGGGCCGTCAGGTGGTCCTCCCTGGAATTGCGCTCCATTTCCGCCGCAAGCCGCTCCGCCTCATGTCTCAGACGGCTTGCTTCGCGGAAGCGGGCTTGCCCTACAAACGAGCCTCGAACCAAGCCGCCCACGAAGAGCAGAACGGCAAAGGCCAGAATGTAATCTTCAAAGTTGCCTTTCGCCAGCAAGCAAGCCATCGCGATCACAAGCGGCGGCGTGATGAAGTTGATCGCGGCCGCGGCATATGAACTGCCGTATGTAACCGCACCAGCTGAGATGCCCGCCAGAATAATCAGATGCAACGGCGCTTGCGGCGTTGTGTAGCCAACGGTAAGGACGGCAAGAAAGGACCAGGCAAACCCTGACAGAAGAGAAAGGATGCCAAACCAGCGAAGCCGCTGCGAAATCCCTGTTAAATCGTCCTGATCCCCCGTCTCGTTTAGCTGATAACGGGCGAGTCCGAGGCGGGCGGCATTTATGGCATTGATAACCAGGAACCAGATTGCGGCGGCAAAGCCCCCGCCAGAAAAGGCCTGCACCGTCAAAATCAGGCCTGATAGCATAGTGCTTATCGGCATCGATACGAAGAGACCGGCCTTCAGATCAGCAAGCTGATCTCCGAGGATTCTGGCCTCCAGCGCGTTTTCTTTCTTTAGGGCCATAGACCAGTCGGTTCGCTTCCCATGCCGATTCGCAACGTAAGCTTATGCAAGCCCACTGAAGGACGGGTTAACTACTCAGCTTGTATCAGCCTTCTGCGAGGCCTTTGTATGAATCCTCCTCATTTGTGCGGTGATCGAGAACATGGATCGGCAGCATCCTGACGCTCGAGAATAACTTAAGGCGCGTCGCATGCATCCGTTCAAACGCGACGTGCTTGGGGGCTGCGCTGCCTACCTGTCAGCCGCAATCGTCGCCTGCAGCCATTGCGTGATAGCGTCGAAAGCGATCGGTCTGGTCGTGTCGACGTCAAGCAGCGGTCCGCGCCGCAGCGGCTCTGCGCGCTTGGCCAGTTCGATCAGTTCGGGGATGTAGGCCGCGCCGGGATGGCCGGCGGGACGCTGGTCGAGCCTTGCGCGATAGCGCTCGGCCAGAACCTCGCCGGGCGCATGGCACCAGATCTCGGCGGTTTGCTCGACGCCGGCCCTGCGCAGGTGATCCTCGAGCACCTGGCGCGGCTGGAAACCGAACCAGGCGTCGACGACAAATATGGCGCCCGCCGGGGCCTCGCCGACGACCGACCAGATGGCTTGGTAACTGGCGCGGCCGAGTATGCGGTTGAATTCGCGATCGCCGCCGCCGAGCACTTCGAGGAACGGGTTCTTGATCGTATCGAGCGCCAGCAATGGCCAGCCCATGTGCGCGGCGATGCCGCGCGAGACCGTGCTTTTGCCGCTGGCGGGGATGCCGTTGACGAGCACGGCGCGCCGGCCGGGCACGGCGCGCCTGGTGCGATCGAGCCGAGCGGTCGGCAAGGAAACTGGCGAGGCTTGTGCAACCTCTGATTGTGCAACTGCCGCTTGCGCGGCGAGCGCTTGCAGACCGGCGCCGATGACCCCGGCGTCGTCGCCCAGTTGCGCCGCTTCCACCGGGCATTGGTACCAGGGCGCCAGGGCAGGAGCCTTGGCAAGCGCCCGATGGGCCGCCAGGCCAAGTCCGCCGCCGAGCAGCACCAGGTCGGGGTCGAACATGGCCACGGTCGTGTCGATTGCCGCACGCAGCGGCCCGGCCCAGGCTTCCAGTATACCGCGCGCCAAGGGATCGCCGCTCGCATCCCGGGCAAAAAGCTGATCGACCGAAATGTCCGGACCGAGGCCTGCCCGCGCGATGTGCCGGCCAAGTGCGGTACCTGAGCTTGTGGTTTCAACGCAGCCGCGCCGGCCGCAGACGCACGCTTCGCCTGATATGTCGACGGTGATATGGCCGAGCTGCCCCGCCGTCCCTTTTCCGCGGACGATCCGCCGGTCCTGGACCACGGCACCGCCAATGCCGGTCCCGATCGTGAACATGACGATGCTTTCATGGCCTCTGGCAGCGCCGAGGGCCATTTCCGCCACCAGTGCCATGTTGCAGTCATTGTCGATCACCACGGGCTTGCCCGCCAGGCTTTCCAGTCGTTGCGCAGGGGAGACCGAGGCGAGGTTGACATAGCCCCCTGACAAGACCGCGCCAAGCCGCGCATCGACGCGGCCGGGGACGCCGATGCCGACGGCCGCAACTTCGGGACAATCGAGCCGGCGCACCATTTCGGCGATCCGGGAGAGCACGAGCTCGGGGTCCGGCGCGCTTTTCTCGGAAATGCGCTCGAGGATTTCGCCCGTGCCGGAAACACGGGCGGCGCGCAGATTGGTGCCGCCGATATCGATTCCTATGGCCATCGAACCAGAGCCTGTTCCATTTCGACTAAATCGAAATGGGGCTCTATCTCTTTGTTTGACCATGATCTTCTCCGAAAACCGGTCCCCACTTTTCGGGATCATGGTCAGAGGCATGACGTCCCGTGCGTGCCTGGTGTGAACGTCGGATAACTACAGCGCCGCGCATCCTGGTGCGCACAGGACGCTATAGTACTTTTATTTGATTCTTTTCGAAGATCGACTACGATTTTGCATCGCGGACCTTCGGTTCTGGGTCATCGAGCTAAGCGGCTTTCTGCCGGTAATTTCCGATCACCGCCTGAAGCTCGCGCAATCTCGACACCGCGATAGTCCTGAGCCTTTCACGCTGAATGTCACGGTCGAGCGAGATGCAGTCCTTCCACAGCGACCGGCCGGCGATGACGCCTGACGCGCCGTTCCTCATCGCGATCTCGACCTGGCCCAAAAAGGTTGCGTGGTTGACGCCGGCGGAGAGGACCGCCCAGGGCACCTCGCCAGCCATGCTGCTGATCCTGGCGCAGGCTTCCGGCGTTCCGGGATAAGGAAGCTTGAGCACCTTTGCCCCGCATTCCAGCGAAATACGGGTGCCCTCTTCGACGAGCCAGGGGATCTTGGCCGTATACTCTTCAAGGCTTTCCGCTTCGAGCTGATAGGTCAGGAACTCGACGACGAGCAGGAGGTCCTCTTGCGCGAAATCGGCGATGCATTGGCGCAGAATGGCGACATTATGCTCGTTCGCCTCAGGCCTGTCGGGCCTGAGATAGACCATGATCTTGCCGCCGGTGCCGCCGAGCTCGCGCACGCGGCGCGCGCCGATGCCGGGAACGAGACGCGAAAGGCGGTAGCCGGCAGGCGAGACGTCGAAGCCCGAAGCGTCGAGGCCGATGAGCAGAGCCGTATCGCGGCTCAGCACCCCGTCATCGACAACCCGCGGCACCGCGCAGAGCGGGTCGAGCAGCACGCAGGATGCCTGGCTGGCGAGGTATCGCGTGATGTCCGACTTGGTGTCGCCCAGCATGTCGTTGGTGATCTTGGCCTGTTCTTCAGGGTCCGACGCAAGCAAGCTTCGCATGCCGCCGCGCTGGTCACAGGCGATGGCCATCATCGCCCCGTCCTTGCCGCATATCTGCTGGTAGCCGCGCAACTCTGCGGTCGTCATCTTTGTCATGGGTCTTCTATCCGATGTTGGCGCCCATTCACCGGGGCGCAGATCAGTGGAAACAAGAAAGGTTCAGTTTTACCTGCCTCCCGACAGGAGGTTTTGCCGCTTTGCTGTGCTATCGGACCGAGAAATTCGGCCTTGGCCGCAATCTGCCGTGGAAACCAGCCTACGTTGCGAGTCAGCCGGATTTGCGCGATAACTCCCATCGGTCGATGGGTCTGTAACACATTGCTGAAAGGAATTGCAAGCTGTCTGCACCTCCCGCACAAGATGCAGCCGCATCGCGGACGATGCTGCATACGGTCGCCAAACTGCACTATGAGGCGGACATGTCGCAGGTCGATATCGCGCGGCGGCTTGGCGTCTCCACCGCGACCATATCGCGCCTCCTGCAGCGGGCGAGAGCGGAGGGCATCGTGCGGATCGAGGTTCTCGATCTTGCAACCCCCGAAGGCATCACCACGCAACTGGTCGAGGCACTCGGGCTGCGTGACGCGGCGGTCATCGAAACGCCGTCAGCCGGTGCGCTGGCGGCGCTCGCTGCGCCGCTCGGCGCCTTGCTCAAGCAAGCGGGACTGACGGCCGGCTCGGTCGTCGCCATCGGCTGGGGGCGAGCCATTCGCCAGGTGATCCAGGCAGGCCTGCCGCGCATTCCCGGCGTTCTTACCGTCGCTGCCACCGGCGGCATGCAGCAGCAGGCGGCACATTTTCAGATCAACGAGTTTGTGCGGCTGGCCGCAGAAGAGCTGGGCGGGACGCCGCATTTCATCCATGCGCCCTATCTGCCGTCGTCCGAATTGCGTGAGGTCTTCCTCGGCGATGCGGCCATCCGCGACAGCGTCGCGCTTTGGGACCGGACCGACGTTGCGATTGTCGGCATCGGCCTGCCCCATGCCATCAATCCGCCCGAAGCGAGCGCGGCCACGCTGAGCGAACAGGTCCTGTTTCATGCGGCGGGAGACGTCATCCGCCACTACTTCGACGCCGAAGGCACACTCATCCCGTGGGAGGGGGAGGGCCGGATGATCGCAATGTCGCCGGCCCAGCTTCGAGCCGTCCCGCTGGTGATCGGCGTTGCCGCCTCGCCGGAGAAGGCGAAGGCGATCATAGGTGCCGCCCGCGCCAGGCTTATCAATGCTCTGGTGACGGACACGAAGACGGCCCAGGCTATTCTCGAGGCTCTCTTGCCCCGATAATGCCGGGCACGCCGATACGTGACATCGGCACAGCTGATCGATTCCAGACCGATCGACACCAAACCCGCAGCCGCGAATCATCGCCGCGAAATCATCAGTTGTGTCGTCAAGGCGTTGGGGCAATAGTCTGCGGGAGGGGCTCTGCGGAGCAGACAGATGGTGTCCGGTTTGAAAGCGTTTCGATCCCGGAAATGTGCGGTTGCAATTTCTTTCAGCAAAGTGTTACAACATTGCGGCTAGGCAAGCATGCGCGCCGAGCGGCGCAGTTTCCTGCACCTTGCGGAGGCTCGTAACGGGACTGCGCATCAGGCTGGTCGGTTTCGACGGTCGATTTAATGACTGGGGCGCTTGGGAGGAGGCTGCCCCATAACAGCAAGCAGGCGAAATCCGCTTCTCGCCGCCAGCACTTCACAGAGCCGGGACGACTCGCAACGGCAAAATCTGCCAACATTAGGAGGAGGATGTTATGAAGAAGATTGTTGCCGCTCTGGCGGCTCTCGCCATCTGCGCAGCGGCGCTGGTCACGCCCGCATTGGCGCAGGACAAAAAATACACCATTGCGCTCATTCCGGGTCTTACCACCGACGGCTTTTACATCACCATGCGCAAGGGAGCCCAAGCGGCAGCCGATGCCCTTGGTGTGACCCTGGTTTTCCAGGGCGCCCCGGATTTCAATCCGGTAACGCAAGTCCCCGTGCTTGACGCGGTCATCGCCAAGAAGCCGGACGCCATCCTGATCGCGCCGACCGACAAGGTTCAATTGGTCGAACCCCTGCGCAAGGCCCATGACGCCGCCATTCCGGTGATTACCGTCGACACCTTCATCGGCAGCGGCGTCTACCAGACCGGCGCAGGCGAGGCGGATTTCCCACTGTCCTATATTGCCTCCGACAACATTCTGGGCGGCGAGATCGCCGCGCGGGCATTGGCCAAGGCCATAGGCGACAAGGGCAAGGTCTACGTTTCGAACGTCAAGCCCGGCATTTCGACCACCGACCAGCGTGAAGAGGGCTTCAAGAAGGAGATGGCGGCCAACCATCCCGGCATCACCGTTCTCGAGACCCAGTTCAACGACAATGACGCCAACAAGGCCGCCTCGCAACTCCAGGCTGTGTTCGCGCGCAATCCCGATCTCGTCGGGGTATTCGGCGCAAACCTGTTCTCTGCGCTTGGCGCGGCGAATGGCGTCCAGCAGGCCGGGCAGACCGGCACCGTCAAGGTCGTGGCGTTCGACGCGCCGACCAGCATTGCCGACAACATCAACTCTGGCCTTGTCGACGTCGCGATTGCCCAGCATCCCGCGGAAATCGGCTATTTCGGCGTCGTGTCGGCCTATGCCCATCTGACCGGCCAGTCGATCCCGGTTGCGATCGGCACCGGCTTCACGATCATGGACAAGGCCAACATCGCCGACCCAAACATCTCGAAATACCTCTATTCCGAATAAGTCCAGCCAGTCTCCTTCCGGCTTGCCGGAAGGAGACCTGCGCCGGGTCGCTTTGACCCAGTTTGTCGGAGGCCGCTCTGCGGATCGGAACCATCCATGACTTCAACATCACCAACCGAAACGCATGTCGCTCCTCAGGCGGATCACGGTGATCCGGCCAGGAGCTGGCTCGCACGCATCGCCGAAGGGCGCGCCTGGCTGTTCCTTGCGGGCCTGATCATCTGTTTCGAGGTCTGGTCGAGGCTCTCCTTTGGCGCGACCTTCGTGCTCAACCCGTTCAACGTGCAGTCCATTGCGATATTCGCCGTGGCGCCGTTGCTGCTGGCGACCGGGCAGACCTTCGTCATCATTTCGGGAGGCATCGACCTCTCGCTGGGCTTCATCATGGGTCTCGCGGCCGTCGTCGCCGCCCATGCCACCAATATGGCTGGCGTCGCCATGCCGGTGCCCCTGGCCATGCTGCTGGGCATTCTGGCGGCCGTGATCGTCGCCGGCGTGCCTGGCGTCATCAATGGCTTGCTGATCTCGCGCCTCAGAATTCCACCCTTCATCGGCACGCTTGGCATGTTTGGCGTGGCGCGCGGCGCTGCCTTCCTGCTGGCCGGGGGCACGACTGTGCCGGTCCAGAATTCCTGGTTCGCGCTGCTTGGCAACGGCAGGTTCTACGGTGTGCCTTATCTCGTCATCATTGCCGCCGTCTTTGTCGTGGTGATGCACTACATCCTGAGCCAGACCCGGTTCGGCCAGCATAACTACGCCATCGGCGCCAATGTGCAGGCGGCGCGCCGCGCCGGCATCGACATCAGGGGCCACATCCTGCGCCTCTACGTGCTTTCGGCGATGTGCGCCGGCCTCGGGGGCGCGCTCTATGCAGCGCGCTTCACCGCGGGCGCCGCCCAGGCCGGCGAGCCCTTGCTGCTGGACAGCGTGGCAGCCGTGGTGATCGGCGGCGCCAGCCTGTTCGGTGGCTCAGGCACCATCTTCGGGACGGTCGCCGGCGCCTTGGTCATCGCGGTCATTCAATACGGGCTGGTTTTCGTCAATGTCGAGCCGTTCTGGCAGTTCATCGCGGTCGGCCTCGTCATCATCATCTCCGTCCTTATCGACCAGGCGCAGCGCCGGTTCAGTGGAGCTCGCCAGGATGAATAGTTCCGAACCAACCACCCCCCTTCTCGAAGTCCGGCACCTTTCCAAGCATTTCGGTGCGGTGCAGGCGCTGAACGATTTCTCCATGGCCGTGCGGCCGGGCGAAGTGGTGGCGCTGGCCGGCGACAACGGCGCCGGCAAGACGACGCTGATCAAGGCGATATCGGGCGTCTTTCAGCCGACCGGCGGCGAAATTCTGCTGAGGGGGCAGCCGGTCACCTTCGCGACGCCGCAGGAGGCGCGCGAAAAAGGCATCGAGACCATTTACCAGGATCTCGCTCTCGCCGACAATTTGTCCATCGGCGCCAATATCTTCCTCGGCCGTGAACCCATGCGCAAGGCTTTCGGTTTCTTGCCGGTGCTCGACCGCAAGGCGATGGCCGTCGCCGCCAAGCAGACGATGGGACGGCTGGACTTCCATGTCAGCCGGCTCGACGCCCCGGTCAGCAATTTCTCCGGCGGTCAACGGCAGGCCGTTGCCATCGGCCGGGCCGTCTATTGGGATGCGCAGATCCTGATCATGGACGAACCGACCGCGGCCCTCGGCGTGCCGGAGCAGCGCAAGGTCATCTCGCTCATCCACCAGCTCAAGGCGCAAGGCCGGGGGGTGATCTTCATCTCGCACAATCTGCAGGATATTTTCGCCGTTTCCGACCGCATCGTCGTGCTGCGCCGCGGCATCCAGGCTGGCGAGCGCAAGATCTCGGAGACCAACCATGACGAAGTCGTCAAACTGATGGTTGGCGGATAGGCCGAGCGCCCGACCGATTTCCGGCGAAATATGCTCGCCCCCGACGATGACAAAATGACAACCAGATACGCTCGGCGCGGCGGAAAGAAGCAGGTCGGCCAGCAGAGTCGACATTGCCTGAGGATGTCACTATATAGCGGCGGCTTTGCGCGTATCCTAGGGTTGCGCAGCGAATGGCGCCGCAAACGTGCCGCGTAATGTGATACCTATTGTCATACAAATTGACTGGATTGCCGGAAAATAACAAGTAGAAACAATGGCGCGATCCGGGACCTGATCCCAGTCAACGGTGCCAGTCTGCTCAGGAAAATAGAATCTCCTTCAGAATTAGAACGTGCTTTTGAACCTTCGATTTCCGTCAGCCCTGTGGAGCTTGGGCAAGATCGGCTTGCCGGGTGACGGCGACTCGGTTGGAATAGGAGCGTGCATCTTTTTGGGGATGCCGGCGTTTATGATTACCAACCGGCGCAGCCGCCAGGGAACAGCAGCATGAGCGAACACGCGATCGAGTTCTTGCAGGAGTGGATCGGCGAAAAGGTCCACTGCCAGTCCTCGCTGGACAGGATCGAGGAGCAGGCCGAGACCCTCGCCAAGGAATGCGCGGCGAAGGCGGCTGAGGCCGGCATACCGCTGGAGGATATCCAGGAAGAGGTCGGCGACATTCAGGAACTAATCGCGTCGAGGTTGGAAGAGGCGGCTGAGGCCGACCAGGACGAAAAGAATTCGGACTAATGCATGTCGCCCAAAAGTGCGCAGCGGTTTTGGGATAACCACATGCATAAAACAAAGAACTAAAGCGCGTCGCATGAATCCCTTCAAACGCGACGCGCTTTAGAGCGCGATGATTTTAGGTTGGGACATAGCCGGCCTCGGTGAAGTAGTTGGCGCATTCCTTTGATGTGACGGTG
>NZ_JBVVQR010000021.1:0-100362 GCF_055811535.1 Mesorhizobium sp. WSM4816 | reverse complement strand
CACGATCGACCATCCGAATCATCTCCCTCTCTTCCTTACCCCCGGAATCATCAATCCGATTCTGTGCAAAGGCCTCATTGAAGGAGACGTCGTCGACCATGGTGACGCCACGAGAATCCTTCACCGTCAGGTTCTTCACCGCAAGCTTGACCCCGCCGGCTTCCGCCTCGCCCTTCTCGACCCTGAGCAGCACGCGGCGCCCGACCATCAGCTCGGCCAGTTCCCCGACCGTGGTCTTCGTGGTTTCCCGTGTCGCCACCATCGTGCCCTGGCGCATGACCGAGACCGTGTCGGTGATCGCCATGATCTCGCGCAGCTTATGGGTGATCAGCACGATCGTTTTACCCTGCTCCTTCAACTGCCTGAGGATGCGGAACAGATGGTCGGCTTCTGCGGGCGTCAGCACGCCCGTCGGCTCGTCGAGAATCAGGATCTCGGCGCCGCGATACAGCGCCTTGAGGATTTCGACACGCTGCTGCAGTCCGACCGGCAACTCCTCGATGATCGCATCGGGATCGACCTCCAGCCCATATTCGCGCTCGAGCCGTTCCAGCTCGGACCGCGCCTTGGCGATGCTCTTCTTCAGCAGCGCATCGCTTTCGGCGCCGAGAATGACGTTTTCCAGCACCGTGAAATTGTCGACCAGCATGAAATGCTGATGCACCATGCCGATGCCGAGCGCGATGGCGTCGTTGGGCGTTTTGATCGACGCCGGCTGGCCGCCGACGCGGATCTCGCCGCTGTCAGCCTGATAGAACCCGTAAAGAATTGACATCAGCGTCGACTTGCCGGCGCCGTTCTCGCCGACAATGCCATGGATGGTGCCGCGCGCGATCTCCAGATTGATGTCGCGATTGGCGCGGACGGCGCCAAAACTCTTGTTGATGCCGACCAGCTCGATTGCGGCTTGCGCCATGCGGCCTGTCCCATTTTTTATCGCTTGGTCAAAACGCCTAGCATGACGCCCCGCCTGTGCCAATTGCCGGAGCAGCGTTCACTCTCGACAAATCCCTGCGCGCTTGTCAATTTCGAACGTGGCCGCAGCCTGCACAATCGCCTGGATCGAGGATTTCAAATGACCATGCCCGACGACCGGCTGACGACGCTGGAAATCCGCGCCGCCGAGCAGGAGAAGACCATCGAGGAACTGTCCGGCCAGATCGCCGAGCAGTGGAAGGTGATCGAGCGCATGCAGCGCAAGCTCGATGCGCTGGCCGACCGCTTCCTGGCGCTGGAGGAACAGGCCGCCCCCGACGTGCCGGTGACCAAGCCGCCGCACTGGTGAGGTTGCTGATAAGCAAGAAACCGCCGGGTTTTCACCGGCGGCTTCGAGCGGATCGGCAAGGTCGCGATCAATAGCTGGGCTACGCTGTGGAAAGCCGACGCTTTCGCTCTACGATGTACCCCCACCCCTAACCCCTCCCCACAGGGGGGAGGGAGACTTCCGTTGGCGCTGACCTCGGCAAATTGGCTCGCGGCAGCGTTCCCTCCCCCTTGTGGGGAGGGTTAGGGTGGGGGTCCTCTTCGCAAGAATCCGGTCCACCTTCGCAAGACACCAAATGCGATTGCCCTGCGATCAATAAGGGCAGGAATTGTCCGACATGTAATCATGCACCTTGACGGTACCGGCGATGATATCGGCCTTGGCCTTTTCAACCGCCGCCTTCATCGCGTCGTCGACAAGCGCCTTGTTGTTGTCGTCCATGGCGTAGTCGACGCCGCCTTCCTTGAGGCCGAGATCGTTGATGCCGCCGGTGAACTTGTCGTTCTTGGCGTCCATGAAGGTGTTGTAGACGGCAACGTCGACGCGCTTGACCATCGAGGTCAGCACCTTGCCGGGCTGCAGTCCATTCTGGTTTGAATCGACGCCGATGCCGAGCTTGCCGCCGTCGGCTGCTGCCTGCAGCACGCCAACACCGGTTCCGCCTGCCGCTGCGTAGATCACGTCGGCGCCCTGGTCGATCTGCGTCTTGGCGATCTCGCCGCCCTTGGCCGGATCGTTCCAGGCTGCCGGCGTGTCGCCGGTCATGTTCTGGATGACATCGGTCGCGCCGGCCGCCTTGGCGCCACCGACATAACCGCAGCCGAATCGGCGGATCAGCGGAATGTCCATGCCGCCGATGAAGCCGACCTTTTTGGTCTTCGAGGCCATCGCCGCCATCACGCCGACGAGGTAGGAGCCTTCCTGCTCCTTGTAGACGACGGAGCGGACGTTGGGCTTGTCGACGACCATGTCGATGATGGCGAATTTGGTTTCGGGAAATTCTACGGCGATCTTCTCCAGCGCATCCGCCCAGGAGAAGCCCGCCATGGCGATCGGATTGCGGCCATCCTCGGCGAAACGGCGCAGCGCCTGCTCGCGCTGGGTCGCGTTCGAAACCTCGAATTCCACATAGGCGATGCCGGTTTCGGCCTTGAACTTTTCGGCGCCGTTGTAGGACGCCTCGTTGAACGACTTGTCGAACTTGCCGCCGAGATCGTAGAGAAGTGCTGGCTGGATGTCCGCGGCGAAGGCCGGAAGAACCATCGCAGTTGCGGCCAGGAGGCCGAGAACGATACGTTTCATGTGATCCACACCCTGTCGGTTATTTTTCCGTTATGCACCGCCTGCCTGCCCGGTTCTCCGGCAGGCATGCGACATCAGACAGGAGTGTCTTCCTCCCGCTTCGGGCCAATCTGGCACGGCCCGAAGCAAAATTCACGCGGAATTTTGACCTGTTGGAAAAGCCGGGATCATCGTCCCGCCAAGGCCTCAGCGGAGACGGCAGCCGGGATGGCGCAGGTGACGCCGGTGCCCTGCAGATTGCAATAGCCGTAGGGATTCTTCGCCAGATATTGCTGGTGGTCTTCCTCGGCGAAGTAGAATTCCGGTGCCGGAGCGATCTCGGTGGTGATCTTGCCGCGGCCAGCGCCGTGCAACGAGGCCTCGTAGGCGTCGCGCGAGGCGATCGCCGCCTGGTATTGCGCATCACCGAAGGTGTAGATCGTCGAGCGGTAGGTGGTGCCGACGTCGTTGCCCTGGCGCATGCCTTGCGTCGGATCATGGCTTTCCCAGAACAGCTTCAGAAGCTGTACATAGGACACGATCTTCGGGTCGTAGACGACCAGCACGACTTCGGCATGGCCGGTCAAACCGGTGCAGGTTTCCTGGTAGGTCGGATTGGGGGTGACGCCACCGGCATAGCCGACGGCCGTGACCCAGACGCCCTCGACCTGCCAGAACATGCGTTCCGCGCCCCAGAAGCAGCCCAGCCCGAACATCGCCTTCTCCAGCCCGTCTGGATAGGGGCCCTTCAGCGGCCGCTTCGAGACAAAATGATTGGATGCCGTCGGGATAGGGTTGGCGCGGCCCGGCAGCGCCTCGGCAGGTTTCGGCAGGTTGAGCTTCTTGTTCAGCATGTCGCTGAGGAACATGTGCAGTCTCCCTTTCTCTTTGTTGGGGGCTTTCTCTTTGTTTGGGGACGCTGGAGAATTATCAAGTCTAGGCGAACCGCCCGGTCGGCCGTTCCCGCCGGTAGCCGATCATGTAGAGAATGAAGGCAAGCCCCGCGAACACCGCGAAACCAGGCTGGTTGAGCACCCAGGCGATGGCGCCGTCCCACAGCAGCGGACCCAGCTTGTCGCGGACGAAGCTCTCGAAGGCGCTTCGCGTATCCGGCGCGACGGCGAGCCAACTGGTGTTGAGCGGTGTCATGACCAGGGCGGAGGCCGCCACCGAGCGCGTCGCGTCGACCACCGCCATGATGACCGAAACCGAAAGCGCAACCATTGCGGCAAGACGGAAGACGAAGCGGAACACCCAGACCTTACCTCCCCGCAAGCTTTTCAGAAATATCTGTATCGGACTGATAAATAGGATCTGCGCGCTTTATCCGCAATTGCGACACTTGAAGTTGAACCTGCGCCGCCGGTTCGCGTCGGAGAGGCGTCGGTCGGCTAGGAACAGAGCAACTCTATCCGACAAAGCGAATAGAGCGTCTTGGCATTCGGCACCGGATCGACTAGATGAGCCCCGCGCCCTGTTGCTTTGACGGCTCAGGAGCGGGGAAAGGGTGTCCGCTGGTTGACGGCACCCACGGTGCGGCGTTTCGCACCGGAATTTCCCGAGGGAGACGGCATCTCCCCAACCCGCGCGCGGCGAAACCGGCCGCGGTGAAAATGCCAGGACGGAGAGGTGGCCGAGTGGTTGAAGGCGCACGCCTGGAAAGTGTGTTTACGGGAGACCGTAACGCGGGTTCGAATCCCGCTCTCTCCGCCATATGCCATTGACTTGCGCAAATGGTTTTTCCTTTCTTCTTGTGTACAAATTTAGGTACGACATGAAGTTGCAGAAATTCAGGCCGAGATGGACATATGTTGCTTCGTTAGCGCGCACGAAGCTGCCCCAATTTGCGAGCCTGGTACCGGTCCTTGGGTACGCTGTGCTTTGGGGCGACTCGTTTCATGCGTTTGTGATGGAATTTTCCAAGCTCGGCCCATCTCTGTGGTTTTAGGCGGGGCGCGACCCGTATGCAGAAGACCCGCCGCTACATTTGCGAAGCGACGGGCCTCCACCCCACCCCATATCTTACCAAGCAAGTACGGTGCCAGACTTATTGACCCATTGCGGGGCGTAAGGGGTGACAGCCTGGCTCTGTGATTGTGGCCCCGTGCGTAAACCAGTGCGTGCCGGACTCGGCCGGCTTGAGTTCATTCCGCCAATGATGGCCCTGCTCCGCAATTTCAAAATGACCCACTACCGCAGCTTCTGGACTCTCGCCCGGAATGGCGTCATTCTCTCTTCGGGGAGAGCGGGCGTGGGCAAAGGCCTCCGCAGGGCGGGTGGCGCGGCTTCGCAAAGCGCACATGATTTCGTCACGAGAGATGCCGATGTCGCCAAGGACGCCATCGGGTAAACGGCTCAACTGGTCCGTTGCCGATAACAGAGCCTTTCGCTCGGCGTGCGTGCTCGCATGGCGGGCGGTGGCTGGCCCCGGGCCACGCATATAATAAAGCTCCGGCCGGTAGCGCCGCGCGGCGAATTTGCGAAACGCCGCAGCAAGTTTTGTGACGGGAGCCAAGAATTTCATGACCGTTCCCTTTCCCTTAGCCGGCTTGAACACGAGCCGGCGGGCCTGGATGTTGCAAACAAGGATATGCCAGTCGAACCAGGCTCGGCTGTGGGAATTCCCACACCGGGGAAAACATTGGAAAAATCCGCTCCCAGTTTTGCTTTCCGGAAAGCGGGGCCTGCGGCCATCAAATTTCCTTGGATAGGGAGTAAGGTGAAGTACACCTGATTGAACAAGAGGCTGTTGTGACAGGCTCTCCGGCCTTCATCTCAAGACTTTGCGATGCCGACCTCGCCGCGCTGACCAAACGGTGGCACGAGCGCAGCTATCGACACAACGAGCTGGCCAGCCGGCGCAACACTTCGGAGAGGCGCTCTAGGACGCGACTACATCGCTTGCTGACAAAATGTATCCGCATTGCTGGCCGGTTCCCTAAAAGCCGAAAAAAAACGCAGCGTGGTGGGCCCCCACAATCCGCACCCACCCCGCCTTCGGACAAGCTCCCCCGGGAGGTCAACCGGCACGGACAAGGGATGCCTGCTTCGCGCACCCATCAGCAGCGGTGTGGCTTCTAGCCGCAAGCAATTGCTTGAAGCAGTTCCCGACACCACATGGTGTTCCATAGCCAGCCAAGCGAGATGAACTCGCCCGATCCAGTCGCTGCCCTCCACGGTGGAAACCAGACTATTGGATCATGGCGATGACGTACGGCCAACCTTTAGGAATCAGAAAGACATCATGCCAGAAAATACCAGACTGCCAACGAGTGACGTCCCCCTCATCAAGCTGGGCAGTTGTCAATGCCGCTTCCCGGTTCGCGAAGATCGGTCAGTGCCCGGCGGTCACCGCTTTTGTGCTGGGCCAACTTCGCCTGACCGCGTGTACTGCGATCACCACCACAGCATCGTGACCGCCGTCGAGCCTCGTCGAGCCCGTTCGGGTTTCCACCTCGCTCAACGACGCGCCGCGTAGGTAGATACCGGGCGGCTGCACCTCGTACCGGTCCCAAGGGCTCGATGTGATGCTCTCCCACGTGTACGGGCACCCACATCGTCGGGCCGAGCAGTCCAAGAGAGCCGCAGAACCATCCGCTTTCCATTGAACTCGCTGGAGCCATCGAATTGCGGTGGCTGCCGGTGACAACGGTATCAGCCACGCATCATCGAGTGCAGGATGGCCTGCATGTGCTCTTCCAGGTCAAGTTCGCCCCGTGCCTCAGTGGCTAACAGGTACTCGGCCTTGGCTCGGCGGTCGCCTCGACTGATCGCAGGAAAGGAGCAGATGGCCAGCAATGCGTCCTCTTCAATCCGGTCTGCCCTCTTGCGGTCGTGGCTGCTGCTGTCCGTTCGATGAACAACCCTGTGGAGCGCGACATAGGCCGCCTCATGGGCTCCAATCAGCGCCTGCAATTCGCGCGAGGCACCTTCCCCTTCAGCAAACGTCGGTTCAACGACCGAGGCTACGGCGGTGAACGCAAGAAGTGTACGGCGGGTGATTTCGGGCATGCCTCATATCCTTGCAGTCTGATCATGCAGGAACACCATAGCACCGAAACAACAGTTCGGAGAGGCGCTATGGAATGGGGCAGCGTTGTCTGCTGACAAAAATGTATCCGTTCCCGCAGTTGCTTGCCTCGCCTACTGCTGGCCGGTTGGTCCCGTCCTGTCGCCGTTTGGATTTGGTGCCGGAGCCTCGCGCACGTCTCGTGGCGGCGGGTCCACATGTTCAGGCTCCGGCGATGCTTCCTTGTCGGGACGACGGACAGGTGTCTTCTTCGGGGCGGGCTTCGGTGGCAGGTCTTTGATCTTGTTTGGCATATCCAGTTAACCGGATCGCTAAGCTCTGGTTCCGGTGTGCCCATCAAAAGGCCCCGCCACCGTGAGGCAGCGGGCAACGGGTTGCGGGAACAGAAGAAGACAAAAAGGTGCACGTCACCGTAGAAAACCTTCGAGTCCCGGCGGCGGCTGAAAGGAAAGTCGGGCACGGCTCAGATCAGCTGCTTCAGCCGGGAAGGCAGCAAGGTCGCCTCGAGGAAGCTTACCTAAGAAAATCCGGCAACGTTATCTTGTGTCCATTCCGGTCGAATTCCGAAGCAAAGCTGTAAGACCTCGAGAACTCGAAGCTGACCTTGTCGTAGAGGCCGGGTTTGCTGGAATAGTCCTGCAACTCTTTAAACAGGATTTTCTGCTCGAAAGGCCAAGCCGATCCATCGGCCACGCTGCGCACCTCGCCGCAACCGACCTCGATGTCGACGACAGTCTTTCGCGATTGGACGTCCCCCAGAAAATGAAGCTGTTATGACGGTCGGCGCGTTTGGTGTGCCCGTAGCTGTTCAGCTTGAAAACCTCCACATGATACTTGACTGTTTTGTCCGCAATCCTACTATTATTTGGGTAGTATATTTTGGTGTGCCTTACCCGCTGGATCAAATATTCCCTCTTGCACTGCGGTGCCGAGATTGAATTGTAGAATATCAGGTAGTGTACTGCTCTGTTGGCTCCAGATTCCTTCCGAAATCCTTTCGCATAGTAATCATCCAGGAATTGGTCTATCTCGACGCCAGCTTTCGCTGCAAGCGCCTTTTCCTCACGGTACACCTTGTTTTTGCTGTAGGTTTTTGGATCGTCCAAGGCTCCCGACTGCCTGGTGTCGCCTTCCATCCCTCGGCGCAATGTGACCTGCTCCAGGATGATCTCCGATGCCGATAAAGGTACCGAAAAGAGCACAATGCCCAGAGACAACAGATACTTCATACTTCACGCACCTCAGGGATAGCATGAGCCACGGCAGACAGTTGAACCGGGACATTGCGGCCAATTCGCGGCCTGGTTGCCGCCCAGCCGGGCATGTCCGTAGCGGGCTCAATCGTCGCATAATACAGCGGTGGGCACGCCCATTGCCGAGCGCCCCACACAGATCCGACGAGCCCAATCAGGCAAGGGGCATACGGCTCCTGCTTCGGCTGATTGACGACGAAGCGCTGGTGCGGCCAAGGATGAAGGTTTGGGCAGCCAGTCGTTGGCCAGCCGCGTGAACCAGGTCACGACGTCCTTCTGGCTGCGGCGCCGAAGCGCCCGTCGCTCAAAGGGGGCAGACAAAGCGCACTAGCTCTCGTCACCGAAACCCAGCAGCGACGCATTGCGTATGTGACTGTGGTCGCCGCGAAGATGCCTGATGCGCAGCTTCACCCCGGGCCTGAGCCATTGTGTCCCCGGCCGTTTCTTCATCGCCTCTGGCGGCGGCCCGGCGTGCTCCCGAACCCGCTTGAACAACCGCTCCTTCATGTCGCGGCCGAGGCTGATCAGGGCGGAACCGACATATTTCCCGGTGCCGGGCTGTGCCAAAAGGGCGAAGGCTGCCTCGCCGGGCTGGCGCTCGACGCCCAGCAGTTCGAATTCATCGACCGTGAAGCTCTTGGTCGTCAGCCAGTTCGAGGTCAGGCCGCTGCGATATTTGCTGTCGGCGCGCTTCGAGACAATTCCCTCAAGCTCGACCTCCTCGACGAGGTGGAAGAGCGACTGCGCGTCACCAGGCAGGGCCTCGCTGAACCGAATCCGGCTGTGCGGCTTGATGATACCGCTGAGAATTTCGCGGCGCGCCTTGCAGCCGACGTCGCGCAGATCATGGCCGTTCAGGTGCAGAATGTCGAATGCGCACAGGTACATGCCGTAGGGATTGTCGTGGACGGCGTTCTGGAGCGCGTTGAAGTCGGGCATGCCGGCCTTGTCGGTGACGACCGCCTCGCCGTCGATGATGGCGTTCTTGACCTCAAGCTCACCCGCGGCTTCCACGATCCCCAGATATTGACGCGTCCAGTCCTTACCGGTTTCGGTATAGACGCGGATATCCTCGGGGCCGTTGATAATGATCTGGGCGCGGTAGCCATCCAGCTTGATCTCATGAATCCAGTTGTCACCCTCGGGCGGCATGGCCACCAGCTTGGGCTCCATCGGGGGGATGAACTCTAGCCGGCCGGTGCCGGCATCTGCCCGCCTGCGCATGGAACCCAGTCTAGGTCATCGGCGTATATTAGCCATAGTGAATATGATAAAACTCTAAAAGGACGTGCGATATGGCAGACGACAAAAACAAACGCGACTTTCGCGACCGCAACAAGATATCGGCGGACGATGATTATGAGGTGAACTTTTTCGCTCTGCAGAACAACATCACGCCGGAGCAGGTGCGCGAGCTGATCCGCAAGCACGGCAACGATCGGGCAACTCTGACCGCTGCCGCGAAGGCATTGCCGGCACAATGATGACCAAACGCTCAGAGGTGCCGCGAGCCTTTTTGTTGGCTCAGCAATATCCTGACATCGTTTAGCGTGGAACCGCAGGCATTCCCGAGACTGAGCGCGCCGTTTCGGCGGAGAAAACCACGAAGGCAAAGATGAGCACGCTGGCAGCGACGATCATCGAGCCGGTGGCGACGATCGGCTCAAGCGCCGGATTTCCATGCAGCATCAAGTAGAGGGCCGGCAACATCACCACCAGGCCAAAATTATAGACGCCATAATGGACCATTGCGATAGTGCGGGCGGCTTTTGTCGGGTTCAGCGCGTAGTACCCACCGAAGATTGCACTTGTTACCCATCCCAGGAGATTGATGTGTGCGTGAGCCGGGTAGGCGCCGTGATTGCCTGAAATTGCCATTTGCAGGCCGGCTGCAATTCCCAGAATAAGAAAGACGATCGCTGTCTTGAAAAAGAGTTCCGAGATTTTCGGCATGTCATGTCCTCCCAAGCCGTTGCAGGCGGCCCGGCAGCCTGTTGGGGGTGACCGGCTGGCCACCGGGCCTAACCGGCTTGCGCCGGCTGATGAAAACATGCGCTCACACTAATATAAATGCAACATCGAGATACCGGGTGCGCACAGCGGAGTTTGACGATCTGGACTCCCGTCCCAAAGCGGGCGGCCGGAAAGCGATTTCGGTTCAATCGTCCGCGTGGAAAACGCTAGCCAGGACGCCGCAGGTGTTCGACAAGCGCGCGCAGCTTCGGCGCGACGTTGCGACGGCTCGGATAATAAAGGTAGAAGCCGGCAAAGCGCGGGCAATAGTCGACGAGAACCGGCACCAGCTCGCCCCGAGCGATCCACGGGCGAAAGCTTTCCTCCATGCCGAAAGTGATGCCGGCTCCGGCAATGGCGAGCTTTATCATCAACGCCATGTCGTTGGTCGTGATCGCCGGCGCGACCGCGACGCTGAACTCCTTGCCGTCCTCGGCGAATTCCCAGCGATAGGGCGCGACTTTCGGGGCGCGACGCCAGCCAATACAGCGATGGCCCGCGAGTTCCTGCGGATGCGACGGCTCGCCAAACCGATCACGATAGGCCGGCGCGCAGGCGGCCAGCTGCCGCTCGTCACCGGCAACAGGCACCGCGATCATGTCCTGCTCGATCACCTCGCCGAGCCTGACGCCGGCATCGTATCCCTCGGCGACGATATCGAATTCCTCGTCCGTCACCGTGATGTCCATCCGGACCTCCGGATTGGCTTCGGCAAAGGTCGCCAGGAACGGCCCTGAAAGAAAGCGCTCGGCGATCGACGAGACGGCGAGCCGCAACTGCCCGCGCGGACGCTCGCGCAGGTCCCCGGTGCTCTCCATTGCGGCGCGCATGTCGGCGATGGCGGGCGCTATCTCGGCGTAGAGGCGTTCGCCAGCCTCGGTCAGGCTGACGCTTCGCGTCGTGCGCTGGACGAGCGCGATACCGAGCGTCTCTTCCAGCCGCTTCATCGTCTGGCTGACCGCCGAGCGGGTGACGCCCATCCGGTCCGCAGCCGCGCGAAAGCTCCGCTCCTCGGCGACGAGGGCGAAGACGGCAAGCGCATTGAGATCCGGCTGCATTGGTTAGCTGTGCTTTCGACGCTGTGAACAAATGGTCGTCTTATCGCTACAGTGAAACAGATCCATCTTCGTGGCAACCGCTGCATGGCGGTTCAAGGATCAACCAGACGGAGACCGAACATGTCCCTCAACCCAAACTTGTCCCCCAACAAAGTCGTGCTCATCACCGGGGCTTCGAGCGGCATTGGCGCCGCCATCGGCCGGGAGCTCGGTGCCGCAGGAGCAAAGGTCATGCTGGGTGCGCGCCGCACCGATCGGCTGGACGCGCTCGCAGAAGAGATCAGGGCAAAGGGCGGGGAGGCAATGACACGCCGCCTGGACGTGACCGACCGCGCCAATGTCGCCGCCTTTGCCGAGGCGGCGCGCCAGGCCTGGGGACGCGTCGATGTGATCGTCAACAATGCCGGCGTCATGCCGTTGTCGCTGATGATCTCGATGAAGGTCGATGAATGGGACCGAATGGTCGACGTCAACATCAAGGGCGTGCTCTACGGCATCGCTGCGGTGCGGCCGCAGATGACGGCCCGAGGCTCCGGCCATGTCGTCAACATCGCCTCCATCGGCGCGCTTTCGGTATCGCCGACAGCCGCTGTCTATTGCGCAAGCAAATACGCGGTCCGCGCCATCTCCGATGGCTTGCGGCAGGAGCACGACAACATCCGCGTCACCTGCATTCATCCCGGCGTGGTCGAGAGCGAGCTCGCCGACACGATCACCGATCCGATCGCAGTGGAAGCGATGAAGACCTATCGCGCCATTGCGCTGCAGCCCGACGCGATCGGCCGTGCCGTGCGCTTTGCCATCGAACAGCCGGACGATGTCGACGTGAACGAGATCGTCATCCGGCCGACAGCCAGCAAGTAGTCCCATGAAACAGATTTCCATCCTTGCCGCTGCCGTGCTTGTTGCCGGCGCGGCCGACTTATCCGCACAGAAAGGCTTCGCCCAAATGAATATCGCGCAGAATTCCGTTACCCCAGCTTCGGCAAGCCACTCCTATGTCGGGATGTGGGTCACGGCGGATGGCCATATCCGCCACAACTTGCTTCCAAATGGTCGCTATGACGAAGCGCGCGGGAACCGTGACAGCGCATACCAGGGGCGCTATGAGATCCGGGGAAATCACATCGACTACTGGGACGACACCGGCTTTACCGCTGACGGAACGTTCATCGACGGCGTGCTGCACCACGCCGGCATGATCTTGTATCGGGCGAAGTAGACGACATCAGTCGAATCTCGATGACGACATCAGTCGCATCTCGATAAAAAAGTTTCGCATGGCGCCGCTGCACCATATGCATTTGGTACGCAGCCAAAAACAGGGGCTCACCTTGCCGACCGAACCACGTTCTCCACGGCTTGCAGTGCTGATCGACGCGGACAATACCTCGGCCAAGATTGCCGACGGCTTGTTCGAGGAAATCGCGAAGATCGGCGAGGCAAGCGTCCGTCGCATCTACGGCGATTTCTCCAGCACCCGCTCAAAGGCATGGGCCGACGTGCTGTCGAAGCATGCGATCATCCCACAGCAGCAATTCGCCTACACCACCGGCAAGAACGCATCCGACATCACGCTCGTCATCGACGCCATGGACCTTCTCCACAGCGGGCGGTTCGAAGGCTTCTGCCTGGTGTCGTCCGACAGCGATTTCACCCGCCTTGCCGCTCGCATCAGGGAACACGGGATCGACGTTTATGGGTTTGGCGAGCAGAAGACGCCGGAGAGTTTCCGGCAGGCTTGCCGCCGGTTCGTATACACCGAGAACCTGCTGCCGACTGCGCCAGCCAACGCGAACGATGCGGCGCCGACGAAGTCCTTGCAGCCGCCCAGCGCCGCGACGCCGATCATCACCAGGGTCATTTCACAGATGGGAACCGAGGACGGCTGGGTGCCGCTCGGCATTGTCGGCAATCAGCTCGCCAATCTGGCATCGGACTTCGATCCCAGGACCTTCGGCTTTCGCAAGCTGAGCGATCTCGTGCGCAAGACCAATGCCTTTGAGATCGATCATCCCGAGGGTGGAGCGATGCGTATAAGGGTCAAGCCAGCTGCGAAGGGCAGAGAGAAATCGAGGTCGGCAGCATCGCGCTGAGCCCTGCAAAAAGCTAGCTGTCCCAGTCCAATTGGTGTCCGATCGGCCTCTGGTCGGACCACAATTTCGCTGGCGAAAACCACCATTCGGCGTATTATTCTCGTGGCAGAGAGTTCATGGCGGAGGAGGCCAATGGACATCGTTTCGAGAGCGCCTGTCGTTGACTTGCCGGCCCATGAACTCGTTTCATCTGCGCTTTCAAAATTCCGCGCCGGCGACACCATATCGACCAGAGCCGCAATAGATACCATCCGCCGGGCAGGCCCAGCTTGTACGGACAGCGACGACCAACTGGTCGAGCTTATCGTCATGACCGCAATTGGTAGGACCATGGGGATCGTGTTCGACCATCGGTGCCGCTGATGCACATCGCCCGGCCCGCAATTGGCTTGCGCACTGTCTAAAATGAGACTGGCGACATAAGCCACTCCGTAACCATGAATTGTGGTCGGGATGGATCGCGCCATTCGCTGTCGGAACGAATAACTTCGCTGCGCCGTTGCTGTCGTTGGAGTCGAGGATTGACGGCGATGCGTGATGAACAGTTCGATGTTCCGGTGACGATCGAGAGCGAACGCACCGGACGCCGGCTTTCTGTGACGAGGACGGTCCAGGCGGCCTCGCTTCTGGTCGACAAATGGCCAGACGAAAAGCGCGGGCCGAAATATCGCGCGGCCTTGAAAGCCATGATGGATGCGATGGAGCAGCGGCGGGCGGTTGGGACTGCGCGGCGGGCATTCACGGCGGCCGCCAAGGAAGCCCATGTGTTTGTGCGCGAAGGCCGGCGTTAAGGCGCGCCACGTCTGAAGAGCGCGATGCGACGTGCTTTTGGTTCTTGTTTTTAGGGATGTCGTTGCCCAAGACCATGTCGTTGTCCCAAAACCGCTGCGCACTTTGGGCGACATGCATTAAGGAACCTCACGAAATCTCCGCCGTTATGCTCCAGGTCCAAGAGACTGTTTCGAAAGTCGCTCCGGCGAGTCATATGGTGGTGGTTTCGAGAACCGGAGCGCAGCGGACGTTCGGGTCCGTGAGCACCGAAAGCGCAGAAAACGCCATCAGATGGCCGCCGGAGTAGACTTTCCAAACAGCCTCTAAGTGAGGAGAGAACTGCCATGCCAGACGACAAGACCAAGACCGACAACCGCGATCGCTCACAAGTAGCCGGCGACGAAGACTATGAGGTGAGGCATCTCGCCGAGGAAGCCGGCATCACTCCCGACCAGGCTCGCACGCTGATCAAGCGCCACGGCACCGACCGCAAGGTGCTGAACGAAATCGCCAAGAGCATAAAGGCATTGTGATGGCTGACAAACGGACCGCAATGGCCGATCGGAAGAAACGCGAACAGGACGACAAGGAGGCCCTGCGACTGGCCGAGACAACTGATGTTTCGCCCAACCAGGCGAAGGATCTGATGCGCAAGCACGGCAAGGACAGCGCCAAGGTCGAGAAGGAAGCCAAGAACTTCAAGGCCGAAGGCTGAGCAGCCGATCTGGCGGAGCGAGTCCGCCCTCGTTCCCGCATCAGCTTCGCACCCGCCAGCCATTCGCACGCTGGACGACAGCCCCATCCCATTCTTCGATGAACTCGGCTGGAAGCGGGCGTATGCGGACGACTATGCCGTGATCTATACGCGAAATCGCTGATTTTCGGCGGCTTCGTCCGCCGCACGGCTTGTCTTTGAGCGCCGCGCTGAGAGCCGCGACGGCAAATCCTTTATAGGATTCTTATTTCTTTCCTCTTCGCCACGTCTCGAACCTTTATGGGGTTTGGATCCATATTCCGTCGGGAAGGACACATCTCGGTCGCCATTATCATCGCGACAGAGTGTCTTCACATGACTTCAACGCTGCCCGGCTGCAGGCAAGCCAGTGCAAAAACGAAAATAAGGAACAGCTCCGATGGACATCATCGTTCTCGGGATAGGGTTTTTGTTTTTCGCCCTGTTCTTCGCCTTCGTCAAAGCCTCCGACAGTCTTTAGGCGGAAGGACCGCAACATGCTTGTCGACTATATCCTCGGTGGCGCTGTGACCCTGTTCCTTCTCGCCTACCTGACATACGCCCTCATTCGCCCAGAACGTTTCTAACGGCAACTGGCGCAGGCACGGAAGGCTATTTCAATGACTTTCAACGGATGGATGCAGATCCTCGTCTATTGCGGGATCGTCGTTTTGCTGGTGAAGCCGCTCGGCGGCTACATGTATCGCGTTTTCAGCGGCGACCGCACATTCCTCTCGCCGATTTTGGGTCCTGTCGAGCGCAGCCTTTATCGCATCTCGGGGACCAGCGAACGTGAGGAGCAGCACTGGACCACCTATGCGGCGGCCGTGCTGTTCTTCAACCTCGCCGGCTTCCTGGTGCTCTACGCCCTGCAACGGCTGCAAGGCAGCCTGCCTTACAATCCGGCCGGCATGAGCGCCGTCGAACCCGGGCTCGCCTTCAACACCGCCGCCAGCTTCATGACCAACACCAACTGGCAGAACTACGGCGGTGAAAGCACGATGTCCTATCTCGTGCAGATGGCCGGCCTCACCGTGCAGAACTTCCTGTCCGCAGCGACCGGCATCGCCATCGCAATCGCGCTGATCCGCGGTTTCACCAAGGCCTCCGGCAAATCGATCGGCAATTTCTGGGTCGATATGACCCGGTGCACCCTTTACCTGCTGTTGCCGCTCTGCATGGTGCTGACGCTGGTCTATGTCTATCTCGGCATACCGCAGACGCTCAGCGCTTATCTCGACGCCACAACCCTGGAGGGCGCGCGGCAGACGATCGCGGTCGGGCCGGTTGCCTCGCAGATCGCCATCAAGATGCTCGGCACCAATGGTGGCGGCTTCTTCAACGCCAATGCCGCGCATCCCTTCGAAAACCCCGACGCGATCTCGAATCTGATCCAGATGGTTTCGATCTTCGCCATCGGTGCGGCGCTGACCAACGTCTTCGGCCGCATGAACGGCGACCAGCGCCAGGGTTGGGCGATCTTGACTGCAATGGGCGTCCTGTTCATCGTCGGCGTTGCCGTCTGCTACTGGGCGGAAGCATCAGGCAATCCGCTGGTGCATGCGCTGGGCATCGACGGCGGCAACATGGAAGGTAAGGAAACGCGCTTCGGCATCGCTTTGTCGGCGCTGTTTGCGGTGATCACCACCGCCGCGTCCTGCGGCGCCGTCAACGCCATGCATGACAGCTTCACAGCGCTTGGCGGCATGATCCCGATCATCAACATGCAGCTCGGCGAGGTCATTGTCGGCGGTGTCGGCGCCGGTCTCTACGGCATCCTGATGTATATCGTGATCGCCGTCTTCGTCGCCGGACTGATGGTCGGACGCACGCCCGAATATCTCGGCAAGAAGATCGAGGCCAAGGAGGTCAAGATGGCGATGCTCGCCATTCTCTGCCTGCCGCTGGCGATGCTGATCTTCACCGCCATCGCGGTGGTGCTGCCGACAGGCGTCGCTTCGATGGCCAATGCCGGCCCGCACGGCTTCTCCGAAGTTCTCTATGCCTACACCTCGGCTGCCGCCAACAACGGCTCGGCCTTTGGCGGCCTGACCGGCAACACGCCCTGGTACAACGTCACGCTTGCCATCGGCATGCTGATGGGCCGCTTCCTGGTCATCATCCCGGCTCTGGCGATCGCCGGCTCGCTGGTCGCCAAGAAGACGGTGCCCGCCTCCGCCGGCACCTTTCCGACCGACGGGCCGCTGTTCGTCGGGCTGCTGGTCGGCGTCATTCTGATCGTCGGCGGCCTCACCTTCTTCCCGGCGCTGGCAGTCGGGCCGATCGTGGAGCACCTGGCCGGCATCCACGGGCAGACTTTCTGAACCGTCCCACCTTGGATCAATGTCATGTCCTGGCTCAAATCCATACGTCGCAAGATTCGGCATCGTGACGATCGGAAAGGGGCAACCCCGCCTCCTTTTCCGACCTTGTCCACGTTCTTCGGCATTGCGGTAGTCATGATCGTGGTCTGGCTGCTGGCCTCCGGGCTTCCACATCTGCTTTCGGCATCCGATCGATCGGCGCCAACCAACAACATCGATACTGGAGCCACCAAATGAGCCAGTCCAAATCCGCTGTCATCATGGATGCCCGCATCCTGCTGCCCGCCATCGAGGGCGCCTTCAGGAAACTGAACCCGCGCACCTTGATGCGCAATCCGGTGATGTTCGTCGTCGCCGTGGTCTCGGCGCTCACGACAGTCCTGTTCGTCAAGGATCTCGTCACTGGTGGCGGCGATCTCGGCTTCTCGCTGCAGATCATCATCTGGCTGTGGTTCACCGTGCTTTTCGCCAACTTCGCCGAAGCGGTCGCCGAAGGCCGCGGCAAGGCGCAGGCCGATTCGCTGCGCAAGGCTCGCACCGAGAGCCAGGCCAAGCTGTTGAGCGGCGACGATCGCACCAGGTTCAAGCTGGTGCCCGGCACCAGCTTGAAGGTCGGCGACGTGGTGCTCGTCGAGGCCGGCGACATCATTCCATCGGACGGCGAGGTGATCGAAGGCGTCGCTTCGGTCAACGAGGCGGCGATCACCGGCGAATCCGCTCCGGTGATCCGTGAATCCGGCGGCGACCGTTCGGCGGTGACCGGCGGCACGCAGGTTCTGTCCGACTGGATCCGCGTGCGCATCACCGCGGCCTCCGGCCAAACGTTCCTCGACCGCATGATCTCGCTGGTCGAAGGCGCTGCGCGCCAGAAGACGCCCAACGAGATCGCGCTCACCATCCTGCTCGTCGGCATGACGCTGATCTTCGTGCTGGCGACGGCAACGATCCCGAGTTTCGCCGCCTATTCGGGCGGCACCATTTCGGTGACCGTCCTCGTCGCCCTGTTCGTCACCTTGATCCCGACGACCATCGGCGCGCTGCTTTCGGCCATCGGCATCGCCGGCATGGATCGCCTGGTGCGGTTCAACGTGCTGGCGATGTCGGGCCGCGCGGTCGAGGCGGCCGGTGACGTCGACACGCTGCTGCTCGACAAGACCGGCACGATCACGCTCGGCAATCGCCAGGCGACGGCATTCCGCCCGGTCAAGGGCGTCACCGAGCAGGAGTTGGCCGACGCGGCGCAGTTGGCCTCGCTTGCCGATGAAACGCCGGAAGGCCGCTCGATCGTCGTGCTGGCGAAGGAGAAATACGCCATCCGTGCCCGCGACATGGCGACACTGCATGCCGCTTTCGTGCCCTTCACTGCGCAAACCCGCATGAGCGGCGTCGACATCGATGGCTCTTCGATTCGCAAGGGCGCGGTCGATTCGGTGCTCGCCCACGTCAATCGGTCGACCGTCGCCACGCATGGCACGCGACCCGGCAGCGACACCGTCCGCGACCTCCAGGCGATCGCCGACGATGTCGCCAAATCCGGCGGCACGCCGCTGGCGGTCGAGCGCGATGGACGCCTGCTCGGCGTCGTCCATCTCAAGGACATCGTCAAGGGCGGCATCCGGGAGCGCTTCGCCGAACTGCGCAAGATGGGTATCCGCACGGTGATGATCACCGGCGACAACCCGATGACGGCGGCTGCGATCGCGGCCGAGGCCGGCGTCGACGATTTCCTTGCCCAGGCGACGCCCGAGGACAAGCTGAAGCTCATCCGCGACGAACAGGCCAAGGGCAAGCTCGTCGCCATGTGCGGCGACGGCACCAATGATGCGCCGGCCCTTGCGCAGGCCGATGTCGGCGTTGCCATGAACACCGGCACGGTCGCCGCACGCGAAGCCGGCAATATGGTCGACCTCGACAGCGATCCGACCAAGCTGATCGAGATCGTGGAAATCGGCAAGGCGCTGCTGATGACGCGCGGCTCGCTGACAACCTTCTCCATCGCCAACGACGTGGCCAAGTATTTTGCCATCATCCCGGCCCTGTTCGCCGTCTTCTACATCGCGCCGGGGCAGACATCAGGTCCGCTGCAGGCGCTTAACATCATGCATCTGGCTACGCCGCAGAGCGCCATTCTCTCAGCCATCATCTTCAACGCACTGATCATCGTCGCGCTGATCCCGCTGTCGCTGAGGGGCGTCAGATATCGCGCCGTCGGCGCGGGCGCGCTGCTCAGCCGCAACCTTCTTGTCTACGGCCTCGGCGGCATCATCGTCCCCTTCGTCGGCATCAAGGCGATCGACATGGCCATCACCGCGCTTGGTCTCGCATAAGGAATCAAGTCCATGCTCAAGCAAATCAGACCCGCGATCACCATGATCGTCTTCTTCACCATCCTTACCGGCCTGATCTATCCGATCGGCATGACCGGCATCGCCCAGGCCTTGTTCCCGCACCAGGCCAATGGCAGCCTGATCGAGAGGGACGGCAAGGTCGTCGGCTCCGAGCTGATCGGCCAGGCTTTCGCCAGCGAGCACTATTTCCATGGCCGGCCGTCGGCTGCCGGCGACGGCTACGACGCCGCCGCTTCGAGCGGCTCGAATCTCGGGCCGACCAACGCCAAGCTGATCGACCGCGTCAAGAGCGATGCCGACAGGCTGAAAGCGGAAAATCCGAACCAGCCGGTGCCGATCGATCTGGTCACGACTTCAGGCAGCGGCCTCGATCCGCATATCAGCCCCGAGGCCGCCTATTTCCAGGTCGCCAGGGTGGCCAGGGCCAGGGGCGCCGATGAAGCCAGTGTCAAGTCGCTTGTCGACAGCCATGTGGAGGACCGCGAGCTCGGCTTCATGGGAGAGCCTGTGGTCAATGTGCTGGCGCTTAACCTGGCGCTGGACGAGGCCACCAGGCAATGAATGGTGGGAAGCAATGAGTGGCAGGCTGGGGATCGACACCATCCCCGGCGCCATTCATGATCGATTGTGATGCCGGACGACAGAAGCAACGAAACCCGACCCTCACCCGACGCCCTGCTTGACCGTGCGGAGCGGGAGGCGCGCGGTCGTCTGCGGATTTTTCTGGGCGCAGCACCCGGTGTCGGCAAGACCTATGAAATGCTGATGTCGGGCCGTGCAAGATTGGCCGACGGAGTGGACGTGGTGATCGGCGTCGTCGAGACGCACGGCCGCAAGGAAACCCAGGTGCTGGTCGACGGCTATGAGGTGATTCCCCGTCATCGGGTCGACTACAAGGGGCGCATCCTCGAGGAAATGGACCTCGATGCCATCCTTGCCCGGCGTCCGGCGCTGGTCCTCGTTGATGAGCTTGCCCATACCAACGCGCCGGGCAGCCGCCATCCCAAGCGCTATCTCGACGTTCAGGAAATCCTGACGCACGGCATCGACGTCTACACCACGCTCAACATCCAGCATGTCGAAAGCCTGAACGATGTCGTGGCGCAGATCACGCGCGTCAGGGTGCGCGAGACGGTTCCAGACTCGATCATCGACCAGGCCGACGACATCGAGATTATCGATCTCACGCCCGACGACCTGATCAAGCGGCTCGATGAAGGCAAGGTCTATATCCCCAGCACCGCCCGGCGCGCGATCGAGAATTATTTCTCGCCAGGCAATCTGACGGCGCTCAGGGAACTGGCGCTGCGCCGCACCGCCCAGCGCGTCGACGAGCAGTTGCTGACCCACATGCAGGCCCACGCTATACCCGGGCCCTGGGCGGCGGGGGAAAGGGTTCTCGTCTGCGTCGATGCGCGTCCGGGCGGGGCGGCCCGCGTCCGCTATGCGCGGAGATTGGCCGACCGGCTCCGCGCCCCCTGGACGGCGCTTCATGTCGATACCCCTCGTTCAGCCGCCATGTCCGAGGAGGAAAAGGATCGGCTGGCGACGCTGCTGCGCCTTGCCGAGCAACTCGGCGCCGAGGTGACGACCATTCCAGGCCAGAACGTCGCGCAGGACATCGTTCGCCATGCGACCGCCAACAACTTCACCCATATCGTGATCGGCAGGCCGACCCGATCGCGCTGGCGGGAATTGATCGAAGGCTCGCTCACTTATGATCTCATCCGCAATGCCGGCGACATCAGCGTCCATGTCATTTCGGGAAACGAACGCAACGACGAGGCGACGTCACGGACCGTCAAGGTGGCGGACGAGCAGTGGCAATTCGAGATCTGGCCCTATCTCAAGGCCACGGCCTATGTTGCTGGCTCGCTCGCCTTCGCCGTCCTTCTCCACCAGTTTCTCGACGTCCGCAATCTGGCGATCATCTTTCTCATCGGGGTTCTGACGTCGGCGGTGACCGGCGGTCTCTGGCCGGCTTTGTATGCCTGCCTCATCAGCGCCACTGCCTTCAACTATTTCTTCCTGGAACCACGCTACACGCTGACGATCCAGGATCCGGAGAGCATCGTGGCGTTGGCTGCCTTCCTGGTTGTTGCGGTCATTGCCAGCAATCTGACAGCGCGGGTGCAGCGACAGGCGGTTGCTGCCCGCTCGCGGGCACGCGCCACGGAAGATATCTATCTCTTCTCGAAGAAGCTCGCTGGCGCCGGCACGCTTGACGACGTGCTCTGGGCGACTGCCTTCCAGATAGCCTCGATGCTGAAGTTGCGCGTGGTGCTGCTGCTGCCGGAAAACGGCTCGATCACCGTCAAGGCCGGCTACCCACCCGACGACACGCTGGCCGAGGCCGACATCGCGGCCGCCCGTTGGGCCTGGGAGCACGACCGTCCCGCGGGCCGCGGCGCCGACACGCTTCCCGGAGCAAGACGCCTGTATCTGCCGTTGCGGACCGGGCGCACCGCTGTCGGCGTCGTCGGCCTCGACAACGACAAGCAAGGTCCGCTGTTGACGCCCGAGCAGCGGCGCCTGCTCGACGCGCTCGCCGACCAGGCGGCAGTCGCCATCGAACGCATCCAGCTGGTTGCCGACGTCGACCGGGCCAAGCTCGAGGCCGAGGCGGACCGCCTGCGGTCGGCGCTGCTGACCTCGATTTCCCATGACCTGAAGACGCCGCTTGCCGCCATCATGGGCGCCGCCGGCACATTGCGGGAATTTGCACCGGCGCTTCCCGAAACGGACCGGGCGGACCTGCTGTCGACCGTGCTCGACGAATCGGAACGGCTGAACCGCTTCATCGCCAATCTGCTTGACATGACCAAGATCGAATCCGGTGCGATGGAGCCGAACTACGCGTTCCACTATGTCGGCGACATTGTTGGCACCGCCTTGCATCGAGCCAGAAAAATCATTGGCGAACACAAGACCGAAGTCGACATTCCCACGGATCTGCCGATGCTGAGGGTCGACCCTGTCCTGTTCGAGCAAGCGCTGTTCAATCTCCTCGACAATGCCGCTAAATTTGCGCCGCCTGGCTCGACGATCCGCCTGCAGGGCTGGGCCGACAATGGTTCCGTCATCCTGCAGATCATGGACGAGGGGCCAGGCATTCCGCGCGCCGATCTGGAACGCGTTTTCGACACGTTCTACCGGGTGCGCAAGGGCGATCAGGTCCGTGCCGGCACCGGGCTTGGGCTCTCGATCTGCCGCGGCTTCATCGAGGCGATGGGCGGGACGATTTCGGCGGCCAGCAGGACCGACCATTCAGGTGCGGTTTTCACCATCAAGATGCCGGTGCCAACGGAACTGCCCGCGGTGGACGACGACCCCAACGGCGATGACCGAACTGTGAGCGACCCCGACGTGGCTAAATTGGCATGACGAATCTGGACGTCAGGATATTGGTCGTCGATGACGAACCGCCGATCCGCAAGCTGCTCCGCGTCGGCCTTGGCAGCCAAGGCTATGCGATCAGCGAGGCGCCGAACGCCAAGACGGCGATCGAACTCGTGGAGACGGAAAAGCCGGACCTGATTCTGCTCGATCTCGGCCTGCCCGGCATGGGCGGCCACGAATTGCTGCGCAAATGGCGGGACGACGGCCTGGATGTTCCGGTCGTCATCCTTTCCAGCCGCACCGACGAGGCCGGCATCGTCTCGGCACTTGATTTCGGCGCCGACGACTATATCACCAAGCCGTTCGGCATGAACGAGCTTGTCGCGCGCATCCGCGTGGCGCTCCGCCACCAGTTCCAGCAGCAAGGCGAGAAGCCGGTCTTCCACACCGGCGATCTCACGGTCGATCTGGTGAAGCGCATCGTCATGATCGAGGACAGGGAGATAAAGCTCTCGCCGAAGGAGTACGACATCCTGCGCATCCTCGTGCAGCACGCCGGCAAGGTTCTCACCCACCAGTTTCTTTTGAAGCAGGTCTGGGGCGATTCGACCGACGTGCAGTATCTCAGGGTCTATGTGCGGCAGCTCAGGCAAAAGATCGAGAAAACGCCCGACCAGCCGCGCTACATCACCACCGAAACCGGCGTCGGATACCGCCTGCGCGAAGTTGACTGAAGCGAGGGCCGCGGGCGAGCCCGTCTAACCCCGCTGCGGGGCTGGCGTCCTACCATCAGCCGCCTGTTGCGGCTGATCCAGCGGCGCTCCACAACCAAGCGTCCCGCTTGCACGGCGAAGCCGACTTGATCAGCTTTTCCTTTAACGATCTTGACAGCGATCGAGATGGCTTCGGCCACACGGGTCCCTGATGTCCAGGATCGGCGATTAACCATCGGTTAATGGCAATGGTCGACGCGAGGCGTTCGGGACCGGACCGGGCGCCGTCCCGATCTGGATGCCGGCGGCATGCGGGGTAAAGGACGAGAGCCCGACCTCTTGCCGGCGGCATAGCCGCGGCCGCCACCTCTCGCAACTCGTCACGGCCTGGCGCGCACGTCGCGCATCGCGAGAACGCGCATAATTGAATGTCACACTTGCTGGTTGCATTACAATATGAAATTTTGTGTTATCGCATCCCCACAAATTCTCTTTAACAAAATCATGGTTAACAGCTGCTTGCCGCAGGTTAGCCACAGTCGGCTTTTACCAAGCGTGATTGGGGAAATTCTACAGCTTGGCGGGACCGTCCAAAAACGAAACAGTGGAGCGACGACCTAATGCCGCAACATAGCGCACAAGAACAATATCTACTTGAACTTATCAACGCGGAGAGGGCTAAGGCCGGCGTGCAGCCGCTGGCCTTTGACAATGATCTCAGCGAGTCGGCTGAGGGGCACAGCAGATGGATGCTTGCAACCGACACCTTTTCTCACACGGGGTCGGGAGGCTCCTCGCCCACCCAGCGCATGAAGGCGGCTGGCTACACCCTCGCCGGCTCCTGGGCGACAGGGGAGAACATCGCGTGGGCTACGACCAGGTCACCGACAGGCTATAATGACGAGATTCTGCTCCTGCACAACAACCTGATGAACTCCCCGGGTCATCGTGCCAACATCCTCAACGGCAACTTCCGCGAGGTAGGGCTTGGATTCGAGGTTGGCGATTACCGGGGGCGCTCCAGCGGTTTCGTGACGGAGAATTTCGGCAAGACCGGATCAGACCTGTTCCTGACCGGTGTGGCGATCGACGACAAGGACGGCGACAGGTTCTACGATCCCGGTGAAGGTCTATCCGGTCTCACCATCACGGCAAAGAGTTCGACGGGCACGACGTTTACGGCGAAGACCACGGCCGCTGGCGGCTATGACCTCGCCCTCAAGCCGGGCACCTACACAGTAACCTTCTCGGGGGCGGGCATCGAAGCTTCGACGCGCACCGTCTCTGTCGGGAGCAAGAACGTCAAACTCGATCTCGTCGATCCGAAGCAGGGATCCGTCGCTGCCGTTCAGGATGAACCTGCGGCTTCCGATCCGGCGCCGCAGCAGGCCCCGACGCCAACCGCGCCAGCTGAACCGGCCCCGACAACGCCGCCGGCTTCTGGGCAGCCGGTTTCTGGCCAGCCGGTTTCTGGCCAGCCGGACTCTGGCCAGCCGGTTTCTGGCTCCCAGTGGCTTGCAAACTTCTTCGGCAAACAGGGCGCAAACTTCCGGTCTGAGCAGACCCTGGCCGAACATGAGGAGGCCGAAGCAACGCCTGGCACGGCTAAGGAGAGTGGCGCACAGGTGGCGCTTGAGGGCGATAACATCGTGTTTCCACAACTCGGGAACGCTCGGGGCCAACTCGACGACGCTATCGAGCAGGTCCGGGACGCTGTATCGACCGCGCTAGCAAATGCGGGCGATCCGAGACCGGCTTTTGATTGGGCAGAGTATGCACATACGCAAGCGGGCGATGCCGACGCGCTGGCTGCGAAACTCATCGAGCAACTGTCTGCGCATAACAACAGCGTGATCGCCGATCAGGCCGCGTAGCCAATGCCGGACGATGCGGGCCTGCAGTTATGGGCCCGCATCGCCTGCTGACGCATGCGGTTGATCGAGGGGACATCAATGTCACAATCTGGTTCAGAGAAGCTCCGCCCGCCGAGGGCGAAGTCCGAATTGGCTGCCTGCCTGGCGCATTTCCGGCGCGCCTTTTTGGCGGTGGCGGGTTTCAGCGGCCTTATCAACGTGCTGATGTTGTCCGGCTCGGTGTTTATGCTGCAGGTCTACGACAGGGTCCTGCCCAGCCGTAGCGTGCCGACGCTGGTGGCTCTGGTCCTGCTGATTTCGATTCTTTATGTTTTTCAAAGTGCCCTCGACGCGATCCGCGGCCGGGTGCTGGCGCGTATCGGCAGCGGACTCGACGAGCGCCTGAGTGAACGGACCTACCGCGTGATGTCGCAATTGCCCTTGGCCAGAGGCCGTTCGGGCGAGGGCATGCAGCCGGTGCGCGATCTCGATCAAATCGGTGGTTTCCTGGCCAGCGGTGGTCCCGCCACTCTTTTCGACCTGCCGTGGATGCCGCTTTATCTCGCGCTCTGTTTTGCCTTCCATCCTTGGCTCGGCCTGGCTGCGCTGATTGGGGCGATCCTGCTTTTGGCATTGACCGTGCTCACGGAGAAAACGGTCCGCCGTCCAGCAACTGAAATGTCTGGATATGCCGGAGCGCGCAGCAATATCGCACTGGCAAGCATCCGCAATGCCGAGGTGCTCGAAGCGATGGGCATGAGATCCACTATGGCCTCGCGCTGGGCGGAAGCAAACGGCAAATACAGGCAGGCGCAGATGCGCGCCAGCGATGTCACGGGTTCATTCGGCGCGCTCTCCCGCGGCTTTAGGATGCTGCTGCAATCAGTCGTTCTCGCGATCGGAGCGTATTTGGTGATCGGCCAGGAAGCCACGCCTGGCATCATCATCGCAAGTTCTATTCTCACCGCGCGAGCGCTGGCGCCGGTCGAACTCGCAATTGCGCACTGGAAGAACTTTCTTGCCGCCAGACAAGGCTGGCACCGGCTGAACGAACTTTTCACGCAGTTCCCTGCCACAGAGGATCGCTTGCAGCTGCCGCCGCCGCGGACACAACTCTCGGTTGAAGAGATCAGCGTCGTTCCGCCAGGCGAACGCCGTTTTGTCGTACAGGATGTTGCGTTTTCGCTGAGCGCCGGCTCCGCGCTCGGTGTCATCGGTCCGAGTGCATCGGGCAAATCGTCACTGGCGCGGGCGCTCGTCGGCGTCTGGCCGGCAGCGCGCGGCAAAATCCGCCTGGACGGCGCCGCCATCGAACAGTGGCCGGCTGAGGCACTGGGGCGGCACATCGGGTATCTGCCGCAAGATGTCGAACTTTTCGCAGGCACCATTGCTCAAAACATTGCCCGCTTTGATCCTTCTCCGGATCCGGCAACCATTATCGCGGCGGCCAAGACCGCGGGCATGCACGAAATGATCCTGCGCTTGCCTCGCGGATATCAGACCGAGATCGGCGAGGGCGGCGCATCGCTTTCAGCAGGACAGCGGCAGCGCATCGGACTGGCCCGCGCGCTTTATGGTGATCCTTTCCTCGTTGTTTTGGATGAACCGAACTCGAATCTGGACGCTGGAGGCGAGCAGGCTTTGACCCAGGCGATCCTTGCGGTCAAACAGCGGCACGGCGTGGTTGTCGTAATCGCCCATCGTCCAAGCGCCCTGGCGGCAGTGGACCTTTTACTTGTTCTCGACTCCGGCCGTCAGCACGCATTTGGGGCGAGGGATCTGGTCGTCCGGGGCACGACGCGGAGTGCCTCCGTGGGAACGCTTCAAGCAGTTGCCCCGGAGGAAAAGGCATCAGGATGACGTTATTTCATGATCGATCGTTCTTTGGCGCGCGTAACGGCGTGAGGGGGATGATTCCGCATATTCGTGCCGGAGCGAGCCATCTGGCCGGCGTCAAGGGCAAAATCGGCGGGCTGCTGTTCGTTCGGGCTAACCTCCCTACCGATGTGCGATCGCAGCCGACGCAGAACGACTTATCCCTTCGCCGGTATATGCTTCTTGGCGCCGCAACCGTGGCGCTGCTTGTCGGCGGCCTTGGTGCATGGGCCGCAACGACGGAATTGTCAGGCGCCGTCATCGCTACCGGCCATATCGCAGTGGAATCCAACGTCAAGGCGGTTCAGCATCCAAGCGGCGGCGTTGTGGGTGAGATCAACGTGCGCAACGGCGATGAAGTCAGAGCAGGCGATATTTTGCTCCGTCTCGACGACACGCTTACACGCGCCAATCTCGCCGTCATAACCAATACCCTGGACGAACTCTCGGCGCGGGAGGCACGCCTCACAGCGGAGCGTGAGGGTGCCGAGGCGATAGCCTTTTCCGAGGATCTCACCAGCCGCTCCTCTGTTGGACATGTGGCGCGTGTGATCGGCGGGGAGCAGAAACTTTTCGCTTTGCGCCGGGGAGCTTACCGTGCCCAAATCGAGCAACGCAGGCAACGGGTGAGCCAGCTCAAGGAGGAGATAGCGGGCCTCGAGGCACAAAGGGCGGCCAAGGAGCACGAGATTGCGTTGGTCCGCGACGAGATCAAGGGCGTCAGGGGCCTTTGGGAAAAGAAACTCGTCCAGCGGTCGCGACTCCTGGACCTGGAGCGGGGCGAGGCTCAGATCGAGGGAGGGCGCGGCCAACTCGTCGCTGCGATAGCCGAAGCGAACGGCAGAATCAGCGAAACAGAAATGGCCATCATCCAGATCCAGCAGGATTGGCGCAGCGAGGTCGCGAAAGAATTGCGCGAAACGGAGGCTCGAACCACAGAATTGGCAGAGCGAAAGATCGCCGCGGAGGAATTGCTTAGACAGACCGATATTCGTTCACCCCAGAACGGACGGGTGCATCAGCTTGCGATCCATACGGTCGGCGGCGTCGTCACGACCGGCGAGCCAATTATGATGATTGTCCCGACCGCTGACGAATTGACTGTGGACGCACGCATCGCGCCTCAAGACATCGATCAGGTCCAGCCCGGCCAGCTTGTCCATCTGCGGTTGTCGGCGTTCAGCCAGCAGGTCACGCCGGAAATCGAAGGACATGTAGCAACGGTTTCTCCCGACCTCGTCGAAGACGAGCGGAACGGACTATCCTACTACAGCGTGCGGATCAGGCTTGACGAAGACAAGCTTGGCTCGTTGGATCCGGAAAGCCTCAAGCCGGGCATGCCGGTGGAGGCGTTCATGCGCACGACCGATCGCACCGTCATCTCGTTTCTGATGAAGCCATTGACCGACCAGATCAGCCGCGCATTCCGCGAATAATCGCGCGGCTGGCCTATCGCCGTGCCGTGGCCAGGGCTCCGGGGAACGCAGCCCGGCCATGCCGAGCTTTTCAACTGTGTGATGTTGCGGTTCAAATTATCCAAGCCAGCCTGAAAGGCATGGAAGTGCAGGATGCTCTCCAGCTTCTTGTCGTCGGCCCTCGTATTGGTGCCCTTCGCCAGCACACATCGGTCGACGGGCTTTGCGCCCTGACTGGCTAGCCCGCCAATTCCGCTCCGGCGAGGCTTTAGCCATGGCATCATCAGACAAACGCCCTATATAATCGCAGGGTTCTGTTTCGTGCGGGCCCAAGATGTGTTTCGTAAGGGAATGGATGGATGTCGCCGCTTCGCCTTTCGACGATCTTGATGTCGGCAATCCTGGCAACAGCGATGCTGTCGGGCGCGGCTGTCTCCGCGCAGAACGTCGCTCCCGCCAATCGCAATACCGTGGTCCTGCAAGGCGAATTGCAGATGCTGGAGAACAGGCTGCGACGGCAGCAATTTCAGCAGCAGCAACAGCAGTTCCGTGCCCAGGATCGCGTGGTCGTGCCGCAACGGCCAGATGTGCCGCAGATGGCGCCTACTTGCCAGTTGCGGCGATCGGGCAGCCGCCTCATCAGCGTCTGCCGCTGATGGCCCGGCGTTTCATTTATTTAGCTGATATGCTTGAACGCCGCTCTACTTAAAGTAGCATCAAAGGCGGTTTTGATTTCGCAACGTGCCTTTGCGCTTGGGCACTGCCCTGATTGGATCGTCGGCAATGGCAGCCACCAGGAAGAAGGTCGTGCGCAAGGCGAGGAAGGGCGAGCGGATCCGCCAGGTCGCGGCAATTCCCTTTCGGCTGGGCAGGCATGGCGGCGTCGAGGTGATGCTGGTCACCTCGATATCGAGAAGGCGCTTTATCGTGCCCAAGGGCTGGACGATGAAGGGCAAGAGTGGGCGCAAGGCAGCCACCATCGAAGCGCGGGAGGAAGCCGGCGTCCTCGGCAAGACGCTGAAGCAGCCGGCCGGCACCTATTCCTACTGGAAGCGGCTGACGAACCGCTTCGTCCGCGTCGACGTCACCGTCTACCTGCTGGCGGTGACGGAGGAACTGGCCAACTGGCAGGAAGCCAAAAGGCGGCAGCGGGCATGGCTGGCGCCGGCAGACGCAGCCGTGCTTATCGACGAGCCCGAACTTTCAACGCTGCTGAAGAACTTGAAAATTCCCCAGCCAGCGCCCGCTGGCGAACTTGAACCAAGGTCTCATTTGGCGTCGTCCTCTCCCTGAGGGAAAGACCGCACCGGCGTGCCGGTATAGGCCCACAACCATTCGCGCGGCAGTGGTCCTTTGTTGCGGTCGCTCTGTTGCGACTGTTCCCACGCATGCGCCAAGATGCCGACCGAGCGCGACAGCACGAAAAGGCCACGTGTCAGCGGCGGCGGAAAGCCGAGCTCGCCATAGATGACGGCGGTGGCGCCGTCGATGTTGAGCGGGATCTTCTTGCCCTTGCGCCGCGCGACCTCGGCCTCAACAGCCTCGGCGATGTCGGCGAAACGTCCGCTGACGACGCCGCGCGCGGCAAAATCGCGGGTCAGCTCGATGAGACGCGGCGCCCGCGGATCGACCGGGTGGAAGCGATGGCCGAGCCCCGGCACATAGGATTTTTCCTCGGCGAAGAAGCGATCGAGCCGCGACGCGACGGCATCGGCAAGCGTCACGCCTGCGTCCAGTGCCGCGGCGATGTCGCCGTAGAAGGCAAGCGCCTGCTCGCCGGCGCCGCCATGCACGTCGCCAAGCACATTGATGGCTGAAGCCATGGCGCTGTTGATGCCGACGCCGCAGGTGGCCGCCATGCGGGCAATGGCGATCGACGGCGCCTGCGGCCCGTGGTCGACGGCCGCCCCCAGCGCGATACCGAGCAGCGCCGCCTGCTCCTCGCCAGGCAGTTCGCCGCGCAGCATCAGCCAGATCATCGCCGGAAAGCTGACGCGGCCGATCAGGTCCTGGATCTCATAGCCACGCAGCCGGATCACGCCAGGGCGCATTTCGATGATATCGGTCTGCCACCATTCCTCACCGCGCTCGCGGCCGGTTTTTTTCTCAACGTTGCTCATGTTCTCGCGTCGCTCATGCCTGCGCCCTTTTCTTGACGCGCGGCGGCAGACTGGCAAACACCTCGTCCATGTGCTCGCCCAGCGCCGGCGGCGGCCTGGTCGGCAACGGTGCTGCACCATCGACCATGAACCCGCCGCGCACGACGGTCAGCGGTCGGTCGATGTTCGGCATGCTATCGAAACGGGTGGTCATCTCGCGCTCGATCACTTGCTGCTCGGCCAGCACCTGCGGGATCGTCAGCACCCTGCCCGCCGGCACGCCTGCGCGATTGAGCGTCTCCTCCCAGGCTGCGGCCGAGTTGTTCGCCAGGGCATCCTCGATCAGCGCCTTCAAGGCGATGCGGTTGCGCTTGCGCGTCTCGCGCTCGGCAAAGCGCGGGTCCGACGCCAGCTCCGGCAGCCCGACCAGCCGGCAGAGCGTGACGAACTGCTCCTGCTTGTTGGCGGCGATGTTGAGCAGACCGTCGCCGGTGCGAAACGTGCCGGAAGGTGCCGCCGTCATGTTCTCGTTGCCCATCGGCTGCGGCTCGACGCCTGCCGTCAGATAGTTGGAGACCGGCCAGCCCAGCGCGGAAAGCGTGCATTCGAGCATCGACACGTCGAGGAAAGCGCCCTCGCCTGTCGTCTTCTGCTTCACAAGTGCCGCCGTGATGGCGAACGCCCCGACCAGCCCACCCAGCGTGTCGGCGACGGGGTATCCGACACGCAGCGGCGCGGTCTGCGCTGTGCCGGTGATGCTCATGATGCCCGAAAGACCCTGGATGATCTGGTCGTAGGCCGGATTGTCGCGCATCGGCCCGGTCTGGCCGAAGCCCGAAATCGCGCAATAGACAAGACTGGGGCGGACCTCTTTCAGCCTGGCATAGCCGAGCCCCAGCCGATCCATCACGCCGGGCCGGAAATTCTCGACCAGCGCGTCGGCGGAGGCGACCAGATCGAGGAAGCGTTCGCGATCGGCCTCTTTCTTGAGATCGAGCACCACCGATCGTTTGCCGGCGTTCTGCGCCAGGAATGAAGCGCCCATGCCGGTGCTGTTGAGTTCCGGCGAGCCGCCGAGCTGGCGCGCCAGATCGCCGCCTTGCGGCGCCTCGACCTTGATCACATCGGCCCCGAGCAGCGCTAGCTGATAGGCACAGTAGGGGCCAGCCAGAACATTGGTCAGGTCGAGGACGCGGATGCCGGACAGCAGATCGGTCATGATGTCACAAGCAGGTCAGGCATCGCCCGGCACGTGTTCCGGTCCACGCATGCGGCGGCGTTCGATGTAAGCGTAGACATGCGGCCCGATCAGCCCGATGAACGCCAGCGTCAGCAGTGTCAGCGACAGCGGATGTTTGTAAAACACCGACCAGTCGCCGTTCGAGATGGTCATCGCGCGGCGGAACTGCGTTTCGGCGAGCGGCCACAAGATCATGCCGATGATGACCGGCGCCGTTGGGAAATCGAAGCGCCGCATCAGGAACCCGGCCCCGCCGAGCAGATAGAGGATGACGAGGTCGGTCGGCGACTGAGAAATACCGTAGGTGCCGACCGTGGCGAACACCAGGATGCCGGCATAGAGCTGCGGCGCCGGGATTTTCAGCAGCCGCACCCACAACCCGATCAGCGGCAGGTTGAGGATGACGAGAATGATGTTGGCGATGAACAGGCTGGCGATCAGCCCCCAGACCAGATTGGCCTGCGTCATGAACAGCATCGGCCCGGGATTGATGCCATAGCTTTGGAAGGCCGACAGCATGATCGCGGCCGTCGCCGAGGTCGGCAACCCAAGCGTCAGCATCGGCACCAGCACGCCAGCGGCCGATGCGTTGTTGGCGGCTTCCGGCCCGGCAACGCCTTCGATGGCGCCGACCGTGCCGAACTCCTCCTTGTGATTGGAGAGCTTTTTCTCGATTGCATAGGACAGAAAGGTCGGGATTTCGGCGCCGCCGGCCGGCAGCGCGCCGATCGGGAAGCCGAGCAGGGCGCCGCGCAGCCAAGCCTTCCACGAGCGTGCCCATTCGGCCGCCGTCATGTAGAGCGAGCCCTTCAGCGGCACGATCTCGTCCTTGCCGGCATAGCGGCGCGAGGCCATGTAGAACGTCTCGCCGACCGCAAAGAGGCCGACGGCGACGACGATCACGTCGACGCCATCGAGCAATTGGCTCATGCCGAAGGTGAAGCGCGGTTGCCCGGTCTGCAGGTCGACGCCGATCATGCCGATGACGAAGCCGATGAACAGGCTGGTCAGGCCACGAACCGACGACGAGCCGAGCACCGCCGAAACCGTGATGAAGGCCAGCACCATCAGCGAGAAATATTCGGCCGGGCCGAAGGACAGCGCGAATTTGACGACGACCGGGGCCAGGAAGGCGACCCCCAGCGTGCCGAGTGTACCGGCGACGAAGGAGCCGATCGCCGAAGTGGCAAGTGCCGCGCCGCCGCGGCCGGAACGGGCCATCCTGTTGCCCTCCAGCGCAGTGACGATGGTCGCGCTTTCACCCGGCGTGTTGAGCAGGATCGATGTCGTCGAACCGCCATACATGGCGCCGTAATAGATGCCGGCAAACAGGATGAAGGACGCTTCCGGCGCCACCTGGTAGGTGATCGGCAAAAGCAGCGCGATGGTCAGTGCCGGTCCGAGGCCGGGCAGCACACCGATCGCTGTCCCCAGTGTCGTACCGAGCAGGCACCACATGAGATTGACCGGCGTAAAAGCGACCGAAAATCCGTGCGCGAGATGGCCAAGCGTTTCCATGGCTTCAGCCTCTCAACATACGGATAATCGAATCGAGGCCCGTGTTCAGCTGGTTCTCGATGAAGCCGGCGCCGATGTTGACGCCGAGCGCCCTGGCGAAGCCGAAATAGGCGGCAAGCGCCAGGATCAGGCCGAGCAGCACGTCACGCAGCGGATGTCTGCTGCCGAATCCGTGGCAGATGAGAACGAACATGATCACCGAGGCTGCGGTGAAGCCAAGCGGCTGGATCAGAACAAGATTCGCGACCAGTCCGACGGCGACGATGCCCATCGCCTTCCAGTCGGTCGGGGTTTCCTTTTCTTCCTCCGGCTGCCAGCCGCCCCGCAGAGCGGCGACGATCAGCAGCAGGGAAAGGACCGTCATGCCGACCATGGTGATGTAGGGGAAGACGGTCGGGCCGACCTTGGAGTAGAGCGGCGACACCGGAATCGAAAGAGTCTGCCAGGCCACTGCGCCGGCGCAGGCAAGAAGCCCGATGCCGATCAGCAATTCGGGCACGGCAAGGCGCGGCCGCGCCGCCTGCTGGTCGCTGGTGCTCATGATCGTCCTCCCTGGATAGCCGGTCTCCCACGGCCGACCTCATCGCAGTTTCACTCGCGCCGGATCGTATGTCCATGCGGCTGGCGAACATCGGAAAGGGGCAGTGCAGACCGCCCCTCTCCGGGGACATCAGGCAAGGCCGAGGTCCTTAAGGATGGCTGCGATCCTAGCCGTGTCTTCGGTGAGAAATTTCGCGTAGTCGTCGCCGGTGAGCAGGATCTGCGTCCAGTTGCGGTTTTTGCATTCGGTGGCCCAGGCTTCGCTTTTGGCCATCGTCTCGACCAGCGTGATCATCGCCGCCTTGTCGGCGTCGGAAACGCCCGGCGGTGCGAAGACGCCGCGCCAGTTGAATAGTTCAACATCGATGCCGGCTTCCTTCATCGTCGGTGCGTCGATGCCTTCCTGGCGCTTGTCCGCGGAAATGGCAAGCAGCCGAAGCGCGCCTGCCTTGACCTGTTCGGAGAACTCGCCGTAGCCGGAGATGCCGGCCGCGACCTGGTTGCCGAGAAGCGCCGACAATGCCTCGCCGCCGCCGGCGAACGGCACGTAGGAGAGGTTGGCTGCCGGAACACCGGCCGTCTTGGCGATAAGGCCGAACAATATGTGGTCCGAGCCGCCGGCCGAACCGCCAGCCACCGGCACTTTGGTCGGATCGGCTTTGAGGGCGGCGACGAAATCCGCTGCTGTCTTGAACGGCGAGGCCGCAGGCACCACCAGCGCCTCGAATTCGCCGGTGAGGCGGGCGATCGGCGTGACCTCGGTGAGATTGTTGGCCGATTTGTTGGCGATAATGGCGCCAACCATGACCATGCCGGCAACCATCAGCGAATTGCCCTTGCCGTTCCACTGGCTGATGAATTGCGGCAGGCCGACTGTGCCGCCGGCGCCGCCGACATTGGTGATCTGCGAACCGGAGATCAGCTTCTCACTGCGCAGCACCTGGTCCATCGTGCGCGCCGTCTGGTCCCAGCCGCCGCCGGGCGCTGCCGGCACAAAGATCTGGATCTGCGGTGCGTCCTGCGCGAAAGCGGGCGAGAGATGCAACGCTGCGAAACCGGCGGCGCCGGCAGCGGCGGTGCTCGTTAAAAATCTGCGTCTGTTCAGCATGGGGTTCCTCCAATCACGACACCTCCTCCGGTGCCTGCCAGCAACGTAGCCTGAATTCAGACCCGCTCGACAAAAATTCATGCAGTCTTTGCATCGTTCTGTCAACCGGAATGGCATTCTGCTGGACAGAACTGTCCGGATGCGGCACAATTGTTCCGATCGGCCCTTCTGTCCAACTGGGAACGGAACGACGTGGTCAAGCGGACAACCGTAACACAATCCAAGCCTGCGTCGACCAACGGCGTTGCCGCGCTCGATCGTGCGATCGCCATCCTCGACGCTTTCGCTGCTTCCGAGCACTCGCTCAGCCTGGCCGAAATCGCGGCGCGCACCGGCCTCTACAAGAGCACGATCCTGAGGCTGGCGAACTCGTTGCTGCGCGGGCAATTGCTGGAGCGTCTCGACGACGGCCGCTACCGTGTCGGCCCTGCCACCTTTCGGCTGGGCGCCCTATACCAGCGTTCGGTGGTGGCGATCGACATCCTGCTGCCGATCATGCGCGATCTGGCCGAGCGAAGCTGGGAAAGCGTCGCTTTCTATGTCCGTTCGGGCGACGTGCGCACCTGTCTTTACCGGGTCGAGTCCAAGCATCCCATCCGCTACACCATCCGGGAAGGCGACGTGCTGCCCCTGCTGGCCGGCACAGGCGGCCGCGTGCTTGCGGCGTTTTCCGGTCAGCAGGGCGAACCATACGAGACGATCCGCAAAACCTACCATTGTTTGTCGGTCGGCGATCGCGACCCCGAGACGGCGGGCGTCTCGGCACCAGTGTTCGGGCCGGGGCACACCCTGCTCGGTGCATTGACGCTGTCCGGCCCGAGCACGCGCGTCGACGTGGCCTTTCTGCAGCGCATGAAAAATCCGCTGATTGAGGCGGCCGCGCGCGCCACCCGCGCTTTCGGCGAAGACGCCTCGATGCTCGAACAGGCAGCCCTAAAGGCCGAAGCGGAAGGCCCGGTGCTGAAGCGGCAGGCGTAGAAAGCCTCAATTCGACCAGAACCACAGGATGCCAGGCCGCAACCGCTAGGGCTGCCGTTCCAGCAGGATCGTCGCATTGTCGTGATAGGTGGTCCGCAACACTTCGCTGTAGCCGCATTTGGCCGCGACGCTCAGCGAAGCGGTGTTTTCCGGATCGATGATGCAGACAGTCCTTGCACGCCCGAATGCCTCGTCGCCCCAGGCGAGAGCCCGTCCGACGACTTCGCTGGCGAACCCTTGGCCATGTGCGCTCGGGACCAGCGCCCAACCGGCTTCCGGAACGCCTTCGATCGACGGCACCATGTCGCGCTTCAGATCGTGGAAGCCGGCCTCGCCGATGAAGCGGCCGGATACCTTGTCCTCGATCGCCCAGAAGCCGTAGCCCAGCAGCGACCACAGGCCGGCATGACGCAGGAAGCGCATCCAGCTTTCCTCGCGCGTGCGCGGCTTGCCGCCGATGAAGCGCGTGACGTCCGGATCGGCCCACATGGCGACATAGGCATCGAAATCATCGAGCTGGTGTGGCCGCAAGATGGTTCGCTTCGTCTCGATGACCGGCGCGCTGGCTGCTCCCGGATTTCCCATAACTCTGCCTCGCCACGCACGATCGCCGAAAAACCGCCTCCGAAACGATCATGCGCAAATTCAAAGTGTTTCTTTGCCGGTGCCTCATGCATGTCGCCCAAATGTCCAACAAGAGCCAGGACAGGGCAGATCATCTTCCAGCGCGAGAAACGAGGTCGAGGCGCATCGACCGCGGGAAACTGTGACCTGACACGCGCGATTTCAGCCGCGCCACGGCATGTTCATGTAGACGCCGCCACGCTTCAATTCGTCCAGCATCTGGTCGAGCCGCTTATGTCTTGTCTCGGCGCGTTTGGCACGAGCGATCCAGCCGAGATAGTCGTTCTTCTGATAATCCGGTCTGTCATCATAGGCCGCCATCAATCCTTGCTTTGTCAAAGCGGTTCGAATGTCGTCCGGCATCGGGTTCAAGGCGCGTTTCAGCCTGGTCATGGGCAAAATTTTGGCTGTCAGGATTTGGCGTCAACAACGCAGGGACGTAGTCGCGAACGCCAGCTCCGGCATGGGATTCTTGCCGAACGATGCTACCCTTCGCACGAAACTGATTCAGCGTCCGCTGTGCCGTCCGACGGAGGGAAAAGGGCATGGATACCACCGATCTTCTGCTTGCCATCTTTCATCATCTGCTGGTGTTTTCACTGGCCGGCATCATCGGCGCCGAATTTGTCCTGATCCGCGGCGATCTGCCCGCCGCGACGCTTCGGCGGCTTGTCGGCATCGATCGCCATTACGGCATCATCGCCATGCTGATCATCGTTGTCGGCATCGGACGCGTCATCTACGGGCTGAAGGGTTGGGAATTCTACGTCTACAACTGGGCGTTCTGGGCAAAGATGGTGGCCTTCGTCACCGTCGGGCTGCTGTCGATCGTCCCGACGGTCCGCTTTGCGTCCTGGAGCAGGCAGGCCTCGGCCAGCCCCGGCTTTCAAGTGCCGACAGCACAACTTGCATCCGTTCGAACTTATGTCCGCGCCGAAGCCTTCATCTTCCTGCTGATCCCGGTCTTCGCCGCGGCGATGGCGCGCGGCTACGGCTACTGAATTTCGCCTACGGGTTCGAGCGGCGCAATTTCGACCAGCGGCGCCGGAACATCATTCGTCTTCTCCTCGGCCTTGCAGATGTCGGCGATGACACAGACCGGGCAATCCGGTTTGCGCGCCTTGCAGACATAGCGGCCATGCAGGATCAGCCAGTGATGCGCATGGCGCATGTATTCGTCCGGAATGATCCTCAACAGCCCCTGCTCGACCTGTTCCGGCGTCTTGCCGGGCGCCAGCCGCAGCCGGTTGCTGATGCGAAAGATATGCGTGTCGACGGCCATGGTGTGCTGGCCGAAGGCCATGTTGAGCACGACATTGGCGGTCTTGCGCCCGACGCCCGGCAGCTTGACCAATTGATCGCGGTCGTCGGGCACCTCGCCACCATGATCGCGGATCAGCGCCTCCGACAGCGCGATGACGTTCTTGGCCTTATTGCGCCACAGCCCAACGGTGCGGATATAGTCGCCGACCTTGGCTTCGCCGAGAGCCAGCATCTTTTGCGGCGTGTCGGCGACCTTGAACAGCGCCCGCGTTGCCTTGTTAACGCCGACATCGGTCGCCTGTGCCGAAAGCACCACCGCCACCAGCAGCGTGAAGGCGTTGATGTGTTCGAGTTCGCCCTTCGGCTCGGGCCGCTGAACGGAAAAGCGTCGGAAAATCTCGTGCACTTCGGCCGGGCTGTAGCGCGAATCGGACCGCACCGGCCGGGCACGCGGTTTGGCGTTCGAGCCGTCGCGTCGGCCGGGGAGCAGTTCATTTTTGGGTGTAGAGGATTTTTTGGACTTGGGGCTCGTCATCCCCTTCCTATAATATCCCGGCATGAGCGACACAAACGCCTCATATCAGGCCGACGAGCCATTCTTCCAGGCGTTGCTGATACCGCATCGCTCGCTGGGCAAAACCGGCTTTGCCATCCTGATGGGCGCTCTGCTGTTCGGCTCGTTGGCTACCGGAGCGTTTTTCCTGTCGCGCGGCGCCTGGCCGGTGTTCGGCTTCCTGGGTCTCGACGTCATCGCCGTCTACATCGCCTTTCGCGCCAATTATCGTGCCGCCCGCGCCCGTGAGGAAGTGTCGGTCTCGCGCACCAGCCTCGACATCCGCAAGACCGCGCCATCAGGCAAATCGGAAGCGCATCGCTTCAATCCGTTCTGGGCGCGTTTTTCGGTCGCCCGCCACGCCGAAATCGGCATCACCAGGATGGCGGTGGAAGCACAAGGCCAGAATGTGCCGATCGGCGGCTTCCTCAATCCCGACGACCGCGAGAGCTTTGCGTCAGCCTTTTCGCGCGCCCTGGCGACCGCGAAAGCGCGCTGAATGTGAGCGAACCGCCTCGTTCGCGAACCGGTTCTGCGGTGCCTTGCCATAAACGGTAATCGGCAGCGTCTACTTCTCCCTGCTTGAATGCACGTTTTGCCAGCCCTCGTCGGCTCCTTGCTCGAAGCCAGATCTATCTGGATGCACATGACGAGAAGGCAAGTTTCGGGTGGTGATCGGAGCCGCGAAGGACGATATTCACGATCAAGGAGATGGCCCGATGAACGCACAGACAGCTATTCTGAAGAAAGACATCACACCCGAAGGCGGTGACTACGAAGTTGTTCGGCGCGCGATCGAGAAGATCAGCCTTGACTATCGTGACCAGCCGTCGCTCGAGATATTGGCGGAGGAAGTCGGCGAGACGCCGACCGGGTTGCAGAAGCTCTTCACCCGCTGGGCCGGCCTGTCGCCCAAGGCGTTTCTGCAGGCGGTCACGCTCGACCACGCGCGCAAACTGCTCGATTCCGGCATGCCGCTGCTCGAGGCTTCTTTCGAGGTCGGCATGTCGGGCCCCGGCCGGTTGCACGACCTTTTCGTCACCCATGAAGCGATGTCGCCGGGCGACTACAAGGCGCGCGGCGCCGGGCTGACGATCCGCTACGGCTATCATATCTCGCCTTTCGGCATCGCCCTGATCATGGTCACAGACCGTGGGCTTGCCGGCCTCGCCTTCAGCGATGTCGGCGACGAGCGTGCGGCCTTCGCCGACATGTCCGGCCGCTGGCCGAACGCAAACTATATCGAGGACATGGCCGCGACGGCGCCCTATGCGGCGCGCATCTTCGACCCGGCACTGTGGCGCGCCGACCAGCCGCTGCGCGTCGTCTTGATCGGCACCGACTTCCAGGTCCGCGTCTGGGAGGCCCTGCTGCGCATCCCGATGGGCAAGGCCTGCACCTATTCCTCGATCGCCGCCGGCATCGGCGCACCGAGCGCCAGCCGGGCGGTGGGTGCCGCGGTTGGCGCCAATCCGATGTCCTTCGTGGTGCCGTGCCACCGGGCTCTCGGCAAGTCAGGCGCGCTCACAGGCTACCACTGGGGCCTGACGCGCAAACGCGCCATCCTTGGCTGGGAAGCGGGACAGGTCGGATCCTGAAATCGCGCGCCAATTGTCGATGTCGGCACCGCCGACGCCTGGAGTGCGCTGAGAAGCGCGTTCAAACCTGACGCGATTAGATCGCGCGGTCTGGCAAGCGGCGGCCTTACGGAGTAGCTTCCCGCAGTCAGCAGGGAGGCACCACTTGATAATCGTTGTCGGCTCGATCAACCTCGACCTTATCGCCAATGTCGACCGCTTGCCCGCACCGGGCGAGACGGTCCGTGGCTCCGGTTTCGCCACCGCACCCGGCGGCAAGGGCGCCAACCAGGCGCTGGCCGCCGCGCGTGCCGGCGCCACGGTGCGCATGGTCGGCGCGGTCGGCAAGGACAATTTCGCCACCGAAGCGCTGGCGCTGTTGCGGGACGGCAAGATCGACCTGTCCGGTGTCGGTGAAACCTTCGCCTCGACCGGCACGGCCTTGATCATGGTCGCCGACGACGGCGAGAATGTCATTGCCGTGGTGCCGGGCGCCAATGATTCGGTCGTCACAGGCGACCTCTCCAAGGCTTTCATGAAGAAGGGCGATGTCGTGCTCCTGCAGCAGGAAATCCCGCTGCAGACTGTCGATGCAGCACTTGACGCAGCACGGGCGGCAGGCGCGGTTACCGTGCTCAACACGGCACCGTTCCGCGCAGAGGCGGCCGCCTTCCTCGGCAAGGCCGACTATGTCGTCGCCAACGAAACCGAATTCGACCTCTATGGCGAGGCGCTGTCGCTGAGCGGCCGCGATCGCCCGGCGCGGATGCGCGATTTCGCGGGGACGACCGGTCGCACAATCGTCGTCACGCTCGGCGGTGACGGCGTTCTGGCCGCCACGCCAGCCGATCTCCTGATGGTTCCGGCGTTGAACGTCACTCCGCTCGATACGGTCGGCGCCGGCGACACGTTCTGCGGCTATTTTGCCGCCGGGCTGTCATCCGGCCTGCCGCTCGACCAGGCGCTCGCCCGTGCTGCAGCCGCTGGTTCGCTCGCTTGCCTGAAGCCCGGCGCCCAGCCGGCGATCCCGCTGGCGAAGGACGTCGAGGCGGCGCTCCAAAACACGCCAGCCAGGTGAGAGCCATGCGTCCGGCCACAAAACACGCCGTGCCGCCTGCCGGCAATATCTGCCGCCTGTCCGCCGTGGATCTTGCCGAGGCGATCCGGCGCAGGCGGTTGTCGGTGCGCGAGGTGGCGACGGCATTCCTCGACCGGATCGACGCGGTAAACCCGCTGGTCAATGCCATCGTCTCGCTGCGCGACCGTGCCGACATCTTGCGCGAGGCCGACAGGGCGGACGCCCATCTGGCGCATGCTGGGCATGCCGCACCGCTTTTCGGCCTGCCGATCGCCATCAAGGATCTCGCGCAGACCAAGGGCCTCAGGACCAGCTTCGGCTCGCCGATCTTTGCCGATTTCGTGCCGCAGGAAGACGATTATTTCGTCGAGCGCATCCGCAAGGCCGGCGCCATCATCATCGGCAAGACCAACGTTCCCGAATTCGGCCTGGGCTCCAATACCTACAACACGGTGTTCGGCCCGACACTCAATGCTTTCGACCCGGCCTTGACCGCCGGCGGCTCGAGCGGCGGCGCGGCGGTCGCACTGGCGCTCGACATGGTGCCTGTCGCCGACGGCAGCGACTTTGGCGGCTCGCTGCGCAACCCGGCCGCCTACAACAACGTCTATGGCTTCCGTCCGTCGCAGGGGCTTGTCCCGGCCGGCCCCGAGCTTGACGTCTTCCACGCCCAGATGGGCGTCGAAGGGCCGATGGGCCGCAACGTTCGCGACATGGCCTTGCTGCTCGACGAGCAGGCTGGCTACGACCCTCGCGCGCCGCTCTCGCATCACAAACAGGGCTGCTTCCTGCAGGGACTGCAAACGCCGACGGCCGGCGGCCGCATCGCCTGGCTCGGCGATCTCGGTGGTCATCTGCCGGTCGAACCCGGCATCCTTAGTCTTTGCGAGGCCGCTCTCGGCCGGTTCGCCGCGGCATCCTTTCAGACCGAAGCGCTGGTGCCGGATGTCGATTTCGAAGCGCTGTGGCAGGCCTTCGTGACGCTGCGCCAGGCGAGCAGCGGTTGTGCGCTCAAGGCACATTACGACGATCCCTTGAAACGCGCTCTTCTGAAGCCGGAGGCCGTGTGGGAGGTGGAACAGGCGCTGCAACTCACGGCACCGCAGATCCACGCCGCCACGGTGAGGCGCTCGTCGTGGCATCGAACGTTGCTGTCACTCTTCGACCAATTCGACCTGATTGCGCTGCCGACTGCGCAGGTTTTTCCCTTCCATGTCGGTACTCCTTGGCCCAGGGAGCTGGCCGGGCGTGCCATGGACAGCTATCACCGCTGGATGCAGGTGTCAGCGCTCGCCACGCTGGGCGGCTGCCCGGCGGTCAACGTGCCGGCCGGCTTCGATGGCAGCGGCAGGCCGATGGGCATGCAATTGATCGGGCGGCCGCGCCGCGACATGGCCGTGCTGAAAGCGGCGGCAGCCTACGAGACGACGCTGCCGTGGCTGGCTGGAGCCTAAATCCAGGTCAAGGTTGCCAGCGACATCTCTTGCCGGCTTGCACCCGCGTTACTGTCATGCATTGATCGCGGTCAGCCGTGTCGCAAAGCCGCATACCGTCGAGGAAATCATGTCGCTGGAACTCTATGCCACCTATCTCGTCGCCTGCCTTGTCATCATCCTGGTACCCGGACCGACGGTCACGCTGATCATCGCCAACAGCATCCGCCATGGCTCTCGCGCCGGCCTCGCCAACGTCGCCGGCACACAGGCCGGACTGGCGATCATGATCGCCATTGTCGGCATCGGATTGACCTCGCTGATCGCGGGAATGGGCCATTGGTTCGAATGGGTCAGGCTGATCGGTGCCGCCTATCTGATCTGGATGGGTGTGCAGATGTTCCGCTCCAAGGGCAAGCTGAACGCCGACGGATCGGCAAAGACACCGCGCGGCGGCTTCTTCCTGCAGGGCCTGCTGGTGGCGATCAGCAATCCCAAGACGCTGGTGTTCTTCGGCGCCTTTTTTCCGCAGTTCATCGCCCCTGACGGCAACTATGGGTTGCAGATCGGCGTCATGGGTCTCACCGCCATGATCTTTGCCGCCGTATCGGATTCGACCTATGCGCTGGCCGCCGGCCGCGCCGGACGCCTGCTTTCGGCCGGCCGCGTCAAGCTGCTGTCGCGGATAAGCGGCAGTTTTCTGGTCGGCGGCGGCCTGTGGCTGGCGTTTTCAAAGGCGAAGTGAGCGGCACTCTTTTTCTTCTCCCCTGGGGCCCCTGGGGAGAAGAAGAACCTAAAGCCGGCCCAGCCTTTCCAGCAGCAGCGCGAACAACGCATCGTGGTCGATGTCGCGCATCACCATGGCGTTGCTCGGCCGTTTGGTCACGCCCCACCAGTCGATCACGGTCATGCCCATGGTGAGTTCCGAGGCGGTTTCCACAGCGACATTGCAGTTGCGGCCCCTGAACAGCTCGGGTTTCAACAGATAGGCGATGACGCAAGGGTCATGCAGCGGACCGCCGTCGGTGCCGTATTTCGCTTCGTCGAATCGTTCGAAGAATTCCAGCATCTCCGCCGTGGCCGTGCCGACCCTGGTGCCGAGCTTGCGGTAGGCTTGGGTGCGCTTGGCCGTGGTCAGCGCCTTGTGGGTGACGTCGAGCGGCATCATGACGATCGGAATGCCGGATTTGAATACGACATCGGCGGCATGCGGGTCGACATAGATGTTGAATTCGGAGGTCGGGGTGACGTTGCCGCCTTCGAAGAAGCCGCCGCCCATCAGCACGATTTCCTTGATGCGCGGCGCGATCTTCGGCTCGCGGATCAGCGCCAGCGCTATGTTGGTGAGCGGACCGAGTGCGCACAGGGTGATCGTGCCGCTCTCTTCCTTCATCAGCGTCTCGACGATGAAATCGACTGCGTACTGGGCCTGCAGCTCCATGGTTGGTTCGGGCAATTGCGGTCCGTTGAGCCCGGTCTCGCCATGCACCTCCTCGGCGGTTACCAGTTCGCGCGCCAGCGGCCGGATGGCGCCGGCATAGACCTTGATGTCAGGCCGGCCGGCCAGCTCGCAGATCTTGCGTGCATTCTTTTCGGTGAGTCTCAGCGGCACGTTGCCGGCGACGGCGGTCATGCCGACGATCTCCAGCTCGGCGCTGCCGAGCGCCAGCAATATGGCGACGGCATCATCCTGGCCGGGATCCGTGTCGATGATGATCTTGCGGGATTGGGGCATTTCAATTCCTTTTTAGGGAGTCTTTTTGGGCGGGGATTTTGACGGCTTGAACTCGACCGCCGGGCGGACCATATCAAGACCATCGGGAAAAATGCCATACGGGTTTTTCCAGTTTATGTCGCTCTTGAGAGGACAGTGTAACATGAGCCGAATGACGCCTTTTTCCAGCCCGCTTCTCCTGGGTTTCGACGCCATGGAAAAGACCCTGGAGCGTCTGGCGAAGTCGGGTGACAGCTACCCTCCCTACAACATCGAGCGCCTCAGCGGTGCCGACGGCAAGGCCGAAAGGCTGCGTATCACACTCGCTGTCGCCGGTTTCGCCGAAAACGATCTCGATGTGACCACGGAGGAGAACCAGTTGGTCGTGCGCGGCCGTCAGAACGATGACACCGAGCGCGAATTTCTGCACCGCGGCATTGCCGCGCGCCAGTTCCAGCGCTGTTTCGTGCTGGCCGACGGCATGCGGGTGATCGCGGCGGAGCTGAAGAACGGTCTTTTGTCGATCGATCTCGATCGGCCCGAGTCCGAACGGCTGGTACGGAAAATAAACATATCGGTGAAAGACTGATTTTTACCGATTGCTCTCATGCGAGGCGGCCTTGAACGGGGTCCTCGCTGCACGGAGGCTTAAATGACCAGAACTGACGAAAACCTTATCATGACCAGCGGCGAGTTCGCCCATCTCGGCGAAGGCTCGGTCGCCTATCTCAGGAAAATCTCGAGCGACGATCTGCGCGGCCGTTTCCCGGGCCTCGGCGAAATCGCGCCCGGGCTGGAACTGTGGGCCCTGTTTGCCGCCAACGGCCAGCCGATCCTGCTTTCCGACGCTCGCGAGCGGGCGCTGGCCGGCGCCCTGGAAAACGACCTGACCCCCGTCGCGATCCACTAAGTCGCCATCCACTAACAAGACGGCGCAGCGATCTGGTTAGAACGGACAGGGCCGCTCGCGGCGGCCCTTTAACCGAACTGATCGAAAAAACTCAGGCCGCGTGCGAGGCTTGTGTATCCGATAAAAGCGCATGGATCGCTGCGGCGTCGCGGGTGCCCCTGATCTTGGCCACCGTGTCGGCGTCGCGCAGCACCCGCGCAATGCGCGACAGCGCCTTGAGATGGTCGGCGCCGGCGCCTTCGGGCGCCAAAAGCAGGAACACCAGATCGACCGGCTGGTCGTCCAGCGCCTCGAAATCGACCGGCGTCTCCAGCCGGGCGAAAACCCCGGCGATCCGCTTCACCCCGGCCAGCTTGCCATGCGGAATGGCAATGCCGTTGCCGACACCGGTCGAGCCCAGCCGTTCACGCTGCAGGATGGTGTCGAACACCTCCCGTTCCGGAATGCCGGCAATTGCCGCCGCCCTTTCGGACAGCATTTGCAGCAGTTGCTTCTTGGAGTTCGCCTTCAACGCCGGCAAGATTGCCGGAACGTTGATAAGATCGCTCAGGTCCATACTTGAAATCCCTTGTTCGCCTGCCGTCGCCAGCCCTCACTCTCGCGTGCGGCTGGTGCCTTATCCCAGTGCGGCCTTGGCCGTCAGCCCGCTGCGGCCTTGGCCGTCAGCCCAGTGCGGCCTTGGCCGTTAGCCCTGCGCGACCTTGGTCGTAGACGGGTCGATCCAGCCGATGTTTCCGTCCGGCCGACGATAGACGATATTGAGATGCTCGTTTCCGGCGTTGCGGAAGACGAGGACCGGGCTGTCCTTGGTGTCGAGTTCGATCACCGCTGACGCCACCGACATGGTCCGCAGCGTCATGGTTGATTCGGCGACGATGGCTGGCGCGAAATTCTCCGGCATTTCCTCGTCATCGTCGGCAAGCGGCGCCATCACCGTATAGGCGACGTCGGTGGGTTCGCCATTGGCGTTGCCTGAATTATGCGACTTCAGCCGACGCTTGTAGCGGCGAAGGCGGGTCTCGAGGCGATCCGCCGCCGCCTCGAAAGCGAGCGTCGGGTCCTGCGCTTCACCGGTCGCCTGCAGCGAAGCGCCGGAATCCAGCCGGATCATGCAATCGGCCGTGTAGCGCGATCCCGATTTGACGACTACAATTTGCCCAGAAAAGCCCCGATCGAAATATTTCCCGATCACCTCTCCGACACGGTCGTTGATGCGCGTACGGAACGCATCGCCGATATCCATGTGTTTTCCTGATATGCGCAGCGTCATCTGAATACTGACCTTCCTTGCTCAGGCTTCAAACTGTCCCGAGTTTATACCCGTGGTCTGAGCGCACAAGCTTTGCGGCGTCACTTGCGCCGATTTTAAATCCGAACTTTTCCGATTGATCACAAGCCGCCTTCTTGACCGTCCCGTGGCCAACGTCGTGACGGACCATCCGCATGCGGGCAGTAGCCCGTCCCATGCGGGCGGGCTTCTAGCCACTTCATTGCGGCTTGTCAATGAAGTGCGAAAGCTGTCGAAAATTCCGTCGGAGATCAACGTCCGGCGCTGGCCAAAGCGCGTTTTTCACGCCGCCGCTGCACCGACGAGGGAATATTCATGCCCTCCCGATACTTGGCGACCGTGCGCCTGGCGATATCGACGCCGCTTTCCCGCAACATATCCACAATCGCGTCGTCGGAAAGCACGTCGGCAGGTTTCTCCTCGTCGATCAACTGCTTGATGCGGTCGCGCACCGCTTCAGACGAATGCGCGTCACCGCCACCCGACGAAGCGATCGAGGCGGTGAAGAAATAGCGCAGTTCGAACACGCCGCGCGGCGTCAGCATGTATTTGTTGGCGGTGACCCGGCTGACGGTCGATTCGTGCATGCCGATGGCGTCGGCCACCGTGCGCAGGTTGAGCGGCCTCAGGTGACGCACGCCATGGACGAGGAAGGCGTCCTGCTGGCGCACGATTTCTGAGGCAACCTTGAGGATAGTCTTCGCCCGCTGATCGAGGCTGCGCGTCAGCCAATTGGCGTTTTGCAGGCACTCCGCCAGGAAATCCTTTTCCGTCTGATTTTTCGCATGCGGCGAAACCCGAGCGAAATAGATATGGTCGACCAGCACGCGCGGCAGCGTTTCGGGGTTGAGTTCGATCACCCAGCTCCCGTCATTGGCCGCACGCACTTCGACATCGGCGATGATCGCGTCGCTGGCGCCGCCCGAAAACGCCATCCCCGGGCGCGGATCGAGCGCACGTATCTCGGCCAGCATGTCGAGCAGATCCTCCTCATCGACCCCACAAATCCGTTTCAGGGTGTGGAAATCGCGCCGGGCCAGGAGTTCGAGATTGGCAATCAAAGCCTTCATCGCATCGTCGAGACGGTCGCGGACCGCAAGCTGCAGCGACAGGCATTCGGCAAGGTCGCGGGCAAAGAGGCCGGTGGGCTCGAATGTCTGGCAGACCGCGAGCGCATTTGCCACCGCCGCTCTGTCGGTGCCGAGACGAGTGGCGATCTCAGCCATGTCGGCGCGCATGTAGCCGGCCTCGTCGAGGCCATCGGCCAGTTCGCTGGCGATCAGGCGTGCTGCCGGGTCGGCGAAGGCAAGCGCGACCTGCTCGGCGACATGCTCGCGCAGCGTGATGGCTCCGGCCGCCATGTCTCCGACGTCAAAACCGTCGGAAGAGGATGCGGAACCGTTGCCGGATGCCGATTTCCACTGGGCCGTCAGGTCGGGACCGAGCCGCTCGCTGGTGCCGGGGTCGTCGGGAAACAGGTTTTCCAGCGAAGTATCGAGCTTTTCCGAGATCGCCTCGGCGCTCCACGCCGTTTCCTTCTCGAACCAGTCGCCGGCGGTGGCCGTTTCCGGCGCGGCATCGATCTTCTGCGCCTGGTCGCTGACGGCATCGTCTTGCGGCTCGGCGCGCTCGAGCAAAGGATTGCGCTCGATCTCGTCGTCGATGAAGCGTTCCAGCTCGATGTGGGTGAACTGCAGCAGCCGTATCGACTGCATGAGTTGCGGCGTCATCACCAGCGACTGGGACTGTCGTAGCTGTAGTTTTGCCGCCAACGCCATGGTTCGGTTCAAACGCCCTGTCTACGCATCGGACTGCCGGAAGGAGTTCGGCATAGAAACTGGCCCGGCTTTTGCTTGTCAAGGCGACGGCGATCAAAACTCGCCTGTCCGTGCGTATTCCGACGAGAAATCGAAGAAAAAGCTCTGTCTCGCGTCAAAAACCGCGTCTGGACAGAAATTTTCACGCTTAGAGTGTAAACCCCTCACCGAGATAAAGCCGCCGCACATCCGGGTTTGCAACCACTTCGTCGGCCCGGCCATGGGTCAACACCTGGCCGGCATGGATGATGTAGGCGCGGTCGATCAGGCCGAGCGTCTCGCGGACATTGTGATCGGTGATGAGCACGCCGATGCCGCGCGCCGTCAGATGGCGCACGAGTTGCTGGATGTCGGCGACGGCGATCGGATCGATGCCGGCGAAAGGCTCGTCGAGCAGCATGTATGCGGGGCGGGTCGCCAGGGCGCGCGCGATTTCAAGGCGCCGCCGCTCGCCGCCGGAAAGCGACAGCGACGGGGCCTTGCGCAGATGGCTGATGTGAAACTCCTCGAGCAGTTCGTCGAGAATGCGTTCGCGCTCCTTGCGGCTCTTCTCGACCACTTCGAGCACGGCACGGATGTTTTGCTCGACGCTCAAGCCGCGAAAGATCGACGCCTCCTGCGGAAGGTAGCCGATGCCAAGGCGGGCGCGGCGGTACATCGGCATAGAGGTGACATCGAAGCCGTCGATTTCGATCGTGCCTTCGTCGACCGGCACCAGGCCGGTGACCATGTAGAAGCAGGTGGTCTTGCCGGCGCCGTTGGGGCCGAGCAGCCCGACCGCCTCACCGGCGCGCACGCCGATCGTCACGCCACTGACGACTTTGCGGCCCTTGTAGCTTTTGGTCAGCCCTTTGGCGATCAGGGTTCCCTTGAATTTTACCTGATCGAGGCTAATCGCGGCCGGTGCCGCAAGTTTGCTGGCGGCGCGTCCTGGAAGACGCGCCAACAGCGATGCTACGTCGACCATCAGGGGTTCGCCGCTCCCGACTTCGGCGGCGTGATCGACATCATGACGCGTCCACCGCCGCAGGGGTCGACCTGGGCCAGACCGCTCTTCATCTGCACGGTCAGCTTGCAGCCGACCAGTACATTGTCGCCTTGCGAGAGCACGACTTTGCTGCCTGAAAGCACCAGCACTTCCGTCTTCATGTCGAAGGTGCCGCTGTCGCCCGTGGCGACCTGGTCGTCCGATTTGATATAGACCTTGTTGGCGACCTCCAGACGGTCGATGTCGGCCGAGCCGGTCATCGCGGCACCCGACGCCTGCTCACCCTTGGCGGCAGCGTCCGGGTCCTTGACGTAATAGACCGTCATCTTGCCGGCCTTGAGCAAGGTCGGACCCTGGACGACGTTTACATTGCCTGTGAACACCGCGACGCTGTCCGCCTGACGGACCTCGAGCTTGTCGCTTTCGATCTGGATGGGCTTGTCGCCGGACAGTTTGAGGCCCGACAGCTGGCTGGTGGTCCTGGACTGCGCCAGAGCCGGCGCCGCCCCCAAAGCCAGCCCCAAAGCCAGCCCAACAGCCGGCAACGCCGAAGCCGCGGCCACGAGCCGTGTCGAACTACTGAACCGCATTGGATTCTCCGCTCATTGCCTCTGCCGCCTTCAAGCTGGCGGGATCGATGTTGACACGCACTCTGTTCTCGAAAACCACGATCTTGCCGTTGTCCTGGACAGACATCGAATCCGCGGTAATCCGCGACCCGCCACGGCTGACGTCGACCGGATCGTTCGTCTTCATAGTGCCTTTGCCCATGTCGAGAAAGACCGATTTGAACTTTGCCGCCAGGCCATCTGTGGTGGTTATGGTGACATCGCTGGTCAGGCTCATCGTGTTGCCATCACGATTGAAGCTACCGTGCGGGGCATTGATGGCCGCCACATTGTCGGTTGATATCGGCAGCTTGGCGTCGATGCCTTCCAGATTGATGATACCTTGCTGGCTCACGTCCTGTATGGCGCGCAAAGCCGTCATGGAATAGGGCAGTTTCTGCTTGGTGAACCCGTTGAGCTTGGGGTTGGCCATCACCAGCTTGCCATTGGCGAACGCGCTGGCGTCGGCCTGGACCTGGATTGAGCCAGGTGCCATGAGATAGGAATAGACCGGGACGGCGACCGCGATCGCGGCAGCGGCCAGCGGCACCGCCAGCTTCAAGATACGCACGCGGCGCGAATGGCGCTGGGCGATGCCGAAGGCGTCGACTCGCGCCGGGCCTACGTCCGGGGAAGCCAACTCCGTCTCGGTGTTGGTCGGTTCGATCGGTCGCGCTAACATAACTGCTTTCTTCTAAACCCCTGCCGCCAAGCACCCCTATAGGTGGGATGCCGGCGCCCTCAAGCAAGCACAAGCGGAGGAAAACCGCAAAAGTGTGACGGTTGCTGTTGCACAAACGAAAAATGAAACCGGCACAACTTGCACGTCATACCAGATACGCGCCGACAGCGTTAGGGGCTGTGGATTGGTCTTTTATGTTCTCTCGAAACGCCGTCTCGCCAACGTCGAGACCTTGTCTTTGGCGCAAGCTCGTCAGGAATCGGTAGCCGGGCGCGGGCGGTTGCTTTAAAAGCATCTGCTCCCACCGACTATGAGGCTGACCATGGTACTGAGAGCCGACGACCTGATCGACCGCCGCCGCTTGCGCCGCAAGCTGACATTCTGGCGCGTTGCAGCGCTTGTTGTCGCAGCAGCCGGGCTGATTGCCTTTTCGACCTGGATTTACGGCGATGACTTCACTGGCGCGGCGATCGACCATATCGCCAAGGTCAAGATCGAGGGCACCATCACCGAAGACGACGACCTGATCAAGCAACTGGACGCCATCCGTCAATCCCCGAGGGTGAAAGCTGTAATCCTGTCGATCGATTCACCTGGCGGCACCACCGTCGGCGGCGAATCGATCTACGAGGCAGTGCGCAAGCTGGCCGCCGAGAAGCCGGTGGTGGCCCAGGTCGGCACGCTGGCCGCATCGGCGGGCTATATGATCGCTACCGCGACCGATCATATCGTCGCGCGCAAATCGTCGATTGTCGGCTCGATAGGCGTGCTGATCCAGTATCCGGACGTCAGCGGCCTTATGAACAAACTCGGCGTCAAGCTCGAGGAAGTGAAATCCTCGCCGTTGAAAGCTTCGCCATCGCCTTTCAAGCCGACCAATGACGACGAGCGCACCATGGTCCGCAAGCTCATCCTCGACAGCTACGACTGGTTCGTCGGCATCGTCGCCGAACGCCGCAAGATGACCAAACCGGAGGCGCTGGCGCTGGCCGACGGATCGATCTTCACCGGCCGGCAGGCCGTTGCCAATAAATTGGTCGACGCGGTCGGCGGCGAGACCGAAGCGATCGACTGGCTCGCAACCAAGGGCATCGACGCCAAGCTCAAGGTGGTGGAGTGGAAGGACGCGGAAAGCGGCGGCTTCCTGTTCTCGAAGGCGATGGCACGAACCATCGGCAGTGCGCTCGGCCTGCCCGACTATGGCGGCGACATCATTCACGAACTTGGTGCCGATCGCTTGTTTCTTGACGGTCTGGTTTCCGTCTGGCACCCTTGAGACGAGTGAAAAAAGCAAATAAAATCATCCTCATAATTTGACCGCAGTGTTTTCACGGGGAGCCTTCTCATGATCAAATCCGAACTTGTGCAGATCATCGCCACACGCAACCCGCACCTTTTCCTGCGTGACGTCGAAAACATTGTCGGCGCGATTTTCGACGAGATCACCGACGCGCTCGCCGAAGGCAACCGGGTCGAGCTGCGCGGTTTCGGCGCTTTCTCGGTGAAAAACCGCCCCGCCCGCACCGGCCGCAATCCGCGTACCGGCGAATCCGTCGAGGTCGAGGAGAAATGGGTGCCGTTCTTCAAGACCGGCAAGGAATTGCGTGAAAGGCTGAACAGCGGCAAATAAGCGCCGCGCGGGCTCATGCGCCATGCCGGCCTTTTCAGGAGGCCCGGCCTTTGGTAGAGCCCGCCTTCGACAGGAAATTCTATGTTCAATCGTTTCATGCTCATCGTGGTCTTCGTGCCGCTGGCCGTCATTCTGATTGCGCTGGCGGTGGCCAACCGCGATCCGGTTGCCTTCACCCTGGACCCATTCAACCCCGGCAATCCGGCGCTGACGATGACGCTGCCGCTTTTCATCTTCCTGTTCGTGGCCCTCGCCATCGGCATGATCGTCGGCAGCCTGGCGACCTGGATCAAGCAGGGCCGCTATCGCAAGCTGGCGCGCCAGCGCGGCGTCGAGGCCGAGAACTTGCGCCAGGCGGTCAGCCGGGCACCGGCCGCGCAACAAGGCCCCTCCTTGCCGAAGCCGACGGGCTGAGCCGGAACCGCCGCGCGTCCTTTTTGGGCGCGCAAAGGACGCTGTACCATTTTTGATTGCGCATGATCTTTGCAGAAAATCGCTTCTGATTTCGCGGTCATGCGTCAGGCGTATTTCTCTCGACGGAGTTTCCTATGTTGAGCATTTCGGCGGCCGAGGTCGATCAGGCGCTGACCTTTCCCGGCCTGGTCGAAACGCTGCGCGCGGCTTTTCGCGATGGCGCGGTACAGCCGGTCAGGCACCACCATACGGTCGAACGGCCCGACGGCGCGGCCTCGACCCTGCTCCTGATGCCGGCCTGGACCGACTTCAATGCCGCCGGCTCGTCGGCAGGCGGCCATATCGGCGTCAAGATCGTCACCGTGTCGCCCGACAACAACGCCGTGGGCAAACCCGCTGTGATGGGGCTTTACCTCCTGCTCGACGGTGCGACCGGCGAGCCTGAAGCCATGATCGACGGCCAGCGGCTGACGCAGTGGCGCACGGCCTGCGCCTCGGCGCTGGCAGCCTCCTATCTGGCCCGCGAGGACGCTTCGCGGCTGCTGGTGGTCGGCGCCGGCGCGCTGTCGCCGTTCCTCGCCAGGGCGCATTGCGCGGTGCGGCCGATCACCGTCATCCGCATCTGGAACCGCACGCCGGCCAATGCCGAAAAGGTTGCGGCGGAATTGCGCGCCGAGGGCTTTGCGGCCACCGCCGCGAGCGATCTCGACGCCGAACTCGGCCAGGCCGACATCGTTTCGTCGGCGACGATCACGACCACGCCGCTGATCAAGGGCGCGCTGTTGAAGCCGGGGACCCATGTCGATCTGGTCGGCGGCTTCACGCCGGCCATGCGCGAAAGCGACGACGATGCGATTGCGCGCGCCCGCGTCTACGTCGACACCCGGGCCGGCGCCACCAAGGAAGCGGGCGACATCGTCCAGCCGCTGGCCTCGGGCGTGCTGGAGGCGCAAGCCATCGTCGCCGACCTGCATGAATTGGCACGCGACCAGAAGAAGGGCCGGCAGAGCCCCGGTGAGATCACGCTGTTCAAATCGGTCGGCGCAGCCCTCGAAGACCTCGCCGCCGGCATTGCGGTGTACAAGGCGAGCAGCAGGCAGTAGGCAGTAGGCAGTAGGCAGTAGGCAGTAGGGGAAGCAGTACTAACCGTGCGGCTTCGTGCCAGTTGTATTTTTCCTGGTCACTTATTCTTACTCCCGTACTCCCCTACTCCCCTACTCCCCTACTGCCTACTGCCTACTGCCTACTCCCTTCCGACGGGGAACGTCTCCGGCGTCACCCCGTTGTTCGGGCGTTATGGAGATACGCGGGTTCCTGTTGTTCTGGTCCATCTTGGCCGCCGTTGTCGCGGCGCTCAGCCTTGGACCATCCTTCGCCCATGTCCTGGAATCAGCTCCTCGGCTGACGAAATGGTCGCCTTCTCTCTGGCGCGAGACGACTGTCTTCAACGCCCAGTTCCAGCTGTTTGCCGTCATTGGCGCGCCATTGGACCTGGCCGCGATCGGCTGTCCGGGACTGCTCGCTTGGATGCTGCGCAATGACCGACCGGCGTTCTGGTATGCGTTGGCCGCTGCCGTGATCTATGCGGTGTCTCTTGCGATGTGGTTTGCTCTCGTCAAGCCGGCGAACGATATTCTGGCCACTTGGGTGCCTGGCCCGATTCCGGAGAATTTCGAAGCGATCCGGCTGCGCTGGGAAACAGGCCATATGATCGTCGCCGGCTTCAAGGCCGTCGGTTTCGTATCGCTGGTTGCTGCCCTGCTCTTCATCAGGCGCGGCTGACCGGTTCGGAAACGTCCGGCGACTGCGTTTGTTGCGCCGGTGAATGTGCTGTGGCAGAAGCGGGCCACGTCGCCCAGGAGATGCTCTTCTTGAAACCTTTTCGCGACAAACGCCGCGACAGCCGCTCGCATCAGACCGCAAAGGGCGGGGCGGAACCGCGCGCAACCGGCGCATCGGGCAACCGCACCGAGCCGATAGCCGCGCCGCGCGTCCTTTCCCGCCGCGACGGCGCCCTGCCCGCCGAACACCTGCCGCTGATCCTCGAAGTCGCGCCCAACGCCGACTACGCGTTGCTCGACAGCGGTGCCGGACAGAAGCTCGAGCAGTACGGCCCCTATCGCATCGTCCGGCCTGAAGGCCAGGCGATCTGGCAAAAAGCGTTGCCGGCCAAAGACTGGGACCGCGCCGACGCCATTTTCACCGGCGACACCGACGAGGAAGGCATCGGCCGCTGGCGTTTCCCCAGGACGCCACTCGGCGAAACCTGGCCAATGAAGCATGACGGCATCGATTATCTCGGCCGCTTCACCTCGTTTCGCCATGTCGGCGTGTTCCCCGAGCAGGCCTCGCACTGGGATCACATGGCCGGGCTGATCGCGGCGGCGAAGCGGCCGGTCAAAGTGCTGAATCTGTTCGGCTATACCGGCCTTGCCTCGCTGGTGGCGGCGCGCGCCGGCGCCGAGGTCACCCATGTCGATGCTTCCAAGAAGGCGATCGGCTGGGCCAGGGAGAACCAGGAGATGGCGGGCCTGTCGCAAAAGCCGATCCGTTGGATCGTCGACGACGCCCTAAAATTCGCCGAGCGCGAGGAGCGCCGTGGCAGCCGTTACGACATCGTCCTGTTCGATCCGCCCGCCTATGGCCGTGGCCCCAGGGGCGAGGTCTGGCAATTGTTCGAGGATCTGCCGGCTCTGACCGACCTCTGCCGCTCGGTCCTGACGCCGAAGCCGCTCGCTGTCGTGCTGACCGCCTATTCGATCCGCGCTTCCTTCTTCGCCATCCATGCCTTGATGCGCGACACTTTTGCCGGCATGGGCGGCACGGTCGAATCCGGCGAACTGATTATCCGCGAGAAATCCGCCGGCCGGGCGCTGTCCACCTCGCTGTTTTCGCGCTGGGTGGCCTGAATGAGCGAGCGGCACGCCGGCGCGCCAGGGCAGGTGAAGGAAGTCACCAGCCTTGCCAATCCGTTGATCAAGGACATCAAGGCGCTCTCGCTGAAGAAATACCGCGACCAGCAGAACGCATTCATGGCCGAGGGGCTGAAGCTGGTCATCGACGCGCTCGACCTCGGCTGGTCGATCCGGACGCTGGTCTTCGCCAAAGCCGGACGCGGCAACGCGACGGTCGAAAAGGTCGCGGCACGCACGGTTGCCGCCGGCGGCACCGTGCTCGAAGTTTCGGAAAAAGTGCTCGTCGCCATCACGCGCCGCGACAACCCGCAAATGGTGGTCGGCGTCTTTTCGCAAAAGTTCCTGCCGCTGAAGGACATCCGCGCTCAAGACGGCGATGTCTGGGTGGCGCTCGACCGCGTGCGCGACCCCGGCAATCTCGGTACCGTCATCCGCACCGTCGATGCCGTTGGCGCCAAGGGCATCATCCTGGTCGGCGAGACAACCGATCCTTTTTCCGTCGAGACCGTGCGCGCCACGATGGGCTCGATCTTCGCCGTGCCGGTCGCCAAGGCGACGCCGGAAGCCTTCCTTGCGTGGCGAAAAAGCTTTCCTGGCCTTGTTGCCGGCACACATCTGAAGGGTGCGGTCGATTACCGTTCGGTCGACTTTTCCGAAGGCCCGGTGCTGCTGATGATGGGCAACGAACAGCAGGGCCTGCCCGAAAGCCTGGCCGAAAGCTGCGACAGATTGCTGCGGATTCCACAGTCCGGTCGGGCCGATTCGCTCAATCTCGCGGTGGCCACCGGCATCATGCTGTTCGAGATTCGGCGCGGCGCGCTGAAACTTGCCCCGGAGGGCGCCTGACCGTGACATCCCGAACGGTGAAATCCCCAACAGCAAAATCCTGGTTGCCCTACGTCGTACTGGTCGCCGCCGCGGTGACGCTCGACCAGTGGGTGAAATATCTGGTCGAGACCGGCCTCCCTTTTCAGGAAAAGGTCGATCTTGTCCCGTTCCTGGCATTGTATCGCACCTACAACACCGGCATCGCCTTCTCGATGTTTTCGTCCTTCGGTGACACGGGCCTGGTGGTCATCGCCGCTTTCGTCGTCGCTTTCGTGCTCTATCTCGCGGCCCGCACTCCGCCCGGCCACGTGCTTACCCGCATCGGCTTTGCGCTGATCGTCGGCGGCGCGCTCGGCAATCTGTTCGACCGCGTTACCTATGGTCACGTGATCGACTACATCCTGTTTCACACCCCAATATGGTCCTTCGCCATCTTCAACCTCGCCGACGCCTTCATCGCAGTCGGCGCGGTGGTGGTCGTCCTCGACGAACTCATTGGTTGGCGGCGTGAGGCCAAGCCCTCAAGCGACTGACCTGGCGATTGACCTGGCCTTCTGCCGCCATACAGTGTCCCATTCAAGAAGCCCGAGGAGAAGACATGCCCGAAACCTTCAAAGCCATCCTCGTTTCGCGCGACGCCGAGAAGAAGCAGTCGGTCGCGATCACCGACCTTACCGAAGCCGACCTGATGGAAGGCGATGTCACCGTCGCCGTCGAGGCGACGACGGTGAACTACAAGGACGGCCTCGCCATATCCGGCAAGGCGCCGGTGATCCGCCGCTGGCCGCTGGTGCCGGGCATCGATTTCGCCGGCACGGTCATCTCGTCCTCCCATGCCGACTGGCGCACGGGGGACAAGGTCATATTGAACGGCTGGGGCGTCGGCGAGACGCATTTTGGCGCCTATGCCGAGCGCGCCCGTGTCAAGGGCGACTGGCTGGTGCCGCTGCCCCAGGGCATGAGCCCGCATGATGCGATGGCGGTCGGCACGGCAGGTTACACCGCCATGCTTTGCGTTATCGCGCTGGAACGGCACGGCATCGTGCCGGAACGCGGCCCCGTCGTGGTGACGGGCGCGGCCGGCGGCGTCGGCTCGGTCGCGGTTTCGATTCTGTCCAGCCTCGGCTATCACGTCGTCGCCGCGACCGGCCGCAGCGCTGAAAGTTCCTACCTGACCGACCTGGGTGCTTCGGAGGTGATTTCGCGCGACGAGCTTGCCCAGCCTGCAAAGCCGCTCGCCAAGGAACGCTGGGCCGGCGGCGTCGACGCGGTCGGCAGTCACACCCTGGCCAACGTCCTTTCGATGACCTCCTATGGCGGCGCCGTCGCCGCCTGCGGCCTGGCCGGCGGCATGGATCTGCCGACGAGCGTCGCCCCGTTCATCCTGCGCGGCGTTTGTCTGCTCGGCATCGATTCGGTGATGGCGCCAAAAACGGTCCGCATGGAGGCGTGGCGCCGCATCGGCACGGACCTCGACCTCCAGAAGCTCGCCAAACTGTCCACGACCATTGGCTTCGATGGCATCATCGACGCCGCGCACGATATCGTCGAGGGCAAGGTCCGCGGTCGCGTGGTGGTGGACATGTGAGCTCTTCCTTCTCCGGTTTTTAATGCATTGGCAAAAGCCTGACCCAGGGTGTGCAGCGGTGAAGCGCCTCGCATGAGGCCGGCCAAACGCGACGCGCTTCAGGAGCGGAGAGGCAAAAACCGCGCGACCGCTAAAATTCGAACGATCCGCGGCAATTTTCCATAATCTCTGTCTGGCAAGGGTTTCCGCATGGTCACGGAATCCGGCATCAGAGAAACAGAGAGCGCCGAAAACGTCGACGGGATCGGCCCGGAGGCGCCAAGCCGGCAGCATATCGCGGCGCCGCCACTGGCGCCTGAATTGCCCGCCGCCAATCGCGAAGGCCTGCCGTTCCTGATGCTCGTCGCCATCGTCGTGCTGGCGGGCCTGTCGCATCTGACCGGCGCGCCGATCTTCATCACCGTCGGGCTTTTGGCGACTGGCATGGCAGGCCTTGCCGTGCATCTGCGTGCCAGGCGCACGGCGCGCCGCACGGTTGCGCTGCTTGGCGCGACCGCAGCGCGCAGCCGCGCCGAGGTTGAGAGCCTGGCCGACCGCGTGTGGGAGATGCAGGAGAGCGAGGAACGCTTTCGCGGGCTGATCGACGCGCTTGGCGATCTCGTCGTCCATCGCGACCGTGACGGCCACATCGTCTATGCCAACAAGGTTTTCGCCGAGCTTGTCGGAGCCGACCAGCGCGACCTTGCCGGCAGGGCCCTGGCCGACCTCGGCATCGAGGTCGGCATCGTTCCCGATGCCGCTTTTTCCGACCATGAATGCCTGAGCTCCACCGACGTCGCCATTAGCACACCGAGCGGCCCGCGCTGGTTCTCATGGATCGAACTGTCCGTGCGCGACAAGGAGAGCGGTTCCGTCTCGCATCGCGCAATCGCCCGCGACATTACCGCACGCAAGCACGCCGAAACGTCGCTGATCACCGCCCGCGAGCGAGCCGAATATGCAAGCCAGGCCAAATCGCGCTTCCTCGCCACCGTCAGCCACGAGATCCGCACGCCGATGAACGGCATCATAGGCATGGCCAAGCTGCTGGCGGACACCGGGCTCTCGCCGCAACAACGGACCTATGTCGGCGCCATCTCGACCTCGGCCAGCGCGCTGCTGGCGCTGATCGAGGACCTGCTCGACTATTCCAAGATCGAGGCCGGCCGCTTCGATCCCGAACCGCAGCCAATGTCGGTGCGCGAGATCGCCGACAACATCGTGGAACTCCTGGCGGCGCGTGCCTTCGCCAAGAACATCGGCCTTGGCTGCCATGTCGAACCCGACGTGCCGCAGATGATATCAGCCGATCCTGGAAGGGTCAGGCAGGTGCTGCTCAACCTCATCGGCAACGCCATCAAGTTCACCGACAGCGGCGGCGTGTTGGTGAGCATCGCTCGTGCCCGCACCGAAACCACCGACCGCATAGGCTTCACCGTCACCGACACCGGTCCCGGCCTGCACGAGGACGACCTGGAGCGCATCTTCGAGGAATTCGAACAGGCTGACGGCACGTCGACTCGCGCGCATGGGGGCGCCGGGCTCGGTCTTGCCATCTCCAGGCGCCTGGTGATCGCCATGGGCGGCACGATCTCGGTGTCGAGCCAGCTCGGCCAGGGTTCGGAATTCGTCTTCGAAATCCCTGCAATATCGGCCACCGAGCCGCCGCAGAGCCGTCGAGATGCGCTGTCAGGGCGGCGCGCCGTGATCCTGTCGAAGAACGCCATCGAGGCCGACGCCATCGCCCGCACCATCCGCGCCAATGGCGGCAAGGTCGATCTGGCCACCACCGCCGCCCAGGCAGCGTCCTTCGCCGAAGGCTGCGACGCGCTTTTGGTCGATGCGGCCATGGAGGAAGGCGACGGCAGGTTGCTCAAACGCCTTCGCCAGAGCGGCTTTGCCGATTGCGAGGCGATCACACTGATCGCGCCAACCGACCGCGGCATGCTGGGCGAGTTCCGCGCCAGCGGATACGCCACCTTTCTGGCAAGGCCGGTGCGTGGCGAAACGTTGCTTCGCGTGCTTTTGACCAGCAGCGTGCCTGCCCTCACCCAGCCGCAGCCGGAAAAGCGCGGCGCACCAACCGCCCGCGCCATTGGCGGCCGGCGGCGGGGCCTGTCCGTGCTGATCGCCGAGGATAACGACATCAACGCCATGCTTGCCCGTGCCACGCTGCTGAAGGCCGGGCATCGCGTGAAACTGGTCGGCAACGGCAAGGCCGCCGTCGAGGCCATCACCGGCACCGACCATAAGTATCGCTTCGACGTGGTGCTGATGGACCTGCACATGCCTGTCATGGACGGGCTGGACGCGATCGCCGCCATCCGCCGGCACGAGGAGGAAACCGCCGTGTCGCCGGTTCCGATCATGGTGCTATCGGCGGACAGTCAGGAAACGACCCGCCACGCAGTGCTCGCCCATGGCGCCAGCGGCTTCGTCACCAAGCCGCTCGACCCCGACGCGCTTGTCCATGCGGTCGAGGGTCACGTGGCCGCTTGATCCGCCGGCTGTCCTTGCCTGGCTTACCTGCAGAACATAGCCGGTTGAAGGGTTGCCCAGCCGACGAAGTATTGCCGGCAGGGCCGTATCACGGTACTGTCACAATCCTGTTGCACCTACGCCGTATCCCCGTGCCAAGAGGGATGGCTCGAAGGAGAATCACTCGTGCATACAGTTATGCCGGAATGTGACGCTCGGCCGAACGCCAGGGGTGCTTTGCTCACCGGGCGCAACGTCGATGCTGTCATAAAAGGCGAAGCGCTTGGCCGTATCGGCAACCTCGAAGTGCGGCTCGCACGCAACGAGGCCGAGATCGCCGCCGCGCAGGAAGTGCGCTACCGGGTGTTCTATGACGAGCTCGGCGCCAGGAAAACCCTGTTTCAGGTGCAGGACCGCCGCGACGCCGACCATTTTGATCCGCTCTGTGATCATCTGCTCGTCTTCGACACCTCGCTGTCCGGTCCCGAGCATCGCCGCATTGTCGGCACCTACCGCCTGTTGCGGCAGGAGATCGCGGCAGCGGCCGGCGGCTTCTATTCCGAGGGCGAGTTTGAGCTGACCAAGCTTATCGCCCGCCATCCCGGCCAGCGTTTCCTTGAACTCGGCCGCTCCTGCGTCTTGCCGGAATACCGCTCGAAGCGCACCATCGAGGCGCTCTGGCAAGGTATCTGGGCCTATATCAACCATTATGGGATCGGCGTGATGACCGGTTGCGCCTCGTTCCCCGGCACCGTGCCGGCGGCACACGCCGAAGCGCTGACCTATCTCGCCCATCACTGCCGGACGAATTCGGCCTGGGACGTGCGCGCCGTCGCCGGCCGCTACTGTTCCATGGATTTGATGCCGATCGAGGCGGTCAACGCCAAGGCCGCGATCGCGGCGATGCCACCGCTGGTCAAGGGCTATCTGCGCGTCGGCGCGCGCATCGGCGACGGCTGCGTCATCGACCGCGAATTCTCGACGGTCGACGTGTTCGTGGTGATGCCGGTCAAGGAGATCGGCGCCCGCTACGTCAGCTATTATGGCGGGGAAGCCCAGCGCTTCGCCGCCTGAGATTCCAATGAATAGCGAATAGGGAGTAGCGAGTAGCGGGAGTTCCGCCAATTCGCTGCGGATCGTTGTCCCTATTCGCTACTCGCCCTCATTTCACGGAATATCTTCCGGCCGCCGGCCGGGCCGGCTCTTGTAGGACGGAAAGGCCCAGCCGAACTTAAGCGCGCCGCCACGCACGCAGAAAGCGGCTATGAAGCCCACTAGGCCCGAGGCGAGCGGCGGCAGTCCGGCGAGATCGCCTGTTGTAAACAGGATGGCGCCCGCAAGGGCGGCGGTGACATAGATTTCTGGTCTCAAGAGCACCGAAGCCTCACCGGCCAGCAGGTCGCGCAAGATCCCGCCGAACGTGGCAGTGAGCACGCCGGTAACAACGGACACGACCGGCGAGCCGGTGATGGCCAGGCCCTTGGCGGCACCCATCACCGAAAACGCGGCGAGGCCGACGGCGTCGAGCCAGAGCAGTAATTTCCAGCGGGATTCGAGACGGTGCGCCCCGAAAAAGACAAGCATCGCCACCACCGCGCAGATCAGCACATAGCCAGAGCTGGTAACCCAGAAGACCGGCAGATTGAGGATGACGTCACGAAACGTGCCACCGCCGATGCCGGTGACGCTGGCCAGGAACAGAAATCCGATGATGTCGAGCTGCTTGCGCGAAGCGGCCAGCGCACCGGTCGCCGCGAAGACGGCGACACCGGCATAGTCGAGAAGCTCGATCGGGTTCAAGGGCATAGCGGAGTAGGAGAGCGGGTGAATAGGGATGTATGAATAGCACGAAGCCGGACGATTGGTACGGCTCCTTTACCCTATGCCCCTACTGCTCCTACTGCCCTATTCCCTTAACTTACGCATCCTTCTCAGCTTGCTCATTCACCGGCCCTGGCTCGACCGGCGCTTCGCTTGCCACATGCTTGGGACCGCCCTTGGCAACGCCGACCATGGCCGGCCGCAGCACCCGCTCGCCGATCGAATAGCCGGGCTGCACGACCTGGACCACCGTGTTGGCCGGCACCTCCGGATTGGGCACCTCGAACATCGCCTGATGGAAATTCGGGTCGAATTTCTCGCCTTCCGGCTCGAGCTTCTTCACTCCGTGCCGCTCGAGCGCCGATAGCATGGCGCGCTCGGTGAGCTCGACGCCCTCGATCAGTGACTTCAAACCGGCATCACCTGACGCCTTGGACTCAGCCGGGATCGCATCCAGTGCGCGGCGCAGATTGTCCGATACCGACAGCATGTCACGGGCGAAATTGGCAACCGCATAGGCGCGTGCATCGTGCACGTCACGGGCGGTACGGCGACGCAGATTCTCCATCTCGGCTGCGACGCGGAGCGCGCGGTCCTTCAACTCGTCGTTTTCCTTCAGCAGCCGCACAAGCGCTTCATAGTCGCCGTCGGCGCTGCCTTGCGTGTGTTCGGTGGCAGCCCCGGCCGTCTCGGCTTCATCGGGCGCGCGTTCGTCTTTTGCCTGGTCGCTCATCGCCGTTTCCCGTCATTTCAAATGATGTGGATTTTGTGCCCGATATCGAGGTTTGGCGGCCAAAAATCAAGGGGCAAGCGATACTGGACAGGCCGCTCGCGCTTTTGACGACGCATCATGGAGACCTTTCGATATTAATTCAAATTTTACTGTAACCACCGGCTTTGCTTGCCAAGATGCTGCGATGGGGGAACCATTCGTCTGCTGGAAGAGTTTCGAAACCGACACAGGATTTTGAGATGGCGACCCGCAACGACGGCGACCGTAAGAATGGCGCCCCCAACGATGACGAAAGACGTGAAAGGCTGGCGGCCGGCATCAGGCGCCAGTTCGGCACGGAGGCAACGATGCACTTTCTGCGCGCGTTGCCGGCGTTCCGGACGGAGAACGACATTCCCGATCGTTTCAGGGAATTGCTTGACCGCCTGGACGGCATCGAAAGCAGCGTAGCCGCCGGTGGCAACCGGCGATAGACAACACACACGCCTGTCGCTGCGCGTCATTGGCATGCCTTTTGCCGCAGCTTGCGCGTCGCGCGACAATTACCCGCAGTAACTTTGCGTGATGCCTGGCTTGCGGCGACGAAATGGTCCGTCTATGCTTCCTGATGAACATGATTTCCCCCGAAGCTGTAGCGAACAGCAAGCGTGCCTGGTTGAAGATCCTGGCGCGCTACAAGAAACCTGACAGGCGGCGCAGCGCCGTCGAACTTGCCATCACCCTCATCCCCTTTGCCACGCTGTGGGCACTGTCCTCGGCTGCCTATGCCTATGGCCATTGGTGGGGTCTGATCCTCATCCTTCCGGCCGCCGGCTTTCTGGTGCGGATCTTCATGATCCAGCACGATTGCGGCCACGGTTCCTTCTTCGCCAACCGCACCGCCGACGACTGGATCGGCCGCGGCCTGGGCATCCTGACTTTGACGCCTTACGATTGCTGGCGACGTGCCCACGCAACCCATCATGCCAGCGCCGGCAATCTCGATGAGCGCGGCACGGGCGACATCAGGACGCTGACTGTTGCCGAATATCGGCAAATGTCCTGGCGGGGCCGCCTTGCCTATCGTCTCTATCGCCATCCGCTCGTCATGTTCGGCCTCGGCCCCATTTGGCTTTTCATCTTTGAGCAGCGACTGCCGGTCGGCATGATGCGAGGCGGCCTCACGCCCTGGGTGTCGTCAATGGCCACCAACGTGGCCATCGCGGTTGCGGCCGCCGCCCTCATCTGGTTCGTCGGCCTCGAAGCGTTCCTGGTTGTCCACTTGCCCATCGTCGTTCTCGCCGGCTCCGCCGGCATCTGGCTGTTCTACGTCCAGCACCAGTTCGAAGAGACAGAGTGGGCAAAGGACTCCGAATGGGAGTTCCAGCATGCGGCCCTGCACGGCTCGTCCTATTATGACCTGCCGCCGGTACTGAACTGGTTCACCGGCAATATCGGCGTCCATCACGTGCACCACCTCTCCGCCAAGGTGCCGTGCTATCGTCTGCAGGAGGTCCTGAGGGACTATCCGGAACTGCGCGAAATCGGCCGCGTCACGCTTCTCGACAGCCTGCGCTGCGTCAAGCTGGCGCTGTGGGATGAGAGCCGCAGCAAGCTGGTGTCGTTTCGCGAAGCGCGGATGACTGCGTAAAAGCATCACCCGAAAATCGAAATCGATTTTCGGAAGGATCATGCGCAGAATCAAGTTCTACAGCTTCTTTTGCGCGTCCCAAAAGGACGCGGCGCTGTAGTGCCGCCGCACCACAGGTGCGGCGGTTTCCAAGGCCCGACTCAAGCCGCCTTGCGTTCGTCGCGCATCAGGATCTCGCCGTGGCGGATCTCGGTGCCAAGCACTTTCAGGCATTCGCGCATGAAGGCGGCCAGCCCCGGCCAGCCCTTGGCCGACACCAGATTGCCGTCGACATGGGCGCCGGTCGGCGCGACATCGATGTAGGTGCCGCCAGCGAGCGTGACTTCCGGCTCGCAATACTGCAGCGCCGCGACTTCCCTGCCACGCAGCACGCCGTCGACCGCCATCAGGATCTGCGCGCCGTGGCAAATGGTGAAGATCGGCTTGCCGGTCTCGTGGAAATGCCGCACCAGCGCCTGCACGCGCTTGTCGATGCGGATATATTCCGGCCCGCGCCCGCCTGCCGCATAGACCGCATCGTATTCGGCCGGATTGACCTCGGAAAACGTCTTGTTGAGGATGTAGTCATGGCCGAGCTTTTCCGTATAGGTCTGGTGACCCTCGAAGTCGTGCAGCGACGTCTTCAGGATATCGCCCGCCTTCTTGTCAGGACACACGACATGCACGGTGTGGCCGACCGCATGCATGGCCTGTTCAAAGACGAAAATCTCGTATTCCTCGCTGAACTCGCCAACGAGCATCAATATCTTCTTACCAGCCATTCCCGGTTCCTCCCTTGGTGGCGAATTTATTTCGGATCGCGAAATAATAGGCCATATCTTAAGGGGCGGATGCCGAAAATAAAAGATTGAATCGGCAAAGTGGTCCGACCAGATGCGACTTGCTCGGTGGGGAGATCAACCGGTGCGCACCCGCCGCCAGGAATATTTGGGGCCTTTGGCCTCCAGCTTCACGGTCGGCTGGTAGGACAGCGGCAGACCGCCGGTGCGGCCTTCCTCGAGCCGTTTCAGCAACACTGGATTTGATACTTCGAACTCGTCGAAGCCGAGGCGCAGCATATGCGGAAGCTGGTCGACCAGAACCTGTCCGGTGGCGCGGACCGCGCCCTCGAAACGGTAGCGGCTGCGCAGCAGTTCGCCCTTGGAGAAGGAGCGGCCGTCACTGAAAGCCGGGAAGGCCAGCGCCACCAGCGATATCTGGTCGAGCAGGTCCGCGATCTTTTCGAGCTGATCGCCGGGCTGAAGCAGTACGCCGAGGCGCTCCCTCGCCGACCGGCGCACCGCCGGATCGAGGTCGAGAAACGCCTGCAGCGGCAGGATGAAGCGGCCATTGCCGGACAGTGCGTCGGCGCTCTCGGCATGGCTCCACTCGTCCTCGCAAAAACCTGTCGGGGTCCAGAGGCGGGTGGCGTTTTCCGCTATCGATTCACTCATCGAGAAATTCCCAAGTCCACAAAATTCCAAAGTTCAAAACGCTCGAGGGTGTGTTGAGATTCAGGTAAGGCCGAGCCGAGAATGGTGGCTTCCGAGAACCGGAGCGGAGCGTACTTTGGGTACGTGCCGCCATTCGCAGGCCAGCCTCACCTGAATATCGACATACCCTAAAGCGATGCGTCGGTCAGCGACTTCTCCAGCCCCGACAAATGGATGCCGCACTCGGTCTTGGCGTGCCCCACCCAGCGGCCGCTGCGTGCATCCTCGCCCGGCTGCACCGGCTGCGTGCACGGGAAGCAGCCTATCGAGAGATAGCCATAGGCGACCAGCGGATTCTCACGCAGCGCATGCGCGCGCATATAGTTGGCCTGGTCTGATGTCGTCCAATGCGCCAGCGGATTGATGCGAATGCGCGAGCCGACCGCCTCGAACACCGGCAGTGATGCCCGCGTCGTCGCCTGAAAACGCTTGCGGCCGGTGAACCAGGCGCGGAACGGCTCGACGCCGCGCGCCAGCGGCTCGACCTTGCGGACCTCGCAGCAGGCGTCGGTGTCGGTTTCGTTCAGATTACCGGTCGGATCGATCCGTTCGAGCGCCGCTTCTTCGGGAGTGATCACCCTTATATCGGTCAGCCCGAAATCGGCAACCAGCGCGTCGCGATAGCCGAGCGTCTCCTCGAAGTGCTTGCCGGTGTCGAGGAAGATGACCGGCAGCGTCCGGTCGATCTTGGCGATCATGTGCAGAAGCACTGCAGAATCCGCCCCGAACGACGAAACTGCGGCGATTTCACCGTGAAAGAATTCCCGGGCCGACCGCTCGATGATCTCCAGCGGCTTGAGATGACCATAGAGCGCATCGAGCCCCGCCGCTTCGGCGGCGATGCCGGCCTCGGCGTCGACGATACGATCAAGCGGCCTTGGCTTCGCCAGCATAGAGCGCCTCCTTGAACGGCGCGGGACCGACACGGCGGTAGGCGTCGATGAATTTTTCGTTTCTGTCGAGCCGGAGGCCGAGATAGGTCTCGACGATCTGCTCGATTGCGTCGGTGATCTCTGCCGAGCTGAAGCCGCGGCCGATGATCTCGCCGACCGAGGTGTTCTCGTCGGCCGAGCCGCCGAGCGTGACCTGGTAGAGTTCGGCGCCCTTCTTCTCGACGCCGAGGATGCCGATATGGCCGACATGGTGATGGCCGCAGGCATTGATGCAGCCGGAAATCTTCAGCTTCAATTCGCCGATCTCGCGCTGACGCTCGAGCGACGCGAAACGACGCGAGATTTCCTGCGCCACCGGAATCGAGCGCGCCGTGGCCAGCGCGCAATAGTCGAGGCCCGGGCACGAGATGATGTCTGATATCAGGTTGGAATTGGCGGTCGCCAGTCCGATGTCGACCAGCGCGTCATAGACCGCCTTGAGGTCGGCGCGTGCGACATGTGGCAGGATCAGGTTCTGCTCATGGCTGACGCGCAGCTCGTCGAAAGCATATTTTTCGGCAAGGTCGGCGACCGCTTCCATCTGGCTGTCGGAGGCATCGCCCGGCGCTTCGCCAATGCCCTTGAGCGAGATGGTCACGGCGGCATAATCGGGGTGACGGTGTGTCACCACGTTCTGGTCGAGCCATTCCGAAAAGCTCTTCGAATCGAGGCGGGCGAGCTTGACGGCCTCGTCGCCTTCCGGCCGTTCGGCCAGCACCGGTGGTGCGAAATAGGCATCGATGGCGCGGATGTCGGCTTCCGGCAGCTTTAGATCCGCATCCTTCAGCTCCTGCCATTCGGCCTCGACCTGGCGGGTGATCTCCTCGACGCCGGTCTCGTGGACGAGGATCTTGATGCGCGCCTTGTATTTGTTGTCGCGGCGGCCGTAGAGGTTGTAAACGCGCAGGATCGCCGTGCAATAGGACAGAAGGTCGGCCTCGGGCAGGAAGTCGCGGATCTTCTTGGCGATCATCGGCGTACGGCCCTGGCCGCCGCCGACATAGACGGCGAAACCGAGTTCGCCGGCAGCGTTCTTCTTCAAATGCAGGCCGATGTCATGCGTCTGGATGGCGGCGCGGTCGCGCTCCGCGCCGGTCACCGCGATCTTGAATTTTCTCGGCAGGAACGAGAATTCCGGATGCACCGACGACCATTGGCGCAGGATTTCCGCATAAGGACGCGGATCGGCCACCTCGTCGGCGGCGGCACCGGCAAAGTGGTCGGCGGTGACGTTGCGGATGCAGTTGCCGCTGGTCTGGATGGCGTGCATCTCGACACCAGCCAGATCGGCCAGGATCGCCGGAATGTCCGACAGCGCCGGCCAGTTGAACTGGATGTTCTGGCGCGTCGTGAAATGGCCGTAGCCCTTGTCGTATTTGCGGGCGATGTGGCCAAGCATGCGCAACTGCTTGCTGTTCAGCGTGCCGTAAGGCACCGCGATGCGCAGCATGTAGGCGTGCAACTGCAGGTAGACGCCATTCATCAGCCGCAGCGGCCGGAACTGATCCTCGGTGATCTCGCCGGCAAGCCGCCGCGCGACCTGATCGCTGAACTCGGCGACGCGGGCCTGGACGAAATCGTGATCGAACTCATCGTAACGGTACATGTCTGGTCTTTCCGGGCGCGTCCGCCCGTTGTCTTCAATGTCGTCGTTTACGCCGCCCGGGCGGCTACCGGGCGGGCCTGCTTGCCCAGGTCGTTGCGGTTGGTCGGGCCGGCGGCGCGGATCTTTTCGCGCAGCCGGACCGGCTTGACGACACCATTGGCGACGGTCACGTCGATCAGATTGACGTCGACCACTTCATTGTTGGCAGAGGCCGTGGCGCCGATCGCCTCCAGCCGGTCTTCAGCCGCCTTGTCATAGGCGACATCGGCATTGTCGATGGTCTCGGCCCAGCCGCCATTGGCGTACCAGACGGCTTCGCCGTCGGCGAGGCGGTTTGCAGTCAGGACTTTCATCGTTCAGCTCCTTCGGCGGCTGTTTGGGCCGCGCCTTTATGCCTGTGTGCCGCCAGCGGCTCGGAACGTTCAAAATTGGCGCCGGCGACCGCATCGCCGATGATGGTCATGACCGGACCGGTAAGGTCGGCGCGAATCTCCAGCGACGGCAGGTCGGCGAGCGTGCCGTGGAAACGGCGCCGGTTGGCAAGGCTGGCATTCTCGACCACGGCGACCGCCGTATCCGGCGACAGGCCGGCCTCGATCAGCCGGCCGGCAACCTCGGCCGCGACCGAGCGGCCCATATAGACGGCGACCGTGGCGCCGGAAATGGCGAGCTTTGCCCAGTCGGGCAGCGAATTTCCCTTGAGGTCGTGGCCGGTGGTGAACACCATCGACGACGACACGCCGCGCAGCGTCAGCGGCAGCTCGAAATCGGCGGCGGCGGCGAAGGCCGCGGTGACGCCCGGAACCACCTCATAGGCGATGCCGGCATCGCGCAGCGCTGCCATTTCCTCGCCCGCCCGGCCGAACACCAGCGGATCGCCGGATTTCAGCCGCACGACGCGCTTGCCGTCGCGGCCGAGCTCGATCAGCAGCGCATTGATCTCGGCCTGGCTCTTGGTGTGGCAGCCCTTGCGTTTGCCTACCGGCAGACGCTCGGCGTCGCGACGGCCCATGGCGACGATCGCCTCCGGCACCAGCGCATCATGGACGATGACATCGGCTTCCATCAGCAGCCGGTGGGCGCGCAGCGTCAGCAGGTCTTCGGCGCCGGGACCCGCGCCAACCAGGGCAATGTGACCCGATGCCGGCGCGTTCGAAAGCAACAGGTCGACGGCGGCACCGTGCGCCTGCGAAAGCTGGCCAGCCTCCATGGCGCGGGCCGGCGCGCCGCCGAAAAATTCGCTCCAGAAGCGGCGGCGGGCATTGCCTTTCGGCAACAATCTCTCAACAGTGCCGCGCAACGAGGCAGCAAGCGAAGCAAGCGGCCCGAGCGACGGCGACAGCATGCGGTCGATGCGGCTGCGCAGCATCTGGGCAAGCACCGGTCCGGTCCCTTCCGTGCCGATGGCAATGGCGACCGGCGCGCGGTTGACCAGCGCCGGGGTGAAGAAATCGCACAGCTCCGGCCGGTCGACGGCATTGACCGGAATGCCCAGCCGGCGCGCATCCTCGGCAACGCGGCGGTCAAGCGCCTCGTTGCCGCTGGCAGCAAACACCATCACCGCGCCTTCGAGATGCACGGCCTCATAGGCGGCAGCGATGTGGACGGCGCCATTCGCGGCGATGAAGGCCAGCAAATCATGCTCGGGGGCATCGGCTATGATGCGCAAGACGGCGCTTGACTGGCCGATCAGCCGCGCCTTGGCCAGAGCCTCCTCGCCGCCGCCGACGATGGCCACGGCTTCGCCAGTGACCCGCATAAAGACGGGAAAGGCGTTGAGCTTGGCGGGGGCCTGCGGCATACGAGCGGAATCCTGAATACGCTTTCGGTTTTACGCGCGGGCGCGAAAAAACAGAAGGAACGCACTCGCGCATCGCTTCGTGCGAAGCAATCGCTTTTCCGCAAGCACCAGAGGCAGGAGAAAAAAATTCCACACCCACGAGTGGAGCGGATCCAAGCCGCTGTTGCGAGCCTCGATCTGCGGCCGTTCTAGCGACAAGCGAGATATATTACAAAACACTTTTTTCTAATTTCTACCAATCTAGTAGATTAAAGCCGACATGCGCTGAGCACCGTCATCCCCGTTGGTTGGCTTGCTCGCCGTGCTTGTCGTCACCGGAACATTCCTGCCTCGGCGCGCGTTTGCCTGTGCGAATCCGAGCCTGGCTGTCCAGCTGCGGCAATGGCTCCAGAGACGGGCCTGGAAAACCATGAAAAACAGAAAAAGGAGCGCTCCGGTGAACAACCTCAAGCTGAAACGCGGACTGTGGGTCGTGGTCGCCGACGGCGAGAAGGCACTGTTCCTTGAGAACCGCGGCGACACCCAATATCCCGACCTTCAGGTCGTGCAGGAGATGGAACAGGAAAATCCGGCAACGCGAGAGCAAGGTTCGGACCGCCCTGGCCGCTACAGCGACGGCCCATCCGTCCACCGCAGCGCAGTCGAGGACACTGACTGGCATCGCCTCGGCAAGGAGCGTTTCGCCGACGAAATTGCCGAGCGGCTGTACAAGCTCGCGCACCGCGGCACCTTCAAGGAGATGGTGCTGATTGCACCGCCGCAGGTGCTGGGTGACATGCGTCGAAAACTGCACAAGGAAGTTGCCGAGAAAATCACAGCGGAAATTCCCAAGACGCTGACCAACCACACGATCGTCGACATCGAAAACCTGCTGCAGGCCACCTGATCGGGCATCAGGCGCAGGCCATCTCTTTTTAGCAGCAACCAGGCCGCCCTGCCCTTCCTCGTCATCGAGGATGCCGACAAGACGCTGGCCAAGCTCAGGGACGACGGCATCGAAACCGTGTCCGGCAACGCCGCGAGCAGCGAGGTATTCGCCGAAGCCAATCCCGAGGGCGCGAAGCGGCTGATCCTAGCCATCCCCAACGCCTTCGAGGCGGGACAGATCGTGCTGCGCGCCCGCGCCGCCAACCCGAAGATCAACGTCATCGCCCGCGCCCACTCCGATGCCGAGGTCGAGCATCTCAAGGGGCTCGGAGCCGACACAGTCATCATGGGTGAGCGCGAGATCGCGCGCGGGATCGTGGGAGAGGTTTTGGCAGCACCGAAAGCGCCTTCAGCAGCCTAAGCCTACGCCGCCCCTCACCCTTACCCTCCCCGTGAAGAACTGGAGAGGGTAAGGGTGAAAAAGCTCACACGTGCTGGCCGCCATTGATGTGGATTTCCGAGCCCGTCACATAGGATGCCTGCTGCGAGCACAGGAAGAAGATGATGTCGGCGACTTCCGCAGTGGTGCCCAGCCGCCGTAGCGGAATCGTCTCGACGATCTTTTCCGTGCCCGGTGACAGGATCGCGGTGTCGATCTCGCCGGGTGCGATGGCGTTGACGCGGATGCCGTGCGGGCCGAAATCATGCGCCATTTCGCGCGTCAGCGAGCCGAGCGCCGCCTTCGACGTCGCATAAGCGGTGCCGGCGAAGGGATGCACGCGAGTGCCGGCGATGGACGTGACGTTGACGATCGAGCCTTTGGCCGACGCCAATTCCCTGAACAATCCCCGCGCCAGCATGATCGGCGCAAAGAAATTCACCTGGAACACGTCGCGCCAGACATGCATCGGCGTGTCGATCGAATTCATGCGGCTGTTGCCGTCCTTGAGCTTCGGCGAGATACCGGCATTGTTGACCAGCGCATGCAGTTGGCCGCCATGCGCCTCCAGCCGATGGCGGATCTCCGAGATCGCGATGCCGACATCCTCCTGGTCGGCGAGATCGACTTTGATATGGTCCTCCGGACCGGCCGGCCACGGGCAGTCGTCGGCAAAGGCCTGGCGCGAGCAGGTGATGACGCGCCAGCCTTCGCGCGAAAAGCGCTTGACCGTGGCGTGGCCGATGCCGCGGCTGGCGCCGGTCAGCACGATGGTCTTTCTGGTGTCGGTCTCGGCCATTCACGATCTCTCTTAAACCGCAGATGTAGCGGAACACGGCAGCGATGACGAGGGGGTCAGCCGCCGGTGAGGATGTCGAGGATCGACGTCTGCCGCTTCTTGACCGGGCCGCCGACATCGGCGGGCGGCACCGGGCGCTTGATCGATGCGGTGGTGCCGCCACCGCCCGGCATGCCGAAGCCGCCGGCATCGACCGTTTCGGCGGGACGCACGGCGCGAGGCGGCGACGCTTTTTGGGCGGACGGCGCGGATTGGCCAACCGAAGCGGACGGCACCGGCGCCGGTTGCGCCGTGTTGGGCGGTAATTCGTCCTGCACGATCATATCGGCAGGCGTCGACCGCCATGTCCCGGGCAGCGGCCGCACCGGCACGCCTTCGTGCGCGGCGACCATGAACTCATGCCAGGCCTGCGCCGGCAGCGCGCCGCCGGTGACCTTCTTCATCGGACCGCCATCGTCATTGCCGAACCAGACTCCGGTGGTGAGATTGGCGGTATAGCCGATGAACCAGGCGTCGCGCGAATTCTGGCTGGTGCCGGTCTTGCCGGCGGCCGGCCAGGCAAAGGCCGCCTTCCTGGCAGTGCCGATTTCAACGGTGCCCATCATCATAGAGTTCATCATGCCGACGATCTCGGGCTTGATGACGCGCGGGGCGCCGCCATTGTTGTCGTAGAGCACCTTGCCGCCGGCTGTCGTCACGCGGCGGATGAAATGGACATCCGGCCGGTAGCCGCCATTGGCGAAGGGGACATAGGCCGACGTCAGTTCCAGCGGTGTCACTTCGGACGTGCCTAGCGCGATCGAGGTGTTGGCCGTGAGGTCGGACTCGACACCCATGCGATGCGCCGCCTCGACGACCGCGTCAGGCCCGACTTCCATGGTCAGCTGGGCGGCCACCGAGTTCAGTGACTTCGCCAGCGCCGTCGCCAGCGTCACCTTGCCGAAATACTTGCCGCCGTAATTGGTGGGCGTCCATTTGCCAATTTTGATCGGCGCGTCATTGCGCACGCTGTCGGGCGTGCGGCCGGCTTCCAGCGCCGCCATGTAAACAAAGGGCTTGAACGCCGAGCCGGGCTGACGGCGTGCCTCGGAGGCACGGTCGAACTGGCTGGTCGAATAATCATAGCCGCCGACCATGGCGCGTACCGCGCCGGAATTGTCGATCGACACCAGCACGCCCTGGCTGGCATTGAGCTTCTTGCCGCTGCCCTCGATCAGCCGGCGGATTGATTGTTCGGCGAGCTTCTGCAGCGTCAGGTCGACGGTGGTGTCGACGATGATGTCGCCGCGCACGTCGCCGATCAGGTCGGGCAGTTCTTCCACGATGGCGTCGGCGACGTAGTTTTCCGAGCCCGTCCAGTAGGATGCCACCCGCGACGCCGGCGCGCTCATCGCCGTGGTCAGTTCCTTGGCGCTGATCTTGCCTTCGTCGCGCATGGCGACGAGAACAAGCTGCGAGCGCCGCTCGGCGGCCTTCGGGTCACGCGCCGGAGACAGTCGCGACGGCGCTTTCAACAGGCCGGCGAGAAGTGCGGCTTCGGGCAGCGTGACGTCGCGCGCGCTCTTGCCGAAATAGCGGCGCGAGGCCGCCTCGACACCATAGGCGCCGGAGCCGAAATAGACCCGGTTGAGATACATTTCGAGGATCTGGTCCTTGGTGTGCTTGTGCTCGAGCCACAGCGCCAGAAGCACTTCCTGCACCTTGCGTTCCAGCGTGCGATCGGGTGTCAGGAACAGGTTTTTCGCCAATTGCTGGGTCAGCGTCGAGCCGCCCTGCGAAAAACGCCCGCCGACAACGTTGGCCACCATGGCTCTGGACAGACCGATCGGGTCGATGCCCAAATGCGAATAGAAGCGGCGATCTTCGATGGCGATGACGGCCTCGGGAATATAGGTCGACATTTCATGCAGGCCGACGGCTTCGCCGCCGCTCATGCCGCGATTGGCGAGCAGTTTTCCGTCGACCGAGACGATCCTGATATTGGGCGCGCGGTCGGGGATGGCCCAGGTGGTGGCCGCCGGCATTTTCGCGCCGTAATAGACGACGATGCCGGCGGCGGCGATGCCGCCCCAGATGGCCAGCACGAAGCACCAGTAGGCCAGCCGGCCGAGCACGCCGAACAGGCCGCGCCGGCTTTTGCCGCGCCCGCGACGCGACGCTTTTGTCCTGGCCGATTGGCGCTTTGCAGAGGTGTTGCGGTTGCTCGGCACGACGCGATCCTCCTCGCTCACCGAAAAACCGGCCGAGGATTTCGCCCGCGGCGGTCCCTCGAAGCTCGGTTCGATGCGGCTGTCTCTGCGGTTCGCCATGCGCTGTGCTGTCTGTCCCGATGCCTGTCGCATCGGCCTGAAAATCGGTATCGATTTTCGGAAAAGCCGATGCGAAGCTTCAAAGTCTTAGAGCGCGCGTCCGAACGGCCGAACGTTGCTCCATGGCGTTCGGGGTGCAGAGTAGATGCGGCGATTTAAGGGCGGGTTAAGTCGTATGCGAGCACTGCCGCTCGACCGTCAGAGCGCGGCTCGCACAGCCTCACTGGCTTTGAAGTCGATCTGGGATATCACCTGAGAACCCTCGGGGAAGGGCTGAAATAGCGGATATGATGTGGCAAGGTCGTCGGCACCTTGGCCGCGCCAACCCAACGCCGCTCAATTCCGCTGGATCGATATTCCCTTGTCGTCGATCTTGAGTTCCACGCCCTCCGGCCTGGTTTGCTCGCGATAGACATAGATGCCGAGCGCGATGACCACGACGACGAGCGCGCCGATGACGAGATAGAGCATGTTCTGTTTCATGGCGCGCCCTTGATGTGCTTCGCAGGATCAGGCCTGCTTCACCAGCTTGATCAGCACGAGCAGAATCACCGCGCCGATCGTGGCGTGGATAATGGAGGCAAGTATGCCACCGCCTATGGCGAATCCCAGCCTTGGGAAGAGCAAGCCGGCTATCAAGGCGCCGACGATGCCGACGACGATATTGCCGATCAGGCCGAGGCCGAAACCCTTGACGATCAAGCCGGCGAGCCAGCCGGCAATGGCGCCGATGATGATGAAGACAAGCAGGCTCTCAGTACCCATTGCAGATCCCTCCCGCGCGAATGGTCGCGGAGCAGAAAGCTCCGAATCGACCTCCGATTGCAACAGGTCCAACCTATTGGAAAGAAACCGGCGCCGCCAGCGGCGTCATTCGCCTTCGTCATCCCCGGATGCAGGCCGCCAGCTGATCGGTTCGATCTTTCTTTGCGTATGACCGTCCGTATAGGCCCACCAGCCGGTGTCGTTCTCGTCCCAGTCGCCGCCGGCCGCTTTCAGCCGGTCGAGCGACCTGTACTGCGCGATGGATTCGTTCATCACCCCGTCGCTGTCCTTCCAGTAGACGGTGACCTTGGAGCCATCCCTGGGTGCTGTTTCGATTGGTTTTCTGGCAGCCATTTCATCCCCTCCATCGATCGATAGAACGTCGAGGCGAACACCTGGTTCCACTTAGCTGTGGGCGAAGATGTCTGCCTCATCCCAGCCCATCAGGTCGAGTTTCGCACGCGTCGGCAGGAAGCGGAAGCAGGCCTCGGCCTCCTTGCTCCGGTTGTCGCGCGCCAGCCGCATCGTCAGCACATCGCGCAGCTGGTGCAGGTAAAGCACGTCGGAGGCTGCGTATTCGAGTTGTTCGGGCGACAGCGTCTCCGCCGCCCAGTCCGACGATTGCTGCGCCTTCGACAGGCTGACGCCGAGAAGCTCAAAACAAATGTCCTTCAGCCCGTGCCGGTCGGTGTAGGTTCGGGTCAGCCGCGAGGCGATCTTGGTGCAAAACACCGGCTCTGGCATGACGCCGAAGGCGTTGTAGAGGACGGCGAGATCGAAACGGCCGAAATGGAACAGCTTGGTTATGCTGCGGTTCCTGAGCAGGCTGACGAGGTTTGGCGCCTTCTTCTGGCCGGGCGCGATCTGGATGACGTCGGCGGAACCGTCGCCCGGCGAGATCTGCACCACGCAAAGCCGGTCGCGATGCGGATTGAGCCCCAGCGTCTCCGTGTCGATCGCGACCGCCCCGACGTCGTAGTGCAAGAGCCCGGGCAGGTCGTTCTTGTGGAAGCGGATATCGCTCATCGTCTTCTCCGGTCACGGCCCATTCGTGCGTCCAACTGGGCCCGGCGTCGCTCTATCCCGTCCTCGCCGCGATCCGATGAAAAATCAACAGAAAGTTGCAGCCTGGCCCTCTCAGCGTGTCAGCGCGTCGAGAATGCGCGCCCACGAGCGCTGGCCCTTGTGGAAGGAACTCATCTCGTATTTCTCGTTCGGCGAATGGATGCGGTCATCGTCGAGCCCGAAACCGACAAGCAAGGATTCGATGCCGAGATAAGTCTGGAAATCGCCGACCACCGGGATCGAGCCGCCGCTTCCCGTGGTCACCGCCGGCTTCGGCCATTCGTCGGACAGCGCGTCCTTGGCCTTGGCGAGAAATGGCGAGTCGTAGGAAAGCTGGATCGCCGGCGAGCCGCCATGCGGGTGGAAATCGACTGAGCAGTCGGCCGGGATGCGCTCCCTGACGAAGGCCTGGAAAGCGGCGCGGATCTTTTCCGGGTTCTGCTTGTGGACGAGGCGGAAGGACACTTTTGCCGAGGCTTCCGCCGCGATCACCGTCTTGAACCCTTTGCCGGTATAGCCACCTATAATGCCGTTGAACTCGGCAGTCGGCCGCGCCCAGGTGAGTTCGAGCACCGAGCGGCCGCGTTCGCCGGAAGGGATCGACAGGCCGACGGGCCCAAGGAACGTCTCAGCGGTCTCGCCGAGCGCCTCCCACGACTTCAGGATCTGCGAAGGCGTCTCCTCGACACCGTCATAGAAACCGGGAATGGTGACGCGGCCGTCCTTGTCGTGGATGTCGGCCAGGATCCTGGCCAGGATGCGAATCGGATTGGCGGCAGCACCGCCGTAGAGACCGGAATGCAGGTCGCGGTCGGCGGCTTTCACCGTGATCTCCTCGCCCACCAACCCGCGCAGCGCGACGCAGATGGACGGTGTTTCGCGGTCCCACATGCCGGTGTCGCAGACAAGCGCGAAGTCGGCCTTGAGTTCGGCCGCATTTGCCTCGAGGAACGGCTTCAGCGATGGCGAGCCGGACTCCTCCTCGCCCTCGAACAGAATTGTGATGCGGCACGGCAGCCCGCCATGCACCTGCTTCCAGGCGCGGCAAGCCTCGACGAAGGTCATTAACTGCCCCTTGTCGTCGGCCGAACCACGTCCCGCGATCACCTGGCGGCCGGGCTCGATCTGCTTTACCGAAGGCGCGAACGGATCGCTTCCCCAAAGCTCGATCGGGTCGACCGGCTGCACGTCGTAATGGCCATAGAACAGGACATGCGGCGCGCCCGCCGGCCCGTCATGGTGCGCCACCACCATCGGATGGCCTGGCGTGTCACGCACGCTGGCGTCGAAGCCGATCAGTCTGAGCTCGGCCACCAGCCATTCTGCCGCCTTGCGGCAGTCTGCGGCATAGGATGGATCGGTGGAGATCGACTTGATCCTGAGCAGGCCAAACAGGCGCTCCAGGCTCTCGTCGAGATTTTTGTCGAGGCGGTCGAGGACGGGAGAAATTCTGGACATTTTTATAAAGCCTTTCGATTCTGAGCGGCAACCCTAAAGCTGCGAGGCAGAAACGAAAAGCCGGCGGTCGTTGGACCACGGGCACCGAAAGGCAAAAAAATGCCGCCGTGGTGGAGGGGGAACCACGGCGGCCTTTACTCGAAACGATGCGGCAGCCCGGAGAGGGGGGATAGGCTGCCGCAAGTGTCCGGGATAGGCGGGGGACGGGCCTTACTCCGGACCTCGGCGAAAAATGCCGATGGCGTTTATCTGTGTCTCCGAACGTGGCGATTCAAGGGCACGAAGATTACACTTTCGTAACATAGCCGTGATCGGATCGACATGTCAGGGATGTTGCCGGAACCGGTGGTTGAGGCCGCCTTTGGCATGGACCACGACGCCGCGCCGCGCTATCCCTTCGTCCCATGAAAAAAGGCGATCATCTCTTCCTTGTCGACGGCTCCGGCTACATCTTCCGTGCCTATCACGCGCTACCGCCACTGACCCGCAAATCCGATGGGCTGCCGACCAGTGCCGTGCTCGGCTTCTGCAACATGGTGTGGAAGCTGACGCAGGACGCCCGCAACACCGATGTCGGCATCGTGCCGACGCATTTCGCCGTCATCTTCGACTATTCGTCGAAGACCTTCCGCAACGACCTCTACCCCGAATACAAGGCCAACCGCTCGGCACCGCCGGAAGATCTGATCCCGCAGTTCGGCCTGATCCGCCAGGCGACCAGGGCCTTCAACCTGCCCTGCCTCGAGACGGAAGGCTACGAGGCCGACGACCTGATCGCCACCTATTGCCGGCTTGCCTGCGAAGCCGGCGCCGACACCACCATCATCTCCTCCGACAAGGATCTGATGCAGCTGGTCGGCCCTTCGGTCGCCATGTACGACCCGATGAAGGACCGCCAGATCGGCGTTCCCGAGGTGATCGAGAAATGGGGCGTGCCGCCGGAAAAAATGATCGACCTGCAGGCGCTGACCGGCGATTCGGTCGACAATGTGCCGGGCGTGCCCGGCATCGGGCCGAAGACGGCGGCGCAATTGCTGGAACAGTTCGGCGATCTCGATACGCTGCTCGCCCGTGCCGCCGAGATCAAGCAGGACAAGCGCCGCGAATCGATCATCGCCAATGCCGACAAGGCGCGCATCTCGCGTGAACTGGTGACGCTGAAGAACGACGTGCCGTTGAACGGCGGGCTCGATGATTTCGTGTTGCACCCGCCCGACGGACCAAGGCTGATCGGCTTCCTCAAGACGATGGAATTCTCCTCGCTGACCCGCCGCGTGGCGGAAGCAACCGGAACAGAAGCGGCTGACGTCAAACCCGTTCCCGTCATTATCGAGCGCGCCGACACCGCGCATGGTCCCGATATGGGGTTTGGCGTGCCGGGCGCCGCCGAAAGCGCGGCGGGCACAGTGACAGACGAAGCCGGGGAAGCGGTGCCGGCCACCGTCAAGGTGGAACCCAAGCAAGGCGACACCCCATCGCTTCTCTCGGCGCTTCGCTTCGAGGACGCCACCGCCAGCAAGATCGACACCAGCGCCTACGTCTCCATCCGCGACACTGAAGTGTTGAAGGCATGGGTGTCCGTGGCGATGGAGGCCGGCATCGTCGGCTTCGACACCGAGACCAATTCAGCCGATCCGATGCAGGCCGAGTTGATCGGCCTGTCCATAGCCACTGCGCCCGGTCGCGCCGCCTATGTGCCGCTCGCCCACAAACGCGGCAATGGCGACCTGCTCGGCGGCGGAGTGGTCGAAAACCAGGTTCCGATCCGTGAGGCGCTTGCCATCCTGAAGCCGTTGCTGGAGGACAGGTCGGTTCTCAAGATCGTTCAGGAGCTGAAATACGACATCGTCGTCATGAGCCGCCATGGCATCGATATCGCCCCCTTCGACGACACCATGCTGATTTCCTACGTGCTCGACGCAGGCACGTCCGGCGGCCACAGCATGGCGGCTCTGTCGGAAAAGTGGCTCGGCCACTCGACCATTGCCCTCAAGGAACTGGCTGGCTCTGGAAGAAGCTTCGTCGGCTTCGACCAGGTCGACATCGACAAGGCAACGGCCTATGCCGCGGAGCACGCCGATGTGACGCTCAGGCTCTGGCGGGTGCTGAAGCCGCGGCTTGCCGCCAAGGGCCTCGTCTCGGTCTACGAGCGGCTGGAACGGCCGCTGGTGCCGGTTCTGGCAAGGATGGAGCAGCGCGGCATCTCCGTCGACCGGCAGATCCTGTCGCGGCTCTCCGGCGAATTGGCACAGGGCGCCGCGCGGCTGGAGGACGAGATCTACCAGCTCGTCGGTGAGCGCATCAATATCGGCTCGCCAAAACAGCTCGGCGATATCCTGTTCGGCAGGATGGGCCTGCCCGGCGGCTCCAAGACCAAGACCGGCCAATGGTCGACCTCGGCGCAGCTCCTGGAAGACCTCGCCGCAGAGGGCCACGAGCTGCCGCGCAAGATCGTCGACTGGCGCCAGCTGACCAAATTGAAATCGACCTATACCGATGCGCTGCCCGGTTTCGTCCATCCCGATACGAAGCGCGTCCACACCTCATACGCGCTTGCCGCAACGACGACGGGCCGGCTGTCTTCCTCCGATCCCAATTTGCAGAACATTCCGGTACGCACCGTCGAGGGGCGAAAGATCCGGACGGCGTTCATCGCCGACAAGGGCAACAAGCTGGTTTCCGCCGACTACAGCCAGATCGAGCTGCGCGTGCTCGCCCATGTCGCCGAGATCCCGCAGCTCAAGCAGGCGTTTGCCGACGGCGCCGACATCCACGCCATCACCGCCTCGGAGATGTTCAACGTGCCGGTCGAGGGCATGCCCTCGGAGGTACGCCGCCGCGCCAAGGCGATCAATTTTGGCATCATCTACGGCATTTCCGCCTTTGGCCTGGCCAACCAGCTGTCGATCCCGCGCGAAGAGGCCGGCGCCTACATCAAGAAATACTTCGAACGCTTCCCCGGCATCCGCGATTATATCGACGCGACCAAGGCCTATGCCCGCGAATACGGCTATGTCGAAACGATCTTCGGCCGCCGCATCCACTACCCGGAGATACGGTCGTCAAACCCGTCGGTCCGTGCCTTCAACGAGCGCGCCTCGATCAACGCCCGGCTGCAGGGCACCGCGGCCGACATCATCCGCCGCGCCATGATCCGCATGGACGAAGCGCTGGAAAAGGCGAAGCTGTCCGCCCGCATGCTGCTGCAAGTGCATGACGAACTGGTCTTCGAGACGGCCGAAGCGGAGGTCGAGGCGACGATCCCCGTCGTGCGTCATGTGATGGAGAACGCCGCGATGCCGGCGGTGTCGATGTCGGTGCCGCTGCACGTCGACGCCCGCGCCGCCGACAATTGGGAAGAGGCGCATTAGGCTTCATGTGGATGTCCGCGGCCGACCAGTTGCAATCTGTAGCGATCCTTCGCGGCCCCCCTCTGTCCTGCCGGACATCTCCCCCACGAGGGGGGGGAGATTGGCAGCTTCGGCGCTGCAACATCTTGTTCCGTTGGAGATTGGCGAAAAGCCGGGATGATAGTGTCCTGAAGGTTCTGCAAAAAGCTTTGGAGAGAGAACAGCCCTTACTCTGAGGCGAGGGGCGGCCATGGCACGCTGGTGACGTTGCGATCACCGATTCCCGTGGAAGGGTAAGTGCCATGACCAAGCGAGACGTTAGACTGAGCAGAGGCGAGTTGAAAGCGTTGCTGTTGTCGGATGAGGACGGCTTCCGCAGAGTTTTGCAGACTGTCGTGCAGGAGGCTTTGGAAGCCGAGATGACGGAGGCGATCGGGGCCGAGAAAGGCGAGCGGACGACGGAGCGGGTTGGTTACCGGTCCGGCTATTACGAACGCAAGCTTGTGACGCGGGTTGGCGTGCTGGAGCTTCGGGTTCCGCAAGATCGGGCCGGCCGGTTCTCGACGGAGTTGTTTGAGCGTTATCAGCGCTCGGAGAAGGCGTTGGTGTCGGCGCTGGTCGAGATGTACGTGCAAGGTGTGTCGACCCGGAAGGTCAAGGCGATCACCGAGGAGCTGTGCGGCCATTCCTTCTCGGCCTCGACGGTAAGCCAGGCGACGGCGCGGCTGGATGAAGCCCTGCAGGCGTTCTTTGAGCAGCGGCTTGCCGAACCTTACCCGTACCTCATTCTGGATGCGCGCTATGAGCGGGCGCGCGAGGCCGGCGTGATCGCCAGCCAGGCGGTGCTGGTGGCGATCGGCGTCGACTGGGAGGGCCGGCGCCAGGTGCTCGGTGTCGAACTGGCCAACCGGGAAAGCCATTCGAGCTGGCGCGCGTTCGTGGCAGGGCTCAAGCAGCGCGGGCTCGCCGGCGTCGAGTTCGTCGTCTCCGACGACCATCCGGGGCTCAGGGCAGCGATCCGCGAAGTCCTGCCCGAGGCAGTCTGGCAGCGCTGTTACGTGCACTTCCTCAGGAACGCGCTCGATTATGTGCCGCGCAAGGTCGATGACGACTGCCTGATGGAGCTCAGATGGTTCTATGACCGGCGCGACCTAGCCGAGGTCAAGCGCGACCTGGCGCAGTGGATCGCCAAATGGCAGGCCAAATACCCGAAGCTGGTGGATTGGGTGGAGAACAACATCGAGGAGACGCTGAGCTTCTACCGGCTGCCGCTGCCGCATCACAAGCACATGAAGTCGACGAACATGCTGGAGCGGCTGAACCAGGAGATCAAGCGGCGCACCCTGGTCGTTCGCATCTTCCCCAACCCGCAGAGCTGTTTGCGGCTGGTTCGGGCATTGGCGGTGGAGATCCACGAGAACTGGCTCGAGGCGACCCGCTACCTCAACATGGATCATCTGCGCGAGCACAAGAAGGAGAACCTGAGGGCACTGGCCGCCTGAGACGCGGCCCGCCATGTCTGCCGCTCCGCTAAACACGGGGCTGCGCGGCGGACACGCCAACGTCACCGCTGAATGCCACGCCATTTTGCAGAACTTGACGCACACAACTTACCCCCACCCCTAACCCCTCCCCACAAGGGGGAGGGAGACTTCCGCTGGCGCTGACCTTGGCAACTTGCCTGGCTTCGGCGCCAAAGGGGAGAAATAAAGGCGCGCGGCAGCGTTCCCTCCCCCTTGTGGGGAGGGTTAGGGTGGGGGTCCTCTTCGCAAGAATCCCCCAACTTCACCATGCAAAAAAGCCGCCGGGTTGCCCCGACGGCTTCGTTGCCTGAGATCTTACCCGCCGCGCTTACTGCGCGGCGGAAGCCATGTCGGTCAGCATCGGGTCGGCGACCTCGACGCCCGACGCCTTGCGGCGCTCGTCGATGATCAGCTCGTCGCGCGAGGTGGCGATGCGCCGGATCTGGCTCATCGTGCCGCCGGTGCCGGCCGGGATCAGACGGCCGACGATGACGTTTTCCTTCAGCCCCTGCAGCATGTCGGTCTTGCCGGCAACCGCCGCTTCGGTCAGCACCCGGGTCGTCTCCTGGAAGGAGGCGGCCGAGATGAAGGACGGCGTCTGCAGCGAGGCCTTGGTGATGCCCAACAGCACCGGCTGGCCTTCGGCCGGCTTCTTGCCGTCCTCGACCAGGCGCTCGTTGACCTCTTCCAGCTCGATCACGTCGACGTGGTCGCCCGGAATGTAGGTCGAGTCGCCCTGCGCAGTGATCTCGACCTTCTGCAGCATCTGGCGAACGATCACCTCGATGTGCTTGTCGTTGATCGACACGCCCTGCAGGCGGTAGACCTCCTGGATCTCGTTGACGAGGTAGGAGGCAAGCGCCTCCACGCCCTTGATCGCCAGGATGTCGTGCGGCGCCGGATTGCCGTCGAGGATGTAGTCGCCCTTCTCGATGACGTCGCCGTCCTGGAGATGGAACGGCTTGCCCTTCGGGATCAGGTATTCGACCGGCTCAAGCGTCGAGTCATGCGGCTCGATGATGATGCGGCGCTTGTTCTTGTAGTCGCGGCCGAAGCGGATCGTGCCATCGATCTCGGCGATGATGGCGTGATCCTTCGGACGGCGTGCCTCGAACAATTCGGCAACACGCGGCAGACCGCCGGTGATGTCCTTGGTCTTGGCGCTTTCCATCGGGATACGCGCCAGCACGTCGCCGGGGCGAACCTGTGCACCCGGCTCGACCGAAAGAATGGCCTCGACCGAGAGCAGGAAGCGAGCGTCGCCGCCCTTCGACAGTTTGCCGACCTTGCCCTTGGCGTCCTGGACTACGATCGCCGGCTTGAGGTCGTTGCCGCGCGGCGTCGAACGCCAGTCGATGACCTCGCGCTTGGTGATGCCGGTCGATTCGTCGGCCGTTTCCTGGACGGAAATGCCGTCGACCAGATCCTCGAACGCCACCTTGCCCTCGATTTCGGTGAGGACCGGGCGGGTATAGGGATCCCACTCGGCGATGCGCTGACCGCGCTTCACCTTGTCGCCATCGTCCACGAAGATGCGCGAACCATAGGTGAGGCGGTGCGTGGCGCGCTCCTTGCCGGCCTCGTCGAGGATCAGCACGGCCATGTTGCGGCCCATGACCATCTGCTGGCCGTCGGAGTTGCGCACCACGTTGCGGTTGCGGATCTCGACCTTGCCCTCATAGGAGGCTTCAAGGAACGACGAGTCCACCACCTGCGCCGTGCCGCCCATGTGGAAGGTACGCATGGTGAGCTGGGTGCCCGGCTCGCCGATCGACTGCGCCGCGATGACGCCGACAGCCTCGCCCTGGTTGACCGGGGTGCCGCGGGCCAGATCGCGTCCGTAGCAGACCGCGCAGACACCGACCCTGACGTCGCAGGTCAGCGCCGAGCGGATGCGGACCGACTGGACGCCGGCCTTTTCGATCTGCTCGACGTCGCGTTCGTCCATCAGGGTTCCGGCCTTGACCAGAACCTCACCCGTCACCGGATGCGTGATGTCGTCGAGCGCCGTGCGGCCGAGAACGCGCTGGCCGACGGAAGCGACGACCTGGCCGGCATCGACGATCGGCTGCATGGTGAGGCCCTTGTCGGTGCCGCAGTCGACGGAGTTGACGATGCAGTCCTGCGCGACGTCGACCAGACGACGGGTGAGGTAACCCGAGTTCGCCGTCTTCAAGGCGGTGTCGGCCAGACCCTTGCGGGCGCCGTGGGTCGAGTTGAAGTACTCGAGCACGGTCAGGCCTTCCTTGAAGTTCGAGATGATCGGCGTTTCGATGATCTCGCCGCTCGGCTTGGCCATCAGGCCGCGCATACCGGCAAGCTGGCGCATCTGGGTGGGCGAGCCGCGCGCACCGGAGTGCGACATCATGTAGATCGAGTTCATCGGCTTTTGACGGCCATTGTCCTCGAACTCGACCGCCTTGATGCGGGCCATCATCTCGTCGGCGACCTTTTCCGAGCACTTGGCCCAGGCGTCGACGACCTTGTTGTACTTCTCGCCCTGGGTGATCAGGCCGTCATTGTACTGCTGCTCGTATTCCTTGGCCAAGGCCTCGGTGTCGGAAACCAGCTTGATCTTGGCATCCGGGATCAGCATGTCGTCCTTGCCGAACGAAATGCCGGCGCGGCAGGCGTGGCTGAAGCCGAGGGCCATGATGCGATCGCAGAAAATGACCGTCTCCTTCTGACCGCAATGGCGGTAGACGGTGTCGATCATCTTGGAGATGTTCTTCTTGGTCATCTCCTGGTTGGCGGTTTCGTACGGCACATTGACGTTCTTCGGCAGAAGCTCGCCGATGATCATGCGGCCGGGCGTGGTGTCGTAGATCTTCGACACGACCTTGCCGTCCGCATCGACCGAGCGGAAGCGGCCCTTGATCTTGGAGTGCAGCGTCACCGCCTTGGTCTCGAGCGCGTGCTGGAGTTCGCCCATGTCGGCAAACACCATGCCCTCGCCCGGCTCGTTCTGGTTGACGATCGAGAGGTAGTAGAGACCCAGGACCATGTCCTGCGACGGCACGATGATTGGCGCGCCGGAAGCCGGGTGCAGGATGTTGTTGGTCGACATCATCAGCACGCGGGCTTCAAGCTGTGCTTCCAGCGACAGCGGCACGTGAACCGCCATCTGGTCGCCGTCGAAGTCGGCGTTGAAGGCCGTGCAGACCAGCGGGTGAAGCTGGATCGCCTTGCCTTCGATCAGGATCGGCTCGAACGCCTGGATGCCGAGGCGGTGCAGCGTCGGCGCACGGTTCAACAGCACCGGATGCTCGCGGATGACCTCGTCGAGGATATCCCAGACCTCCGGACGCTCCTTCTCGACCAGCTTCTTCGCCTGCTTGACGGTCGAGGAGTAACCCTTGGCGTCGAGACGGGCATAGATGAAGGGCTTGAACAGTTCGAGAGCCATCTTCTTCGGCAGGCCGCACTGGTGCAGCTTGAGCTCCGGACCGGTCACGATGACCGAGCGGCCGGAATAGTCAACGCGCTTGCCGAGCAGGTTCTGGCGGAACCGGCCCTGCTTGCCCTTCAGCATGTCGGACAGCGACTTCAGCGGACGCTTGTTGGCGCCGGTGATGACGCGGCCGCGACGGCCGTTGTCGAACAGCGCGTCGACGGCTTCCTGCAGCATGCGCTTTTCATTGCGCACGATGATGCCGGGCGCGCGCAGCTCGATCAGCCGCTTCAGGCGGTTGTTGCGGTTGATGACGCGGCGATAGAGATCGTTGAGATCGGACGTGGCGAAGCGGCCGCCGTCCAGGGGAACCAACGGGCGCAGGTCCGGCGGGATCACCGGGACAACCTTCATGATCATCCATTCCGGACGGTTGCCGGACTCCATGAAGTTCTCGACGACCTTGAGCCGCTTCAGATACTTCTTCTGCTTGAGCTCGGACGTGGTCGAAGCCAGCTCCGAACGCAGGTCGCCGGCGATCTTCTCCAGGTCCATGCCGGCCAGAAGGTCGTGGATGGCCTCGGCGCCGATCATGGCGGTGAACGAATCCTCGCCATATTCGTCGACGGCCATCATGTACTCTTCCTCGCTGAGGAGCTGGTGCTCCTTCAGCGCGGTCAGGCCGGGCTCGGTGACGATGTAGTTCTCGAAATAGAGAACGCGCTCGATGTCCTTCAGCGTCATGTCGAGCAGCGTGCCGATACGCGACGGCAGCGACTTCAGGAACCAGATATGGGCGACCGGCGCGGCCAGCTCGATATGGCCCATGCGCTCGCGACGGACGCGCGACAGCGTGACTTCGACGCCGCACTTCTCGCAGATGACGCCCTTGTACTTCATGCGCTTGTACTTGCCGCACAGGCATTCGTAGTCCTTGATCGGACCGAAAATGCGCGCGCAGAACAGGCCGTCGCGCTCCGGCTTGAAGGTGCGGTAGTTGATGGTCTCCGGCTTCTTGATCTCGCCGAACGACCAGGACAGAATCTTCTCAGGGCTGGCGAGCGAAATCCGGATGGAATCGAACACCTGTGCAGGCGCCTGGGGATTGAAGAGATTCATGACCTCTTGGTTCATGCCGTTCTCCTTTTCGGGGTCATCGAAAACCCCTTGCATCTAGCGCGGGCCAAACGCCCGCCGACTTGGTCGACCATCGGTCGAAAAACTCTTGTTTGAGCATGATCTTGGCCGAAAACCGGTAACCACTTTTCGGGATCATGCTCGGCGTCCGGCCGCGGGGAACCGCGACCGGACGTCTTGCTTATTCGGCCGCGTCGGGCAGCCGGATCGGGTTGTCATCGAGCTTGGTGTTCTCCAGCTCGACATTGAGGCCCAGAGACCGCATTTCCTTGACCAGAACGTTGAAGCTCTCGGGGATGCCGGCCTCGAAGGTGTCGTCGCCTCTGACGATCGCCTCGTAGACCTTGGTGCGGCCGGCGACGTCGTCCGACTTCACCGTCAGCATCTCCTGCAGCGTGTAGGCGGCGCCGTACGCTTCGAGCGCCCAGACCTCCATCTCGCCGAAGCGCTGGCCACCGAACTGCGCCTTGCCGCCCAGCGGCTGCTGGGTAACGAGCGAGTACGGCCCGATCGAACGCGCGTGGATCTTGTCGTCCACAAGATGGTGAAGCTTGAGCATATATATGTAGCCCATCGTCACTTTGCGATCGAACGGCTCGCCGGTGCGTCCGTCATAGAGCTGCGACTGACCGCTGGTGTGCAGGCCCGCCTGCTCCAGCATGATGTTGATGTCGGCCTCGTGCGCGCCGTCGAACACCGGTGTCGCGATGGAGACGCCGCGGCGCATCTGCTCGCTGAGGCGAACGACGCTCTCGTCGTCATAGTCGCGGACCGGCTCGTTGCGGTCGTTGGCCGGCATGAAGCTCTCGAGCGTCTTGCGCAGCGGCTTGATGTCGCCGCCTGTCTTGTACGCGTCGATCAACTCGCCGATCTTCCTGCCCATTCCGGCGCAAGCCCAGCCCAGATGCGTCTCCAGGATCTGGCCGACATTCATGCGGCTCGGCACACCCAGCGGGTTGAGCACGATATCGGCATGCGTGCCGTCCTCGAGGAACGGCATGTCCTCGACCGGAACGATCCGCGACACGACACCCTTGTTGCCGTGCCGGCCGGCCATTTTGTCGCCGGGCTGCATCTTGCGCTTCACGGCCACGAAGACCTTGACCATCTTCATGACGCCGGGAGGCATCTCGTCGCCGCGCTGCACCTTCTCGACCTTGTCCATGAAGCGCTGTTCGAGCGCCTTCTTGGAATCGTCGTACTGGCCACGCAGGGCTTCCAGTTCGCTCTGGAGCTTTTCGTTCTCCACCGCAAACTGCCACCACTGCGAACGCGGATACTCGTCGAGCGTGTCCTTCGACAGCTTCGAGCCCTTCTTGAAACCCTTCGGCCCGGCAATCGCATCCTTGCCGACGAGAACGTCGGACAGGCGCGAATAGACGTTGCGGTCGAGAATCGCCTGCTCGTCGTCGCGGTCCTTGGCGAGGCGTTCGATCTCCTCGCGTTCGATCGCCATGGCGCGCTCGTCCTTCTCCACGCCGTGGCGGTTGAAGACGCGCACTTCGACGACGGTGCCGAAGGTTCCGGGCGGCATGCGCATGGAGGTGTCACGCACGTCCGATGCCTTTTCACCAAAAATGGCGCGCAGAAGCTTTTCTTCCGGCGTCATCGGGCTTTCGCCCTTCGGCGTGATCTTGCCAACCAGGATGTCGCCCGGCTGCACTTCGGCACCGATATAGACGATGCCGGCCTCGTCGAGGTTCTTCAGCGCTTCTTCCGAGACATTGGGAATGTCGCGGGTGATTTCCTCCGGCCCGAGCTTGGTATCGCGCGCCATGACCTCGAACTCCTCGATGTGGATCGAGGTGAAGACGTCGTCGGCGACGATGCGCTCGGACAAGAGGATCGAGTCCTCGTAGTTGTAACCGTTCCACGGCATGAACGCGACCAGCACATTGCGGCCGAGCGCCAGATCGCCAAGCTCGGTCGACGGACCGTCGGCGATGATGTCGCCCTTGTTGACCAGGTCGCCCATGCGCACCAGCGGACGCTGGTTGATGCAGGTGTTCTGGTTCGAACGCTGGAACTTCATCAGCCGGTAGATGTCTACGCCCGACTTGCCGGGATCGAGATCTTCGGTGGCGCGGATGACGATACGCGTCGCGTCGACCTGGTCGACGATGCCGCCGCGGCGGGCGCCGATGGCGGCGCCGGAGTCACGGGCGACGATCGGCTCCATGCCGGTGCCGACGAACGGCGCTTCGGCGCGCACCAGCGGCACGGCCTGACGCTGCATGTTCGAGCCCATCAGCGCGCGGTTGGCGTCGTCGTTCTCGAGGAACGGGATCAGCGCCGCGGCCACCGACACCATCTGCTTCGGCGACACGTCCATCAGATCGACGTTTTCGCGCGGCGCCATCATCACTTCGCCGGCATTGCGGCAAATGACGAATTCGTCGACGAAACCACCATTCTTGTCGAGCTCGGCATTGGCCTGGGCGACGTGGTGCTTGGCCTCTTCCATCGCGGAGAGATAGACGACCTCATTGGTCAGCTTGCCGTTGACGATCTTGCGGTACGGGCTCTCGATGAAGCCATACTTGTTGACGCGCGCAAAGGTGGCCAGCGAGTTGATCAGACCGATGTTCGGGCCTTCCGGCGTCTCGATCGGGCAGATGCGGCCGTAATGCGTCGGATGCACGTCGCGCACCTCGAAGCCGGCGCGCTCGCGGGTCAGACCACCGGGTCCAAGCGCCGAGAGACGGCGCTTGTGGGTGATCTCCGACAGCGGGTTGGTCTGGTCCATGAACTGCGACAGCTGCGAGGAACCGAAGAACTCGCGCACGGCGGCAGCCGCTGGCTTGGCGTTGATCAGGTCCTGCGGCATCACCGTATCGATCTCGATCGAGGACATGCGTTCCTTGATCGCGCGCTCCATGCGCAACAGGCCGACGCGGTACTGGTTCTCCATCAGCTCGCCGACCGAGCGCACGCGGCGATTGCCGAGATTGTCGATGTCGTCGATCTCGCCCTTGCCATCACGCAGTTCGACCAGCGTCTTGACCACGGCCAGGATGTCGTCCTTGCGCAGCACGCGCACGGTGTCCTCGGCCTTGAGCTCGAGGCGCATGTTCATCTTGACGCGGCCGACGGCCGACAGGTCATAGCGCTCGCTGTCGAAGAACAGCGAGTTGAACATGGCTTCGGCGGTTTCCAGCGTCGGCGGCTCGCCGGGGCGCATGACCCGGTAGATGTCGAACAGCGCGTCCTGGCGGCTCTCGTTCTTGTCGACGTTGAGCGTGTTGCGGATATAGGCGCCGACATTGACGTGGTCGATGTCGAGAACCTTGATCTCGTCGTCGCCGGCGGCGAGAAGCACTTTTAGCGTCTTTTCGTCGATCTCGTCGCCGGCCTCGAGGAAAATCTCGCCGGTCGCATAGTTGACGATGTCCTCGGCAAGGTAGTTGCCGAGCAGATCCTCGTCGGTCGCCTTGATCGCCTTGAGACCTTTTTCGCCGAGCTGACGGGCCTGGCGTGCGGTGATCTTCTTGCCGGCCTCGACGACGACCTCGTTGGTGTCTGCATCGATCAGGTCGCCGACAGCCTTGAGGCCGCGGAAACGCTCGACGTTGAACGGGATGCGCCAGTGGTCGCCGGCGCGCTTGTAGGTGATCTTGTTGTAGAAGGTCGACAGGATCTCCTCGGCGTCCATGCCGAGCGCCATCAGCAGCGACGTCACCGGAATCTTGCGGCGGCGGTCGATGCGGGCGTGCACGACGTCCTTCGAGTCGAACTCGATGTCGAGCCACGATCCGCGATAGGGGATGACGCGCGCGGCAAACAGCAGCTTGCCCGACGAGTGCGACTTGCCCTTGTCATGGTCGAAGAAGACGCCCGGCGAACGGTGCATCTGCGAGACGATGACGCGCTCGGTGCCATTGACGATGAAGGTGCCGTTCAAGGTCATGAGCGGCATGTCGCCCATATAGACGTCCTGCTCCTTGATGTCCTTGATCGACTTGGCGCCGGTATCCTCGTCGATATCGAACACGATGAGGCGCAGCGTCACCTTGAGTGGCGCGGCATAGGTCAGGTCGCGCTGACGGCATTCGTCAACGTCGAATTTCGGTGCTTCGAACTCGTACTTCACGAATTCCAGCATCGAGGAGCCGGAAAAGTCGGAAATCGGGAACACCGATTTGAAAACCGCCTGCAGCCCCTCGTCAGGACGCCCGCCCTTGGGCTCCTCGACCATCAGGAACTGGTCATAGGATGCCTTCTGAACCTCGATCAGGTTCGGCATCTCCGCAACTTCCGGAATCTTTCCGAAGAATTTGCGTACGCGTCTGCGGCCATTGAAAGTTTGTGTCTGGGCCATCGTCGCTCCTTAGCTCGATTCTCGGGGCGAGCCTCGCCGCGGCTCGCCTTGCATTCTCGGCCACCTTCGGCGGCGGCCTTTATTTGTTCACCCGCCACCTGTCGGTGGCCGGCCAAAACGGGAGAAAACCCGTTTCCTGAAGGCCGGCTTACGGCCCTCAGGAAAGAGGTTTTCGTACTCTTCGCGTTACGCAGCCTCCCTTCGCGCCAAGGGAGCGGCGGACGGCGCGAGGCCGCCCGCCGATATCAAACGCTTACTTCAGTTCGACCTTGGCGCCGGCTGCTTCCAGCTGGGCCTTGAACTTGTCCGCGTCGGCCTTGGAAACAGCTTCCTTGACCGGCTTCGGAGCCGCCTCGACCAAGTCCTTGGCTTCCTTGAGGCCAAGACCGGTGATGGCGCGAACTTCCTTGATGACGTTGATCTTCTGAGCGCCCGCCTCGGTGAGGACGACGTCGAATTCCGTCTTTTCCTCGACCGGAGCAGCAGCAGCCGCAGCACCGCCGGCGGCAGCAACCGCCACCGGAGCAGCAGCGGAAACGCCCCACTTTTCTTCCAGAAGCTTCGACAGCTCGGCCGCCTCGAGGACGGTCAGCTTCGAAAGGTCGTCTACGATCTTTGCCAGATCAGCCATTGCAATATTCCTTCATAAGGTTCGAACGTGTGTTTGTGATAGCGAGGAACGGCCTCATGCCGCCTCGTCCTTCCGGGCGTAAGCGCCGATGACGCGCGCGACCGAAGCCGCAGGCGCATTGACGATCTGGGCGATCCGGGTTGCCGGCGTGGCGATCATGCCAACCAGCCTGGCGCGCAGCTCATCGAGCGACGGAAGTGTGGCGAGTGCCTTCACACCGTCGGCGTTGAGCGAGGTGGTGCCCATTGCGCCGCCGAGAATGACGAGCTTGTCATTTCCCTTGGCGAAATCGGACGCGACCTTCGGCGCCGCAATCGGATCCTCCGAATAGGCGATCAGCGTCTGTCCCTTGAACAGGTCGATGATCGATGCGGAGTCCGTGCCCTGAAGAGCGATTTTGGCGAGACGGTTCTTCGCGACTTTGACGGTGCCACCGGCGACACGCATTTTCGACCGAAGGTCGTTCATTTGCGCGACGGTAATACCGGCGTAGTGGGCCACGACGACTGAACCAGCGCCCGAAAACGCTTCATTCAGGCCCGTGACGAGTTCGCGTTTTTCCGCTCTGTCCACTGCCTATCTCCAGTTGACCCCAATCCTGTTAACGGGAACATTCCCATTACGAGGACAGGTGTCGGGTTGCCTTTTGCCGGCCGGGCCATCCAGTAACGGATCTCCCGAACGACGCTCGAGGATCCTGCCCCCTTTCGCCACACCAGCCGGCAAGCCGAATGGTGCGCAGACAAAAGGCAAACACGGTTCGAACCTTTCATTGGAGCAGTCGCTCCGTTGTCCGGTCTTCACCCGTCTCATGCAGGCCCACATGAATTAAGGCCCCCCCTTGAACCAAGGCCTGGGGCCGCCCGCAATCTCGGACAGGATGTCCGGAAGCCTTCCGACTTCCGGTACCGGGCCGCCAAGATAATCGGAGGCCCGGAATTCTGTTTGCGGATCAGCCCTTTAGCGGCAGATCCAAATGGTTCGTATCAGGACGCTGCCAACGTCGAGACGTCGAGCTTGAGGCCAGGGCCCATCGTCGAGGTGACCGACACCTTCTTGACGTAGTTGCCCTTGGCGCCAGCCGGCTTCGCCTTGGTGACCGCGTCAGCGAAGGCGCGGACGTTCTCTTCCAGTGCCTTGACGTCGAACGAGATCTTGCCGACGCCGCCATGAACGATGCCGGCCTTCTCGACGCGGAACTCGACCGCGCCACCCTTCGACGCCTTGACGGCGGCGGTAACGTCGGTGGTGACAGTGCCGACCTTGGGGTTCGGCATCATGCCACGCGGGCCGAGCACCTTGCCCAGACGGCCGACCAGCGGCATCATGTCCGGCGTGGCGATGCAGCGATCGAAGTCGATCGTGCCCTTCTGGACGATGTCGACCAGATCCTCGGCGCCAACGATATCGGCGCCGGCCGCCTTGGCTTCCTCGGCCTTGTCGCCACGCGCGAAAACCGCGACGCGGACGGTACGGCCGGTGCCGTTCGGCAGGTTGACCACGCCACGGACCATCTGGTCGGCATGGCGCGGGTCGACACCCAGGTTCATCGCGATTTCAACGGTCTCGTCGAACTTCACCGAGGACCGGTCCTTGAGCAGCTTCAGCGCATCACCCAAGGCATAGGCCTTGTTGGGATCGATGCCTTCGCGGGTCTTCGATACACGCTTTGCAATCTTTGCCATGATCTCAGCCCACCACTTCCAGACCCATCGAGCGGGCGGAGCCCTCGACCATGCGCATGGCCCCCTCGATATCGGTCGCGTTCAGATCCTTCATCTTCTGCTCGGCGATGGCGCGCACCTTGTCGCGGCCGATCGTGCCGGCCTTGACCTTGCCCGGCTCCTTCGAGCCCGACTTCAGGTTTGCGGCCTTCTTCAGGAAGTAGCTCACCGGCGGCGTCTTCATGACGAAGGTGAACGACTTGTCCTGGTAGTAGGTGATCACGACCGGAACCGGCGATCCCTTTTCCATTTCCTGGGTCTGCGCGTTGAACGCCTTGCAGAACTCCATGATGTTGATGCCGCGCTGACCAAGCGCCGGTCCGATCGGGGGCGACGGCGTCGCCGAGCCCGCGGAAACCTGGAGCTTGAGCTGGCCTGCAATTTTCTTAGCCATCTCTTCCTGCCTTTATCTCATGCCGGCCCCAAATCTGGGCAACACCGGCGGTTGCAGTCTGGTGGTGCGGTTCCTGCAGCGGGCTAAAGCCGCATTCGCCTCCCACCCGTTTTGGCGGCGATTTCCACGCCGCCTCCCTCACCGCCGAATTGGCGACAAGGATTTCGGATCAGCCCTTTTCGACCTGTCCGAATTCGAGATCGACCGGCACGGCGCGCCCGAAGATCGAAACTTCCACCTTGAGCCGCGCCCGCTCCTCGTCCACTTCCTGGACGAAACCGTTGAACGAGGCGAACGGACCGTCCGAGACGCGGATCGCCTCGCCGATCTCAAAAGTGACCGACGGCTTCGGCCGCTCGACGCCTTCCTGCACCTGGTTCAGGATGCGCTGGGCCTCGGCCTCGGTGATCGGCACCGGCTTCGAATCACCCAGGAAGCCGGTGACCTTCGGCGTGTTCTTCACGAGCGAGAACACTGCGTCGGTCAGGTTGGCCTTCAGCAGCACGTAGCCCGGGAAGAACTTGCGCTCGGCATCGACCTTGCGGCCGCGGCGTATCTCGACGACCTTCTCGGTAGGCACCACGATCTGCTCGATGTCAGCGGACAGGCCTTTCTGCTTGGCCTTGTTCTCGATGTCCTCAGCGACCTTTTTTTCAAAGTTCGAATAGGCGTGGACGATGTACCACCGCGCAGTCATTTCAAGGCTTCTCCGTAATCGCCGGACTCAGCGTCCAATGCCCAGAATCTGCTCGACCGCGAGGCCCATGAGCTGATCGGCAGTAAAGAAAAAGATCATCGCGATCACAGCGAACGCCAGAACCATCACCGTCGAGATCATCGTTTCGCGACGCGACGGCCAAGTCACCTTGGCGGTCTCCGCGCGAACCTGCTGGAGAAAGACGAATGGATTTGTGGTTTTCGAAGCCATGTGCCGCTCTGTCTGCAAGACCCGTTGACCGGATCTCCTGGATGATCCCGCTGGCCGGGATGTGCCGCCTGAGCCTGTGTCCGCGCCGAATCAGCGCAATCATTTCGCCCATGCAAATCGGACGCGTAAAGCCGGCTTCCCAGCTCCACGCGTCGCGTGTCTGTTTCGTCTACATAAAACCGATTCTTGATCCACGCAAGTGGCAAGTGTCCGCTTTATGCCAAACGCCGCCTCGGAACCATCCAGTCGTCCCGTTCCGGCTATGGCGCTCTTATGCCTCAAGACAGCCTATATGGCAAGCCACCGCGCGATTTTCAAAAGGTCGATGCGCGGAAGACCAGAAATTTTTTCATGAATTGGCCATTTCGAAAAATGGCACGGGCAGCAGGGCTCGAACCTACGACCTGCGGTTTTGGAGACCGCCGCTCTACCAACTGAGCTATGCCCGTATCGCGCGCTGCTATTTCATAAAGCGGACAAGAACTCAAGTCGAGTTTTCAGGCGTGGCCGCGCCGGGCTGCAATCGTCGAAATCCGAGGGCCAGCGCCCAGGCGCATATCAGAAGTTCGAGGGCAAAAGTCCAATGCAACATGAAGCTCATGACCCAGTTGCGATACATCGCCGGAACCGTGACGAGTTCGAGCGCGCGCCGGTCGAACGGCATTAGCCACATGATAGGCGACGCCACTGAGTCCAGGATCATGTGTATCATTGCGGCGGCAAAGAAGGCGCCGACCGGGGCCAGATATCGCGGATCCCGCCATTTCGCGACCGACAGTGCCACAAGGCCAACCGCTGCCCAGAAGAGCGGCCAGTGCGTGACGTAGGCGTGGTGATGGGTTCGTCCGCCATCGACAAAATGGAAATAGACCATGTCGAGGTCCGGGACGACGCTGCCGAGCATTGCCGCCGCCATGATCCCCGATCTGCCGGGCCAACGGTTTCGTGCGAAAGTACCGAGTATGTAGCCAGCCGGAAGATGAGCGATCAGCATCGTCAAACCTTGTTCATTGCCGAATCGGTCGAACGTCGCGGCGGATTGTGGCGCATTCAGGAAGGACTACCCCGCCTCGCCCTATCGCGCTGGGCTGGGGCGTGACTGCGCCTTACAGCTTGACGGCCGCCTCGGCCTGAACCTCGGACGTCGACACGACGCGGCAATTCTCCGGCATTGGCTGCGACTTGCAGATGGTCGGGCCGGTAAATTCATCGGCCGAACCAAGCCCGGTCGTCAGCCCGACTTTCAGCATCATCTCGGGTTCGAGCTGCCGATGGCGCGAGGCGGGCACCGACCGCATCGCCGCCAGCAGAGCGGATCCGACCGCCATTTCCCTGAGATAGGTTTTGACCCGCTGCTCCAGCCCCATCGAGTGCACGGTCAACTGCGCGCGAGGACCGACAAGGCGCCTGACACCGCCGGCAAGCATGATCGGACAGGCCGCGCCACACGCGCCGCTCGCATCGATCGTCAGTCCGACATGGACGCCATCCTCGGCGGTGCAATCCGCCTTGTCCGGCTCGCATCCAATGAAGTCCGTCCGCGCAACCGCCACATCGAGCTTGCGTTCTCGGATCAACCTTCCGGCGGCCAGAGCGCCGAGCACGTCGCCTCCCGGCGAGTTGATCACCACGGGAAGTCGCCGGTCACCGATCGTGTCCAGCAGTTGGCGCAGCCGTTCCGGCGTTCGAGCGCTGATCGTGCCTTCCGCCGAGATCCATTCGGGACAATTGGGATCGCAGAGAAAACTTCTGCCGCGAACCAGGACGAAGCGCATATCGCCAACATCGGCCCGCTGCCCGGTTTCAGGTTCGACCGGCGCGGCGGGAGCGTGCTTGGCGTAGGCCACCACGTCGCCGGCCGGCGCCGGTATTTCCCTGCAGTTCGCGGCCACCGGATCGGTGTTGCACAGGGTTGGCGCGGTCAGCAGGTCGACGGCATCCAGGCTGGTCACCAGCTTCGCCTGCAGCATGTCGTAGGGAGCCAGCTGCTGGATGCTGCTGGCCGGCGTGTTCTTCATCGTCTCGAGCACGGCCTGGCCGACGCCCATTTCGTTCAGATAGGCAGCCAGTCTTTTCTCCACCGACTTGCTCATCTCGTAGGTCTTGTAGCTGCCGGCGTTCTTGCGGCCGACGATCTTCTTGCTGACGATCTTCTTCTTGCCTCCGACCACGCGATAGGTGGTCCGGTACTGCAATTTCGTGCGGATGTAGGTCGTGGTGATCTGATGTACGCCGAGAAAGGCCCATTGCCCGACGACGCGCCTGATGCCGCCGGCAAACATCAGCGGACAGGCTGAATTGCAGATGGCGCTGCTGGCATAGGCATTGCCGAAATAGCGAGCGCCCTTGCCGTCGTTTTGCTTGCAGTCCTTGGCATCGGGCTGGCAGCCGGTGAACCGGGTTTTGCCGACCGCGATATCGAGCTTGTTCTTGCGCAGCAGCCGGCCAAGCGCCAGCGCCGCTTCGACGTTGCCGCCGGGAGAATCCACGACAACGGGCAGTTTTCGGCCACCAAGCCCCTTGAGCGTGCGCTTGAACAGGGCCGGCGTGCCGGCCTCTATCGAGCCTTCAGCCGATATCCATTCCGGGCAGGTCGGTTCGCAACCAGGCGCGCTGCTGCGGACGACGACAAACCGCATCGTCGGACCAAGATCCGGCGCGGATTTTTTGGTATTCGCCGCAAAGGCAGCGTGTCCCATGACCAGGAACGACGCCAGCAAGATCATCCCAAGCATCCACCATGCCTGGCTATTCAGACGGTGCCACGAAACCATTCGGGAAGCCCCCCGCAATGCGACCTATAGTAGTTCAGCTTTGCCGGCTTGCAACAGCGTTTTGCGACGATGGCGCAAGCGCCGGCCGTACCTAAAAAGGCAAACCGGGTGTACGCGAATAAGCAAAAAGGGCAGCCCGAGGACCGCCCTTCGCATCGGATATCGGCCGGCAACGCCGACGCCGATTATTGGCCGACGCGAAGCTACAGCCTGGGGGGCGCCGCGGCTTCGGCGTTGGTTGACGGCGTGACCCTGCAATTGTCGGGCTTCGGCAGCGACTTGCAAATGGTGGCGCCGGTCAGTTCGTCCACGGATTGAGGACCCGTCGTCAGGCCAAGCTTCAGCATCGTGTCAGGTTCGAGTTGGTGCTCGACCGGAATGCGCTGAAGCGCCATGAACAGATCAGCGTTGATTGCCATCTCGTCAAGGTAAGTCTTGATCAGCTGGTTTGTCCCATCAGGCCCAGGCTGAGCAGCGCCCATGAACCGACAAGCCGCCTGACGCCGCCCGCCAGCATCAGCGCGCAGGCCGAATCGCAGTCGCCTTTCGCATCGCTGGCCACTCCGGCATATGCACCGTCTTTGGCCAGGCAACTCCACTCTCCCGGGTCGCAGCCAACGAAAACGGTGCGAGCAACGGCGACGTCGAGCCTCCTCTCGTGGATAATCCTCCCGGCCGCCAAGGCGCCAAATAAGTCGCCACCTCGCGAGCTAACCACTATGGGCAGCCGCCGGTTGCCAAGCGTGGCGAGGAAATGGCGCAGCTTCTGCGGGGTCTGGCTCGTGATTACGCCTTGGGCCGATATCCATTCCGGACAGTCGGGATTGCAGGACGAATTGCTGCCACGAACCACGACGAAGCTCATCTCGGGTGCCCCGTTCCCTGGCACTGCCCCGAGCGGCAGAGCCCACATCCATTCCGGGCAGTGGGGCTCGCACATCGGATTGCTGCCGCGAACGAGTATGGAGCCCTTGTCCGGCGCCTCGTTCCCTGGCGCTGCCTCGACCGGCTGAGTAGGTGCATCCTTGGCCGACTGAGAAAGTGGGACTTGATCCGGTTGAGAGGATCCGGCCTTCGCCTCGATCGCTGCTGGCTTGGCCGGCTTGGCATTCGCAGGGACCTCCCTGCAGTTCGGCGGCGCCGGGCTCCGCCGGCATATGGCCGCCTCCGTCAGGATGTCGACGGAGTCGAGGCTGGTGACGAGCTTCATCGCCAGCATATCTCCCGACTTGATCTGCCTTATATCGCTGGCCGGCGTTGCTTTCATTACGTCCAGCACGCCATGATCGACGCCCATCTCCTTCAAATAGGCTGCCAGTCTTTTCTCCACCGACTTGCTCATCTCGTAGGTTTTGGAGCTGCCGGCGTTCTTGCGGCCGACGATCTTCTTGCTGAGGACCTTCTTCTTGCCTCCGACCACGTGATAGGTGGTCCGGTACTGCAATTTCGTCTGGATGTGGGTCGTGGTAATCTGATGGACGCCGAGATAGGCCCATTGTCCGGCAACGCGCCTGATGCCGCCGGCAAACATCAGCGGACAAGCGGAATTGCAGATGGCGCCACTGGCATAGGTGAAGCCGAAATAGGTCGCGCCCTTGCCGTCATTGGCTTGGCAATTGTTCATCTGTGGCTCGCAGCCGTAAAACATCGTCGCACCGACTGCGATATCGAGCTTATTCTTGCGGATCATGCGGCCGATCTGAAGGGCTGCATCGACATTGCCGCCCGGAGAACTGACTACGATCGGCAGTTTTCGGCCACCAAGCCCCTTGAGCGTGCGTTTCAACAGGGCCGGCGTGCCAACTTCTATTGAGCCTTCAGCCGATATCCATTCCGGGCAGGTCGGTTCGCAACCGGGCGCGCTGCTGCGGACGACGACAAACCGCATCGCCGGACCAAGATCCGGCCCGGATTCTTTGGTGTCCGCCGCGAAGGCAGCATGTTCCATGATGAGGAACGACGCCAGGCAGATCAGCCCAAGCATCCACCATGCCTGACCATTCAGACCGTGCCATGGAACCATCGGGCAAGCCCCCCCGCAATGCGACCTATACTAGTTCAGCTTTGAAGGCTTGCAACAGGGATATGCGACGACGAAGGCGCCGGCTGTACCTAAAACTGGCAAGCCGGGTGTACGCAAATAAGAAAAAAGGGCGGCCCGAAGACCGCCCTTCCCTGTCGATCCGGTGGATGCCGGCGTCGATTACTCTTTGATGGTGACGACGATGCCGGCACCGACGGTGCGGCCGCCTTCACGGATGGCGAAGCGCAGCTTCTCT